>JANXSZ010000078.1 GCA_025356445.1 Betaproteobacteria bacterium | reverse complement strand
GTTCCGGCCAGAGCGCATATCCCAATCGTCTAGACTCGCTCTTGAAAAATGGCATCGATAGAAAGAGTTCCGGCCAGAGCGCATATCCCAATCGTCTAGACTAGCGCTGCGATAACCCCTTGATTCGTCAAGGGGTTTTTCGTTTCTGGACGCTGAAAAACGATGCGCATTTTCTAGAAAAGATCGAATTGATCGGGCGTTTTATTCGCCGGTTGTTTGGCTTTGCCGTGAAAACTGACAATCCGTTCATATTGTTTGTCAGTGAATTGAAGGATATTCACTTTCCCTCCTTGGGGCAAGGCGACTTCCACTCGTTTGCAATACGTATCCACCTGCGCGATGCTCGTGCAAAACCGCATGTAAACGCTGAACTGGCTCATTTCAAAACCCATGTCCAGCAAGGTGTTGCGAAACTCAGTCGCTGCTTTGCGCTCAGCCTTTTCGACCACCGGCAGGTCAAACATTACGACGATCCACATGAGTCGGTAACCCGAAAGCATAGACGTGCAGCGTTATTCATCTTGCAAAGCGTTCGCTAGTGCAAGTGGTAATCCGGGGAGAGGCAGGTCCAGCTTTTCTCGCTCACCCAAATACACCTGCGCTAGAGACACGGCCAGTTTCTGTGCGCAAACCATGACAGGTGTTGCACCAGCCTCGGTTTGCATATCGTCATACAGCGTGCGCACCAAGGCACGTTTGGTTTCTGGCGTTACCTGTTCTTCGCCATTGCGCCGCAAGTGCCAAACCTTCAAATCAACGATGGGGCGAAAGGGTTCCATCACATCGTCAACGAGACGCATGGCATTGTTGTCATTGCTGTGATGCAGGCCGATACTGGGGTGCAAGCCAGCCGCAATCACAGCGCGTGCCGTACAGGCTCGCAAGACGGTGTAGCCATAGTTCAGCAGACCGTTGAGGCCGCCGCCATCTTGGTCTCGGTGGAATGCATCACCAAACAGTAACCGCCAATAACGTTGCGCGCCTTGCGCCTCAATGTTTTCCGGGTCGCCGCTTTTGACTTTGGAGATCAAGGCGGTCAGCGGGGCAGTAGGGGCGCCGGTTGCTTCCAATGCTGCAGCTTGTTGTTCCAGCTTGGATCGCACCACGGCTGCCCACAGGCGCTTGTGTGTGGGAAGGCTGGCGGCTATTTGGGCTTCTATTCGCTTGGCCTGTTCAAAATTCCCATCAATAGGCAGCAGCATGCCCACGGCGTTGTGGTTCGCCGCGCACAGCACAAAGGGAGCGCCGCGTTCAGCCAATGCCACCAGCAGGTTGTTGGTGTAGCTCAGGCCATGTGCATTGGCGATGACGGCTGCAATGTCATCCAGCGGCACTTGGCCCAGTTCCTTGCGTTCGCCCTCGGTGTCCTGCACCACCATGAAGCCGCGATGCATGAACAGATGCCGACGGTCATCGGCCACTTCTACGATGCGACCGATCATGCTGTTTACTCCTTGAATCCGGGGTCGTGGAGTTCTCCGATAGGGGAGATGGTGACGCGGCGGGCTCTCGCCGATAAGAGCGAACCGGCCATTTTTGATGTGCATAAAAAAGGGTCATCTTTGTCCCTGTTTCGAGAGTCGACATTCGCCTCAATTGTCGGGGCCATGAATACTTGGCCGTTCCCACTCATCTTTGCCAGACGAAGAGTTTTCACTCCTTCGGTGAGCTCCAATCTCACGCTGTCACCAATGATCAACCGCATCACCAACGGCTTTCCACTGACACTCAATTTCGGATGCCGTAGTCGCGCCAATCCATGTAGCCGCACCAACTGGTACGCCTCAAAGGTTGAAATCACTTCGCCTTCCCACTTCCCCTTCTCATTGCGAATGATCTCGATGCAGTAGTTGCTGTCACCCTTGTAACCTTTGTACGGGCGTGGTTCGCCGGTGGGTAGCTGCCCATGGCGCGCATTGGCAGCGGCATTGCTGAATTCAATCACCTTGAGGTTGTCTTCGATACGTTCGCGTTTTCCTTCCACCATTTTGTGAACGCTCACACGACCGTTACCTAGCAACCCGTAAGCGGTGTCGTTGTGCATCGCTCCCTCATGCCCATGATCCGGCTTATGGCTCACCCAAATACGGTCGATGGCGCGTTGTACCGAGTGCAAATATTTTTTGTCTTCATCCGTGCCCCATGGCATGGGCATGCGTTCCACTAGACGGTTGAGTTGCTGCTCCCGCGCACTCGCACTTGCTGAAGAAAAGCGCTGTAGCAAGCCCTGGTCGGTGACGCCAATCACGCAGGCATCCACTGCGTGGTGGCGGTGGTCGTTACGGTTCTTTTCTCCGCGCAGGCTGAGTACGTCATTCAGCCCAAACTTGGCGCGCAGCATGGCCGTCATGCGGCCTGGAATGACGCGGGTGTTTTGTGGGCAAACCAGACTCATGTATTCCCGCGCAACCTTGCTCAGGTGGCGCGTGTCGTTAAGTGCGCGGGCCAAGAAACCGGCATCGTCCTTGAGCCAGCGCTGCAAGCCTTCCTCACCAAAGCGGTAGCGCTTGGCTCTGGGCATTTGCTCTGCGCGGTTCAATATGTCGTCGATGGACCATCCCTGCGCCGCAAAGTCTTCTCGGGCTTGCCATGGCGTGCGGTTGCCTTTGATGCGGTTGGCCTGACGCATAGAAACGGTCTTGTTGTTCAGACTGTCGTCCAGGGTTTTAGAGAACGGCAGGATATGTTCAATCTCGACTTGCTCGCTTAGCAGCATCGCGGCACTGATTTGGACGCCAGAGTAGGGGCAGCGTCGATCAGCTACGTTGTTGAGGCAGAGCTCTTCCCACAGAATCATTTTCTGAACGTCCGCCGCACGCACGCGCTCGGGGCTGATGCTCAGCACCCCGGCTATGTCGGCACGCAGCCGCGTATTGCGGCGTTGATTGTTGGCTTGCTGGGCGGTAACACATCGTTGGCATGAACAACCTAACTTCTCTCGGTATGGTTCTCCGCTACTCTGCGAGTGATCCTTGCTTTGCTTCAAATCCCGAGCCAGTTCCACAATCACCTCGCTGGGGTGCCCATAGCGTTTGATGAGCGCGTTCACCACCAGGCGCACTTGATTCAGACCGATATGTACTGTGGGGTTGGCGATTTTTCCGTAGCGCTTTTCGTCGCTGTCCTCTGGCTTGCCTGAGCCAAATCCGACATGGCGTTGTAGCGGTATCCCGTAGTAGGGCAGCTCGGGCAGTATTTCGCCAGTGGCGGCTGGACTGATATTGCTGTGGTGGTCAAAGCCCGCAGCCAACACGGCCTTGTCATAGGTAACCACATTCCGGCGCAGCTCTGGCAGGATGCGCGCTAGTGCCTGGCTGCACAGGCTGCCATAGCCTTCGGGCAAGCCTGCATTGGCTATTGTTTCGGCTCTGGCTTCGTCAATGCCAGTTTC
Organism: Betaproteobacteria bacterium; assembly: GCA_025356445.1. Lineage (GTDB taxonomy): Bacteria > Pseudomonadota > Gammaproteobacteria > Burkholderiales > Burkholderiaceae_C > Defluviibacillus. The sequence goes on along the minus strand of JANXSZ010000078.1, from coordinate 27,473 downwards.
TGCTTGGAGCCACTGCACCAGCTTGGCTTCATTTTCCTCTTTGACCAGTTGCAGAACGATGGCGTCTTGTTTGGCTTCGTCAAACGTAAACCACGCGTCGCCAAAGTGTTTTTTATCTCCCAAAATGGCGCTAGTGGTATTGCCCTTGAACTCTTGGCGCTTGGGGTCTTCAAAGTTGAACTGCACGGCGCCACCCGTCTTGAGCAGGGTTTTCATGGCAGTAAACGTGAGCTTGCTTTTGCGTTCCATGGCTTCAACCAGCGCATCACGCTGGGCCAACGTCAACGGTTCCTCTTTGAGCCCCTCACGCAAGATGCGCAAGGCGTTCACCTCCTGGTACATGCGAAAGCGCTGCGTGCTGGGAAGGGCCAGCGGTGCGCGCTCTTCTTCGGGTATCAAGGTGCAGCGCCCCGGTTTCACGGGCTTGAGCGGGCGCTGGAATAGCAAGCAGTACCGCAATTCGGCGCGTGCGGCTTCGGTGAATAGTGTGGAATTCAGATTGGCCTGTTTGGCCCACAGCGCATCAAACTCGGCCTCAATCATGGCGCGGTCGATGTACAGGTCGTAGATCTTGTTGATCTTGGTCTTGCCATCATCGCGCAGTACCTTGGCCTCACGGTAGCGGGCGCGCACGGTGCGCTGCTCAGGCGCGAGGGCGGTGTTGGTCAGGCGGCGATTCAGTAATTCGCCCACGGTGCGAGCTTTGCCATTTGCACCACCGGCATCCAACTGTTCGCGCAAGCCTTTGATGGCATTCTTGAGCGCGCTGGCATCGGTCTCTTTCTTATCCGTCTTGCGGTTGCTCTTGAACCCGCGCCGCTGGTTAATGTGGAATAGGGCACGGGCAAACTCAGCTGGCGTCAGTGCTTCGTCCAAACCTTTCGCACGAAGCGTGTACGGGTTGAGGGTGACCAGTGCTTTGCGCGCAGCTTCATCCGAAGGAAAGAAACCGTGGTCGGTCAGGGTCTTGGCCATACGTGCTTTGCGCTTGAGCAAGCGATCCCGCCTGCGGCGCATGGCGCGTGCCTCCCGGCGTGTGACTGCCAATGACGAACCGTCTTTGGGGTTGCGCCCATCCGAGAAGATGCGAACCCCGGCCTTGATGATGGCGCAAGGATTGTTCTCTGCATCGAGCCGCACCATGGCCCAACCCAATGATGTCGTGCCCAAATCTAGCGCGAGTCTGTAGCGCATGGATGTCATGCTGTTTCTCCCTTTGTGTGACAACTTGTTTTTACCCGAAACGGCAGTACACTCCAAACACTATCACGATTGGGATATGCGCTCTGGACGCTAACAAGCGGAAGCGAGTAATCGCCAGATGCACCAAATGGAAAGGCCGCTACATGCGGCCTTTCGTCTTTCTGAGCAAGGCTTTACCTCCCCAAAACCCACCCCACACTGCGAATCCCCAGCAGCGTCAGTGCCAGCGATCCCCCCACATGCAAGGCTGCCGTGCCCAGCGCCAGCCCGTAGCGCTCTTGTTGCAGCATCCCCACCACCTCGGCGGAGAAGCTGGAAAACGTGGTCAGTCCACCCAAGAAGCCGGTGACGATGGCCAGACGCCATACCGGGTCAAGCTCAGGCAGAGACTGGAAAACGGCGACGCACACACCAATCAAATAACCCCCGACCATGTTGGCGGCCAGCGTCCCCCACGGCAACAGGGGCGCGGTGCCTGTGCCGGTATTCAGCCATAAACCCAGCCTCCAGCGCGCCAGTGCGCCAATAGATGCTCCGATACTGATAGCAAATACGGTCAACATGGCGTTCTCGATCCTGGCTCTACTTCTCTTTGCCCATCACCAAATCCGGCAGGAAGGTGACGATTTGCGGGAACACGGTGATGATGGCGATGCACACCACCAAACAGGCAAAGAAGGGCAACGCCGCTTTGGCAATCGTGTTGCTGTCTTTGCCCGTCATGTTTTGTAACACAAACAGGTTGAATCCCACCGGCGGCGTGACCTCGGCGATTTCCACCAGCAAGATGATGAAGATGCCAAACCAGATCAAATCAAACCCGGCTTTTTGGATCATCGGCAAGATCACTGCGCTGGTCAGCACGATCATGCTGATGCCGTCGAGTGCCGTGCCCAGGATCAGGTAGACCACCACCAGCGCGGCGATCAGCGCGTAGGGTGAGAGGTTCATGCTGTTCACCCATTCGGCCAACTCGCGCGGCACGCCAGTGAAGGCCATCGTTTTTGTGAGGAAGGCGGCACCGGCCAGGATGAACATGATCATGCAACTGGTGCGGGTTGCGCCCATCAGGCCTTCCCAGAAATTGTCCCAGGTCAGCGCCCGGCCAAAAGCGGCGATGGCGAGTGAGCCAGCCACGCCGTAAGCCGCGCATTCCGTCGCCGTGGCGTAACCCGCCACCAGCACCCAGACGATGAAAATGATGAGTGCGGTGCAAGGGATCAAGTTGCCGCTTTTCTTGAACTTCTGCGCCCAGGTGCTGGGCGGGTCGGCTGCCGGTACTTTGTCTGGATTGCGGATCGACCACCACGCGATGTAGCCCATGAACAGCGCCATCAGCACCGCCGAGGGAATGAAGCCCGCCAAAAAAATGCGGATGATGGAAGCATCTGCCGCCACCGCGTACACCACCATGGTGATGGAGGGCGGTATCAAAATCCCCAGCGTGCCACCTGTCGCCAGCGCCCCTAAAACCAGGTTTTCATCGTAGCCCCGCTTTTTGAGTTCAGGCAGTGCCACCTTCGCAATCGTGGCGCAAGTGGCGGCTGACGAGCCACTCACCGAGCCAAAAATGCCGCAACCCAAAATCGTGGTGTGCGCCAAGCGCCCCGGAATGCGGTTCAGCCAGGGGCGCAGACCTTCGAACATCTCTTCACTGAGTTTGGTGCGGAACAAAATTTCGCCCATCCAGATGAAGAGGGGCAGGGCGGCCAATTCCCAACTGGCGTTGCTTTCCCAAAATGCCGAGAACAGGTTTTTACCCGGCTCGGTGCTGGTGAAAAAGGCTTGCCCTACCCAGCCACAGATCGCCAGCGTCATGGCAATCCACACGCCGCCCGAAAGCAGCACCATCATGATGGTGAGCAGCAGCCCACCGATAAACAAGACTTCCATGGGAGGCTTTTCTTTGTTGTTAAACGTCTGAAGAAAAATCACCGCGTGCGTGGCGTTCTTCGACGACCCGCACAAAGGTCGGTACGCCGCCGCGCAGCACGATGATGAACTCGTCCACCACGGCCACCAGCAACAGCACGGAACCCAGCGCAAAGCTCAGCTGCGGAATCCACATCGGCATGGGCAGCAGGCCTTGGGCGATGTCGTTGAATTCCCAGCTTTCATAGGTGAATTTCACCGCTGACCACGCCAGATAGGCGCACGACACGCTGCCAATCGCCAGCGACACCAGCTCCATCGCACGCCGTGTTTTGGGGCTGACTTTTTCCAGCAGCAGCGTCACCCGCACAAAGTCGCCATGCTTGAAGGCATGGGCCATCGCAAAAAAGGCGGCAGCCGCGCAGAACCACGACACGATGTCGTTCACCGCGCCAGTGCGGATGCCCAGCTCGCGCAGCACGCTTTGCGCGATCATCAGCACGCAGATGAGGGCAACAAACACCGCCCCCAAAGCGCCGCCTGCGTCATACAGCCGGTCTAAAAAGCGGCGGGCTTTGGTGTCCATTGCGCTGCTCATGGCTTACTTCTTGGTCTTGTTGTAGGCACTCAGAATCGCTTCGCCATCGGCTCCCGATTTCTTTTGCCAATCGCTCAGCATGATGCCGCCAACTTGGCGCAAATCCGTCATCAGCTTGGGTGCCGGAGGCATGATCTTCATGCCTTTGTCGGTCAGCGCTTTTTTGTACCACTCGTTTTTCTCTTGGCTGACCTGCCAGCCACGGGCTTCGGCTTCGGCAGCGGCTTTGGTTAACAGCGCTTGAGTCGGTGCATCTAGCGCATCAAACGATTTTTTATTGACGATGACGGCATTCTTGGGCAACCACGCCTGGGTGTCGTACCAGTACTTCAGGCTTTCATAGGTCTTGCTGTCGTAGCCGGTGGAGCCTGAGCTCATGTAGCTTTCAACCACGCCGGTCGCCAGCGCTTGCGATAACTCTGCGGCCTGGATGGTGACGGGCTGTGCGCCAATCAACTCGGCAATTTTGCCGGTGGCAGGGCTGTAAGCACGCCATTTGATGCCGCGCAAATCTGCCACAGAATTGATTTCTTTCTTGGCGTAAATGCCCTGCGGTGGCCATGGCACCGAGTACAGCAGCTTCATGCCCTGGTTGCCCAGAAGTTTGTCGAGAACGGGTTTTTGTGCGTCATACAGGCGCTTGGCATCGGGGTAGGACGCAGCGAGAAAGGGCACACCATCTGCACCGTAGATGGGGTTTTCGTTTTCAAAGTTGGCCAGCAAAATCTCGCCCGCCGGGGCCTGTCCGCCTTGCACTGCGCGCTTGATTTCGTTCGCCTTGAACAACGATGCATTGGCATGGACGGTGATTTTGAATTTACCCGCACTGGCCTTGTCCACGTCGCTGGCGAACTGCACCAGGTTTTCAGTATGAAAGTTGGTGGTGGGGTAGGCGGCGGCCAAGTCCCATTTGGTTTGGGCAAAGGCTGACGTGCTTAAAAGCGTTAAAGCAAAGACAGGGGCAAGTAATAACCGGTGTTGCATAGGGCGTTGCATAAAAACTCCTTGAGTGACAAAACGAGGTAACGGCAAACTAACAGTCAATGGGCGGTGCATAAAGCAGCCAACGACCATGAACCACAGCCTGAACTTTAGGGGCAGTCTGTCAGCAGTATCACAGTGTTTTCCCTTAAATCATTAACAAATTGTTGATGAATTGTTAATGATGCTTCTACAATTTGACTGATGCAATAAGAGTGCCAATGCAATGCACCCCTTTGATGATCACCAGTGAGCTTTCATATGACACGCAAACCTGTCCTTGCAACCCCAGAAAAAATGACGACAGCCTCCCCTTCGCCCATCGTTTCGTCCGCGCATCTGGTGTCGCCGCAAAGTGCCCAACTCAGCGAATTCGAGTTTGGCCTGATTGTCGCGGGCAACGCCTTTCACCGCTGGATATTGCACTGCATGAGTGCGGCGGGCTTGAAGGATTTGACACCGCTGGATGTGCTGGTTTTGCACCATGTCACCCACCGTGCCAGGGGCAAGCGGCTGGCTGACATTTGCTTCATCATGAATGTGGAAGACACCCACCTCATCAACTATTCGCTCAAAAAACTGCAAAACATGGGGGTGGTGGAGTCCAAAAAAAGCGGCAAAGAAGTGACCTACACCTGCACGACCCAAGGACAAGCCTACATAGACCGCTACCGCGAGGTGCGTGAAAGCTGCCTTATCCATGCGCTGAAGGCCGACGATGCACTGAACCGCGACATTGGCGAATTGGCCCGCTTGTTGCGCGTGCTGTCGGGTATTTACGATCAAGCGGCGCGGTCTGCCGCCAGTTTTTAAGGCTCTACCGTGTTGGCTGCCCCCTTTCTTGGCGTGCTGATGCTGGACACCTGTTTCCCGCGCCCTGTGGGTGACATCGGCAACCCTGAGACGTTTGACCGTCTGGGCATTCCTGTGCGCTACAGCACGGTGGCCGGGGCCAGCCCGCAGCGCGTGGTGCGCGAGTCCGATGCGTCGTTGATCGCCCCGTTTGTGGCCGCAGCGCAGGCCTTGGTCGCGCAGGGGGCGGTACTGCTCAGCACCAGCTGTGGATTTTTAGCACGTTACCAGCGTGAGTTGCAGCTGGAAGTTCATGTGCCCATCATCAGCTCCAGCTTACTCTGGCTGGTTTCTCCGCTATGGAATGATGAGCGGAACAGGCCTTGCCTGGGCGTGCTGACCATAGACGCCGCCGCGCTCGATGTCCGCCAGTTTCACGGCGTGGGCGCAGACCCTTTCACCCCCGTGATGGGCGTTGCCGCCGGCTGCGAATTCCAGCGTCAGATCATGGCGAACGCCGCGACGCTGGACGTGGCTCAGGCCGAACGCGATGTGGTGGCTGCCGCGCTGTCGCTGCTGGCTCTGCACCCTGAAATCACCACCCTGGTGCTGGAATGCACCAACATGCCGCCCTATGCCCAGGCCATCCGTGCCGCCACGGGCATCAGGGTGGAGCACATCGTCTCACTTATTGACCTCCATTGGAAAACACTGCCATGACCACCTCTGCTGCTACTGCCTCCGCGACCGTCAACCCCCAACCCCGCTGGCAGTTCTGGATCGACCGGGGCGGCACCTTCACGGACGTGGTGGGCAAGCGCCCGCATGCGGATGGCACGTTCACCCTCGTCACCCACAAGCTGCTCAGCGAAAACCCCGAGCAGTACAAGGATGCCGCCGTTGCCGGTATCCGCCACCTGCTGGGCCTGAAGCCGGGTGAGGCTGTTACCCCCGAGGTGGTCGAATGCGTCAAGATGGGCACCACGGTGGCCACCAATGCCCTGCTGGAGCGCAAAGGTGAGCGCACCTTGCTCGTCACGACGCGTGGCTTTCGGGATGCGCTGCGCATCGCCTACCAAAACCGCCCCCGTTTGTTTGACCGGAACATCCAGCTGCCTGAGCTGCTCTACAGCGCTGTGGTGGAGGCGCAAGAGCGCGTGAGTGCGACGGGTGAGTTGCTTATGCCTCTGGATGAGTTGCTATTGAAACAGGAGCTTCTCCAGCAGTACCAGCAAGGTCTGCGCAGCGTTGCAATCGTTTTCATGCACGGCTACCGCTACACCGCCCACGAGCTGATCGCCAAGCGCATCGCCCAAGAGGTGGGCTTCACGCAGATCAGCACCTCGCATGAAACCAGCCCGATGATGAAGTTCGTCAGCCGGGGCGACACCACCGTCGTGGATGCCTACCTCTCGCCCATCCTGCGCCGCTATGTGGAGCAGGTGGCAGGGGAGATGCCGGGCGTGCGGTTGTTCTTCATGCAGTCGTCCGGTGGTTTGACCGACGCCAACACCTTCCAGGGCAAGGATGCGATTTTGAGCGGCCCAGCTGGTGGCATCGTGGGCATGGCCCGGACAGCGCAACTCGCCAGTTTTGACAAAGTGATCGGTTTCGACATGGGTGGCACCAGCACCGATGTGAGCCACTTTGCCGGTGAATTCGAACGCGAGTTTGAAACCCAGGTGGCCGGTGTGCGTATGCGTGCCCCCATGATGAGCATCCACACCGTGGCGGCGGGCGGTGGCTCGCTGTTGCAGTTCGACGGCGCACGGTTTCGTGTCGGCCCCCAAAGCGCCGGTGCCAACCCTGGCCCTGCCAGCTACCAGCGTGGCGGGCCGTTGGCCGTGACGGATGCCAACGTGATGCTGGGCAAAATCCAGCCGCGCTACTTCCCCAAGGTGTTTGGCCCCAACGCCGACCAGCCGCTGGACGCTGCTGTCGTCAAGCAAAAGTTCGCTGATTTGGCCGCACGTCTACCGAAGGGGACTTCACCCCTTGCAGGCCGCACCCCCGAAGACGTGGCCGAGGGCTTCCTCCAGATCGCCGTGCAGCAAATGGCGAATGCGATCAAAAAAATCTCTGTCGCCCGAGGCTACGACGTGACCCGCTACACCCTGCAAACCTTTGGTGGCGCGGGTGGGCAACACGCTTGTCTGGTTGCCGATGCGCTGGGCATGACCCGTGTGTTTGCCCATCCAATGGCGGGCGTGCTGTCTGCTTACGGCATGGGGCTGGCTGACCAAACCGTCATCAAAGAACAGGCCGTGGAGTTGCCGCTGGCCGCGTCCTCACTGCCACACATCGCCCAAGCCTTGGACGCATTGGCGCAGGCGGCAGAGGCTGAGCTGCACAAGAGCGGCGTCAGCCAGGGCGAAGTCGTCACGCACCGCCGGGTGCATGTGCGCTACCAAGGCAGTGATTCGGCCTTGGTGGTTGCCTTTGACGATGGCAAGGCGCACGGCATCCAATCCCGCTTTGAAGCTGCCTACCGCCAGCGCTTTGCTTTCTTGATGCAGGGCCGGGCTTTGGTCGTCGAAGCGGTGTCCGTCGAAGCAGTGATTGCAGGCGATGCCCCCAACGAGCAGCGCCAGCCCGTCCACCCTCAGCGCGAAGCACCTCGCCGTGAAACCGTGCCCATGTATGCCGAAGGCCGGTGGCACGATGCTGCTCTGGTGGTGCGAGAAGACATGCGGCCCGGCGATACCGTTACCGGGCCTGCCATCATTGCGGAGAAAAATGCCACCACGGTGGTGGAACCCGGTTGGGAGGCCAATCTAACGTCTTATGACCACCTTGTGCTTGACAGACGGGCTGAGCGTGCTATCAAATTCGCAGCAGGCACCACGGCTGATCCGGTGCTGCTGGAGGTGTTTAACAACCTCTTCATGAACATCGCCGAGCAAATGGGCCTGCAATTGCAGAACACCGCCTACTCGGTCAACATCAAAGAGCGGCTGGACTTTTCTTGCGCGTTGTTCGATGCCGACGGCAACCTCATTGCCAACGCACCGCACATGCCCGTGCATTTGGGCAGCATGGGTGAAAGCATCAAGACGGTGATTCGAGAAAACGCCGCTCAGATGCAGCCTGGCGATGTGTTCGTGTTGAATGATCCGTACCACGGGGGCACGCATTTGCCAGACGTGACGGTGATCACACCGGTGTACTTGCACGTGCAAGCCGCCACAGAAATTGCCACAGAGCGCCCGCTGTTCTACGTGGGCAGCCGAGGCCACCATGCCGACATTGGCGGCATTACGCCCGGTTCCATGCCGCCGTTTTCCACCACCATTGAAGAGGAGGGCGTGCAGATCAACAACGTCAAACTCGTGGACAAGGGTGTGCTGCGTGAAACAGAGATGCTGGATTTGCTGACCACGGGCGGTGGCACCACGCCTTACCCCAGCCGCAACCCTGCGCAAAACATGGCCGACCTGAAGGCCCAGATCGCCGCCAACGAAAAAGGCCTGCAAGAGCTGCGCAAAATGGTTGATCAGTTTGGTTTGGATGTCGTGCAGGCCTACATGCGCCATGTGCAAGACAACGCCGAAGAATCGGTGCGCCGCGCTATCGCCCTGATCGCCAAGCGCCAGCATGACGGCCAGTTCACCCTCCCGCTGGACAACGGTGCGCAGATTTGTGTCGCGGTGCGCGTCAATGCCGCCGAGCGCAGCGCGGTGATCGATTTCACCGGCACCAGTCCGCAGCAAACCAACAACTTCAACGCCCCCACCGCCGTATGCATGGCGGCGGTGCTGTATGTGTTTCGTACGCTGGTGGACGACGATATTCCGTTGAATGCGGGTTGTTTGAAGCCCCTGCACGTCATCATCCCGCCCGGCTCCATGCTGAACCCCAATCCGCCTGCTTCGGTGGTGGCGGGCAACGTGGAGACCTCGACCTGCGTCACCAATGCCTTGTTTGGAGCTTTGGGCGTGCTGGCTGCCAGCCAGTGCACGATGAACAACTTCACCTTTGGCAACGCCAAACACCAGTACTACGAAACGATCTCAGGCGGCTCGGGGGCCGGTGTGGTGACGGATGCAGCGGGCACCGCCATTGGCGGTTTCAACTGCACCAGCGTGGTGCAAACCCACATGACGAATTCTCGCCTGACTGACCCTGAAATCCTGGAGTTTCGTTTCCCAGTGCGCTTGGAAAGCTATGAAATCCGTAGCAATTCAGGTGGTGACGGGCAGTGGCGCGGTGGTGATGGCGGTGTGCGCCGTGTCCGATTTTTGGAGGACATGACGGCCAGTATTCTGAGCAATGGCCGTACCCATGGCGCGTTTGGCCTGGCTGGTGGCGGTGATGGTGCGGTGGGCCTGAACCGTGTGGTGCGCGCTGATGGCCGTATCGAAGCGCTGGCCCACATCGGGCAAGCGGAGATGAAAGCGGGCGATGTGTTTGAAATTCACACGCCAGGTGGTGGCGGGTATGGCGCTAAGCTGTTGCCATGATGCCCTCCAACACCCGTGCCCAAACCCTGATCGACACCCTGCAACTTCAGCCTCACCCCGAAGGCGGCTGGTTTCGCGAGGTGTTTCGTGCCACCGCTCAGGTTCAGCCCGCTGACGGACGAACGCCGCGCCATGCCTTGACGTCAATTTATTTCCTGCTCGAAGCCAGGCAGCGTTCGCACTGGCACCGGGTAACTTCAGATGAAGTCTGGGTGCATTTAGAGGGGGAACCGCTTTCTCTATGGGCTTGGAGTGCTATGAATAATGAAGCTGTTTGCACAGTGCTGGGGCCTGTGGACATGGCGACGGGGCGGCATCCTCAGCATACGATTCCCGCTGGGCTTTGGCAGGCCGCAGAACCCTTGGCAGATGATGCACCAGGGGCGTCTGCTGGCAGCCCTGACAGCCCACAAGGCTATACATTGGTCGCCTGCATGGTCGGGCCAGGTTTTGATTTTGTGGATTTCGAGCTGATGCAGAGCCACGGCGCTGAAGCCATCCAGTTGCGCCAGGCTTGGCCTGAGTTGAACGGTTTCATCCCTGCTTAAGGCCGTGACATGAACACATCACCTCAAGCCTCTTTTTCCGACAACTACCGCTTCCTTGCCCGCTACAACCGTTGGTTCAATCAGCGCCTGTATGCCGCTTGCGATGGCTTGAGCGATGAGGCCCGCAAGCGCGAGACAGGGGCCTTCTTTGGTTCCATCCACCGCACACTGAACCACCTGATCGTGGGCGATCAGGCGTGGTCGCGCCGCTTTGTGCAATGTGGCGCAGACCATGGGGTTGATTTTTTGGCGCTGGCTGCCGCCATACAGCTGCCAGACCCTTGTCCGCTGGACACCGTGCTCTACGACGACTGGACCACGCTCAAAGCCCGGCGTGAGGTGTTGGACGAAGCCCTTGAGACGTGGTTAGCCGGTGCACCTGCGGGCATGGGCGACTGGACGATGCGCTATGCCAATTCCAAAGGTGTGCAGCGTGCCCACCCGCTGTGGCAGGCATTGACGCATTTTTTCAACCACCAAACCCATCACCGAGGTCAAGTTACCACGCTGCTGTCACAACAAGGCGTGGATGTAGGGGTGACGGATTTGATTGCCTTGGTCTAAAACCACTCTCCACCCCTCAAAGTAAAAAAACCGCCCCGCTGTGCCTGTGGAGCACCTGTGGGGCGGTTTTGCACCGCCTGTCAAAGCGGTGGAATGTGCGGAAGTTACTTTACGCTAACGCTTACTTCTTGGCAGCGCTGGCCGCAGGCATCGCGGGTGCTGCAGGGGCCGTCGCTGGTGCTGTGGCAGGCATGGCCGCAGGAGCGGCTGCCGCTGCGGGCGCAGCCATGGCTTTGTCAGCCTTCTTGCCAGCGGCGGGGGCCGCAGGGGCTGCACCGGCGAAGCTGGCACCGCCCACGGTCAGGCCGGCTGCGGAGAGCTTGACTGCGCGCTTGTCCTTGATGCCCGCAACGCGCTTTTCCAGATCAGCCCAGTCTTTGAAATCGCCAGCAGCACGAGCTTTCATGATTTTTTCAGCAGTGCCAGGGCCAATGCCTTTGATGCTGTCGAGTTCAGCGGAGGTGGCTTTGTTGACATCCACAGCAGCAAAAGCAATGGTGGCGGCCATCATGGCCACGAAAGCGATCAATTTTTTAAACATCAGAGACTCCTCGGAAGAGATTTAAGGGCTTACCCACATGGGTAAAGCTTCAACGGCAGCACAGACCGAAAGGTTGACCTGCTTGGCGTGTCTGGCATCGACTTCGCAAATTAAAGTGTTCTGGCGCGTGCCAAAGGTGGGTTTTTGGCGAAATAGCGGTTGATGCCGCGCATCAGTGCATCGGCCAGTTGCTCCTGGTAGGCATCGCTGCGCAGGCGTTCTTCTTCTTCAGGGTTGCTGATGAAAGCGGTTTCGACCAGCACACTGGGAATGTCAGGCGCTTTCAGTACGGCAAACCCGGCTTGCTCCACATTGCCTTTGTGCAGCTTGCCTACCGAGCCTATCTCGCCCAGCATGGCCGAGCCCAAGCGCAGGCTGTCGTTGATTTGGGCTGTGGTGCTCATGTCCAGCAGCGCACGCTGCACCTGCACGTCGGCGGCTTTGACGTTGATGCCGCCTACCAAATCGGCCTGGTTTTCTTTGTTTGCCATCCACCGTGCGGCGCTGCTGGAGGCACCGCCCTGGCTCAGCGCAAACACGCTAGCGCCGCGTGCTTGCGGGGTAATGAAGGCATCGGCATGGATGCTCACAAACAAATCGGCCTGAACCCGCTGGGCTTTTTGTACGCGCACATGCAGGGGCACGAAGAAATCGGCATCACGGGTCAAGAAGGCGCGCATCACGGCGCGCCCGCTTTTGAGTTGAACTTGCTGGGCGTTGATGCGCTCGCGCAAGCGCAGGGCGATCTGCAACACCACGTCTTTTTCGCGTGTACCGCCTGGGCCAACAGCGCCAGGGTCTTCACCGCCGTGGCCAGGGTCTAGCGCGATGATGATGAGGCGATCTGTGCCGGTGCTGGTAGGCGTATTGGATGCGGGATTAGACTCTTTTTGAGTTGTAGCGCCTGCTGTATCTGCTTCTCTAGCTACTGAAACTGTAGCGGATGGCAGGGTTGAGGGGGCTGTCGATGCAGTGACCGGTGGGCGTGGCAGGCGAGGGTTTTGAGCTGGAGGCAGAGTGGGTGTCAGGATGAGTGGCGCAGTAACCACCACCGCGGGTATCTCCAGCGCTTTGGCTGAGGCTTTGGATTTCTGAGTCGCGAGCCAGTCACCCAGGGGGTCGGTGGCGGATTTACTGGCAACGCCTATGCCTTGTTGTACGCCTGCACCTGAAGTGGCGGCACCTTGCGCAGCAGCGGTTTGCTTTTGCTCCGTGAAGCGTTCTGCGATCAGTGTTTCCAGTGGGTCTACAGCCTGCGCGGGGTAGAGGTCAAACACCAGGCGGTGGCCGTAGGCCGCAGCAGGGGGCAGGGCGAAGACCTGCGGCAGTGCGGGCTGCTTCAAGTCCATCACCAGCCGCACCACGCCAGGGGCGTTTTGGCCAACGCGGATGCCTGCGATGAACGGGTCATCGGCCCGCAGTTTGGCGACCAGCTCGCGCAATGCCGGGGCCAAATCCAGGCCTTCAATGTCCACTGCCAAGCGGGGTGGGTCAGGCACGAACTGGGATTTGGCTTTCAACGCTTCGTCCGACTCGATGGTGACACGGGTGTAGTCCTGTGCAGGCCAGACACGCACAGCGACGATACCCGCACCTCGGGCCAGCTCGGCTGTGCCGAGCAACAGCACCAGACTGCCTTGCTGCAAAAAGAAACGGCGAGAGAGGGCTGCGGGGGATGGGGGCGGACGTGTCATGCGATCAAGGCCTGCCCAATGGCGGTATGGGCATGCAACTCGACTTGGCGGCTGTCATCGTCTTGTGTTGTGAGTTTGACTGTTAAATCAGGCTGAGGCAGGGCGGCGCGGGCGTTGATGGCCCATTCAGCGAGTTTTAGGCCGGGGGCTGTGAAAAGGTCGCGAAAACCAGCTTCCTCCCATTCGCGCGGGTCGGTGAAGCGGTAGAAGTCGAAATGCCAGATGGCCAAAGGGGGGATCAAGTGAGGGGCTAAATTCGGCAGCTCGTAAGGTTCCACCACCGTGTAGGTGGGGCTTTTGACGCGACCTTGCACACCCAGCGCGCGCAACAGATGGCGTACCAGCGTGGTTTTACCCGCACCCAGATCGCCTTCCAATTCAATGAAGGCATTGCGCAGCGCTGGTTTTGTCGCCAGCGTCTGGGCAAATTGCGCGGTAGCGGCTTCGTCTGGCCAGTGCAAGACTAAGAAGGGGGGCAATATCGGGGCAGGGTTCAAGTTTTTACAATCGGTTTTCAAACAACAATCCAGGCATGGTCAGTACCTCTATCGACAGCAGCACTTTAGTTTCGTTCATTCAACACGAGGCACAGCAACTGGGATTCTCCCAAATTGGCGTGGCCGGTGTGGATTTGAGCGCCGCTGAGCCTGGTCTGCTGGCGTGGCTGGATGCCGGCTACCACGGTGGCATGCACTATATGGCCTCGCATGGCCTCAAACGCGCGCGGCCCGCCGAATTGCAACCGGGCACGCTGAGTGTGATTACGGCACGCATGGACTACCTTCCACGCAACTTGCCTCAACGCGTACCCAGCGGCTGGCAGGCGGTGGAGTTGGCCCGGCTGGACCGCCCGGATGAAGCCATCATCTCGCTCTACGCCCGGGGGCGGGATTACCACAAGGTGCTGCGCGCCCGGCTGCAAAAACTGGCCGATGCGATTGCCATGCGCATCAACCCGCTGGGCTACCGCGTCTACACCGATTCTGCTCCGGTGCTAGAGGCGGAGCTGGCCAGCCGCAGCGGCCAAGGCTGGCGCGGCAAGCACACGCTGGTGCTGAACCGAGAAGCGGGATCCATGTTTTTTTTGGGTGAAATTTTGGTGGATGTGGCCTTGTCGCCTACCGGCAAGGCCACAGGTATACCGCTGCCCGGTGCCGACGGTGGCTGCGGGACATGCCAGGCCTGTCTGGATATTTGCCCCACACAGGCCATCATCGCGCCCTACCGGCTGGATGCCCGGCGCTGTATCTCGTACCTGACGATCGAGCACGCGGGGTCGATTCCCATCGAGTTTCGCCACGCGATAGGCAACCGCATTTACGGCTGTGACGATTGCCAGCTGGTTTGTCCTTGGAACAAGTTCGCAAAGCGCAGCAGCTTGCCCGATTTTGATGCCCGAGAGGGGTTGACGGGTCAATCGCTCACCGCGTTGTTTGCTTGGACGGAGGCGGAATTTTTGCGCTTTACCGAGGGCAGCCCGATACGCCGAATTGGGCATGAGCGCTGGTTGCGCAACATTGCCGTGGCGCTGGGGAATGCCTTCAGGGTGACGGGGGATCCCGCATTGCAGGCCGCTTTGGGCAGCAGAGCTACACACTCCAGTGACCTTGTTCGTGAACACGTCGCTTGGGCGCTGTCGCAAGACCCGTTAACGTAACAGGCCCAGCGCAAACGGCAAGCTCACCATGCCCATCAATGTGGACAGCGTGACCAACCCTGCCACCAGCGCGCCGTCATAGCCCATCTTGGCCGCCAGCACGTAGCAGCTGGATGCCGTCGGCAGGGCGCTGAAGGCCAGCAGCACGGTGCTTTGTGCGGTGCTGAGCCCAAAAGCGCGGGACAGCATGAGCGCAATCAGCGGCGTGGCGAAGTGCCGTATCGACAGCAAGGACACCGCCAGCGTTTTGCTGCGTGCCAGCGAGCCAAACTGCATCCCTGCACCTGCCGCCATCAAACCCAGTGCCAATGAAGCTGCACCGATGCGTGTCACCGTAGGTTCCAGCCAGCCGGGAACGCTCACACCCACCACATTGGCCAGCAGGCCCGCACTGGTACCGATGATGAGCGGGTTGCGCAGCAGTGCGCCCAAGAAACCACTTTGCGCGTGGCGTGCCATCGGCCACACGGCACCCACGTTGAAGAGGGGGACGCACACGCCAATCAGCACGGCGATCATCAGCAAACCCTGTGGCCCTGCCAGGCGCTCGGCCAAAGCCAGGGCGATAAAGGAATTGAAACGGAAGGCCACCTGTGCGCTGGCGGCATGTTCGCGGCGGTCTACGTGGCGCCGCAGCACGGGCAGGTAGGGCAGACTGTAGGCCAGCGTGATACCGCCCAAGCCTGTCAACAGCCCTGCTGCGATCAAGCCGGAGGCTGCACCCCAATCGAGCGGGCTTTTGGCGATCGAATGGAACAGCAGCACGGGGAACAGAAAGTAATACACCAGGCTTTCCACCTGCTCCCACACGGTGCGGTTCAGCGCGGTGTAACGGCAGACCAGGTAGCCACAGAGAATCAGCGAAAAATCAGGGATAAGTAATTGAGCGTAGTTCACACCAGCTAGCATACTGTTATTGTCACAAGCGGTTTTCACCAGTCTTAACAGGAGTATCAGATGCAGAAACGATTTGCCCGGCGTGTGAATTTGAAGGTGTGCGCGCAGTTGATGCTGCCTTTGCTGGGAGCAGGGGCCGTGCCCTTGCTGGCACAAGCGCAAAGCTATCCCAACAAGGTGATCCGCTTGGTTGTGCCGTTTGCTGCTGGTGGTACCACCGACATCATCGCTCGCACCATTGCTGACCCTTTGGGCAAGGCATTGGGGCAAGTGGTTGTGGTGGAAAACAAGGCCGGTGGCGGTGGTGTGATTGGTGCGAACGATACTGCCAAGGCCACGCCAGACGGTTACGCCTTGGGCATTGCCACGGTGTCCACGGTAGCCGCCAACCCGGCCATCAACCCCAAAATCCCGTACAACTCGCTGACGGATTTCACCCCCATCATCAACATTGCAGCCACACCCAATGTGATTGCCGTGAACCCCAGCTTTCCGGCCAAAGACTACAAAGGCTTCATTGCCGAGCTGAAAAAATCCCCGGGCAAGTACTCGTATTCCTCGTCTGGAACGGGCGGTATTGGCCACTTGCAAATGGAACTGTACAAAAACTTGACAGGTACGTTCGTCACCCACATTCCCTACCGGGGTGCTGGCCCTGCGTTGAACGACACGGTGGCCGGTCAAGTGCCCATGACGTTCGACAACCTGCCATCCAGCATGGCGTTCATCAAAGACAACCGTTTGATTCCTATTGTGGTGTCAGCCCCTCAGCGCCTGCCCCAGTTGCCCAACGTGCCCACCTTCAAAGAAGTGGGTTTGGAGCCCGTGAACCGCATGGCGTTTTACGGCATCTACGGCCCCAAGGGATTGCCTAAAGAGGTGGTGGACAAGATCAACGCTGGCGTGCGCAAAGCGCTGGAAGACCCGGCTGTGCGCAAGCGCATTGAAGACACCGGTTCGTTGATTGTGGCCAATACCCCTGAGCAGTTCACAGCACAAATCGCGGCTGAATACGCGGTTTACAAACGTGTGGTGGAACAACAGAAACTTCGCCTTGACTGACCTGGTGAATGAAGGGGCTGAGGCGGTAACCGAGGTGGTTACCGAGGATCTGATCGATCCCTTCATTGACGGCCTGTGGCTGGAAGAAGGGTTGTCAAAGAACACGCTGGAGGCCTACCGGCGCGACCTGACGCTGTACCAGCGCTGGTTGCAGCCGCAGGGTGTGTTCCTCATCACCAGCACGCTGGAGCACCTGCAGGCTTATTTTGAAGCCCAGCAGGTCACCACCAAGGCCACCACATCCAATCGGCGGCTGACGGTGTTCAAGCGCTACTTTCGCTGGGCTGTGCGTGAACGCTTCATTGCCGTGGATCCCACGCTCAAGCTCCAGGCGGCCAAACAGGCGCTGCGCGTTCCCAAAACCTTGACCGAGCCGCAGGTGGAAGCCCTGCTCAATGCCCCCGATGTGGAAACCCCCTTGGGGTTGCGTGACCGCACCATGCTGGAGTTGATGTACGCCAGTGGCTTGCGTGTGAGCGAGCTGGTCGAATTGCGCGTGACCGATCTCAGCTTGAACGACGGCATCCTCAAAATCTTTGGCAAGGGTTCCAAAGAGCGCCTGGTGCCGTTTGGCGAGGTGGCACGTCTGTGGATGAACCGCTATCTGCAAGAAGCCCGTTTGGTGATTCTGAGGGGGCAGCAAACCGAAGACCTGTTTGTTACCCAGCGTGGCGCGGGGATGACACGGATGATGTTTTGGTTGATTGTTAAAAAGTACGCTTTGGCGTCCTGCATCAATGCCACGCTATCTCCCCACACCCTGCGCCATGCTTTTGCGACGCATTTGCTGAACCATGGTGCCGATTTGAGGGTGGTGCAAATGCTGCTGGGGCACGCTGACATTTCAACCACGACGATCTACACCTACGTGGCGCGTGAGCGGCTCAAGGCGTTACACCAAGAGCACCACCCCCGAGGTTAGCTCGCGCGTGCTAGCCCTGCCCACCCAGCAGGGTTTCTGTCCAGACCAGTGCTTCCAGGTGCGCCATGTTGACTTGGTGGCTGGACACGGCCAAGGCGTCTGCGGCGGCGTCCACCTCTGCGTCCGAGCCGGTTTCACAAACTTCAGCCAAATGCAAAAAGGGAGCGAAGGGGCCTGACCTGCGTAGCAGAGCGTCGAGCACGGTGTCGGGCAGCGACAGCGATTCCAGTGCTTCGCCCATGGGCATGCCGAGCATGGTGTCCAGGAGCGAGAACACCCCCACCACAAAGGCGTTGTCGGCGTCTTCTTTCGAGAGCAAATCACCCACCAGGTTTTCCATCAAGCGCCCGCGCAGCACAGCCAGGTTGCTCACCGCCGGGGGCGTGCCGCCTGCTTTGGCTGCAGAGAGCAGCATGGCGGCCCAGCGGAACAGTTTATTCAGGCCCAAAATCATCACTGCGTGGCGGAACGAGGTGATTTCGGAGTCCAGGCCAAAGCCCGACGAGTTGATGAAGCGCAGCAGGTTGAAGGACAGCGTAGGGTCATGTTTAAGCAAGGCTTCAATCTCGACGGCATCGGCCTGCTTGCGCACCAAATCCAGCAACTTCAGGATGGTGGCTTGCGCGGGTGAAACCAGTCTGGCTGTCACGATGACAGGCTGCGAAAACCAGTAGCCCTGAAACAGCCCAATCCCCAGTTTTTTAAGCTGGGCGTGCTGTGCAGCGGTTTCTACTTTGTCGGCAATCAACCGGGCTTGGGTGTTCTTTTGCGCATAGCGTACAAAAGGCTCAAGGGTCTCGGGTCTGAGTTGGGTTGTGTCCAGCTTCAAAAACGAGGCCAAGGGCAGCCAGGAGGCGTAAGGCTTGGTCAACGCGCTGTGGTCAAAAGCGAGCCTGAAGCCGCGCTGGCGCAAGGCAATCAGGTGAACCAGGCAGGCATCAATGTCCTGTGCCGAGTTCCCCGCCACAGGCGGCACTTCGAGGACCAGTTGTCCGGGGTGCACCAACTCCAGATGCTGGCCTGTCAGGCTGGCGTGGGTGCAGTTGACGAACAGGATCTTTTTGCCAAACAAGGCATCAGCACCGGCATTGGAGAGCACGCGGAACAACACCGTGCCATCGCTTTGCGCGCTGTGCGCGGTGGCTGAGCGGTTAAACAGCTCATAGCCAAATACGCGGCCTGCATCGTCCAAAATGGATTGACGTGCCAATACGGTGGTGAGTTCTTCCACCGCGTGGTTTCGAGCTGCTGTTTGCGGGGCATCTTGCACGGACACGGAGGATAAGTCTGACATAGGAGGTGGTCAAAAAGCTGAAAAATCATTCTACGGGGCGATCCATTCCCCTTGTCTCGGCTTGCATACCCCTCTTCATGCTTTCGCCACACCCTATGACGGAACAGGTGTTACAGCCAATGCGCTGCGGCGTTGACCAGGGCCATGCTGTCACCCGTTGCGAGCAGTTGCAGTGTGCCCGCATTGGTTTGTCCTGCCTCGTCATGTTGAGCGCTACATGAGGCCAGTTGGTGGGTTGAGGCCAGCAGACGCCGTGTTTGGCGCGCCACCGCTGGGCCGTTGTCTACCACCTGTACGGCATTGCCCACCAAGCTGCGCAGCGGCGCAATGGCCAAGGCGTAATGGGTACACCCCAGAACCAAGGTGTCCATGTCATTTTTTTGATTGCCAAATCGACCCATAGCGCTTGTGTAGTCAGCTAGAAGTGCTCTTATTTTTGTAGCGTTTTGGGATTCGATGGCCGCAGCCAGTCCATCACAAGCCTGCACGGTGAAGCGGATGGGCTCTTGTGATTGGGCTTGCAGGTGGCTCAGCAGGGTTTGAAATTTGGTGCTGTCGGCGGTACCCCGTGTCGCCATCACACCAATGTGCCTTGTTTGACTCAAGGCAACAGCAGGCTTCACCGCAGGTTCGATCCCAATGAGGGGCAAATCTGGGTGTGCTGTGCGCAGGTTGTGGATTGCCGCTGCTGTGGCGGTGTTGCAGGCAATGACCAGTGCCTTGATGCCATGCTGCTCACGCAACTGTTGGGTAATGGCAAAGCAGCGGTCATTGACGAACGCATCACCCCTCTCGCCATACGGGGCATGGGCGCTGTCGGACAGGTAAATGAAACGTTCGTTGGGCAGCTCTGCCCGCAGCGCCCTCAGGATGCTCAGGCCGCCGATACCGCTGTCAAAGACCCCAACAGGGGCCGGGGGCTGTGGCCTCATCAAGCTGTTGGAGTCTGACTTAACCTGCGTTAACGCCAATGCCCTTGAACTCGCCTGTGGCAATCTTTTTTTGCCATTCGGCGGGGCCGGTGATATGGGCACTGGTACCGCCTGCGTCGACAGCCACGGTCACGGGCATGTCCACCACATCGAACTCGTAAATCGCTTCCATGCCCAAGTCGGCAAAGCCCACTACCTTCGCTGTCTTGATGGCTTTGGACACCAGATACGCTGCACCGCCCACGGCCATCAGGTAGGCGCTTTGGTGCTTTTTGATGGCTTCAATGGCGACAGGGCCGCGCTCGGCCTTGCCGATCATGGTGATCAGGCCGGTTTGCGACAGCATCATTTCGGTGAAGCTGTCCATGCGGGTGGCGGTGGTGGGGCCTGCTGGGCCGACGGCTTCGTCACGCACAGGGTCAACCGGGCCGACGTAGTAGATCGCGCGGTTGGTGAAGTCCACGGGCAGCTTTTCGCCCTTGGCCAGCATGTCCTGGATGCGTTTGTGAGCAGCGTCGCGGCCGGTGAGCATTTTGCCGTTCAGCAGCAGGGTGTCACCGGGCTTCCAGCTGGCCACTTCGGCTTTGGTGAGGGTGTCGAGGTTGACCTTTTTGCTCTTCACGTAGTCAGGTGCCCAGTTCACGTTAGGCCACAGGTCCAGGCTGGGGGGCGTGAGGTAAACCGGGCCGCTGCCGTCCAGCACAAAGTGGGCGTGTCGGGTGGCGGCGCAGTTGGGGATCATCGCCACGGGCTTGCTGGCGGCGTGGGTGGGGTACATCTTGATTTTCACGTCCAAAACGGTTGTCAGGCCGCCCAGACCCTGCGCGCCAATACCCAATGCGTTGACTTTTTCAAACAGTTCCAACCGCAGATTTTCGGTCTTGGTGAGGGCTGCGCCGCTGCTGGATTTGGCTTGCAGCTCGTACATGTCGAGGTCGTCCATCAGGCTTTCCTTGGCCATCAGCACGGCTTTTTCGGCGGTGCCGCCAATGCCAATGCCCAGCATGCCTGGGGGGCACCAGCCTGCGCCCATGGTAGGGACGGTTTTCAGCACCCAATCGACCACGCTGTCGCCGGGGTTGAGCATGACCATCTTGCTTTTGTTCTCGCTGCCACCGCCCTTGGCTGCGACCGTTACTTCTATCGTATTGCCAGGGACTATTTCTGTGAAGATGACGGCGGGCGTGTTGTCTTTGGTGTTTTTGCGGTCAAACTGTGGATCGGCTACCACGCTGGCACGCAGGGTATTGTCCGGGTGGTTGTAGCCTTGGCGCACGCCTTCGTTGATGGCATCGTCCAGCGAGCCGGTGAAGCCGTCCCAGCGCACATCCATGCCGACTTTCAGGAACACATTAACGATGCCGGTGTCCTGACAAATCGGGCGGTGGCCGGTAGCGCTCATCTTGCTGTTGGTCAGGATTTGTGCGATGGCGTCTTTGGCGGCTGGGCTTTGCTCACGCTCGTAAGCGCGAGCGAGGTGGGCGATGTAGTCGGCGGGGTGGTAGTAACTGATGTACTGCAAGGCCGCGGCTACGGATTCGATCAGGTCAGCTTGACGGATAGAGGTCATGATGGCTTTTTGTGGGGTTTGGGTGGATGTTGTAATTGGGGGCAAGTGTACTGAAACCCGTGACCCAGGGCGGGATTACCCCTTGCAAAAAGGCGTCCAAGACCGTTGCATAATAGGGTTTTCCCACCCGACTGCACCGTGCGTGCGCACAGGAGCTTCATGGCCATTCATCGTTTTCGCTCCAGTCTTCAAGACTTTATCGGTTCGCAATCTGCCGGTGGTGTTGTACTGGCCTTGGCTGCATTGGCCGCACTCATACTCAGCAATTCACCTTGGGCGGCGGGCTATGAAGCGTTCGTCAACCTGCGTGGCGAGTTGCGGGTGGGCGAGTTTTTGGTGCTGTCCAAGCCTTTGCTGGTGTGGGTGAACGATTTATGGATGGCCGTGTTCTTCTTTCTGGTGGGACTGGAGATCAAGCGTGAACTGCTGGAGGGTGAGTTGTCCAGCCGTTCGCAAATCATGCTTCCTGCTGCTGCTGCAGTGGGAGGTATGGCCCTGCCAGCGCTTATCTACAGTGCTATCAATGCTCATGATTCCATAGCGCTGCGCGGCTGGGCCATTCCTGCGGCGACCGATATTGCCTTTGCGCTGGGTGTGCTGGTGCTGCTGGGCAGCCGGGTGCCGAATTCGCTCAAGGTGTTTTTGACGGCAGTCGCCATCATTGACGATCTGGGGGCCATTGTGGTGATTGCATTTTTTTACACCGCTGATGTGAACGTGGCTATGTTGGGCTTGGCCGCCTGCGGTGTGGCGGTGCTGGTGGCACTGAACTGCAGCCGCGTTACCTCGATGATGCCGTATGTGTTGGTGGGCCTGCTGGTGTGGTTGTTTGTGCTTAAGTCGGGTGTTCACGCCACGGTGGCGGGCGTTGTCACGGCGTTGGCGATTCCGCTGAAAGACGGCGATGGTGTCTCGCCGTTACGCGATACGGAACATGCACTGCATCCCTGGGTGGCATTGGTGGTGTTGCCGGTCTTTGCCTTTGTCAACGCAGGTGTTTCGTTGCAAGGGGTGAACTGGGCTACGCTGGTTCAAACCGTGCCACTGGGGATTGCTGCTGGGCTGGTGCTGGGCAAAGTCAGTGGCGTGCTTGGCGCGTCATGGCTGTTGATCCGTTTCACTGCCACCCGGTTGCCTGCTGGCGCGGTGTGGGGGCAAATGCTGGGGGTGTGCGTGCTGTGCGGGATTGGCTTTACCATGAGCCTCTTCATTGGCTCGCTGGCGTTTGATGGGCAGGGGGCTGCGTTCGATACGCAGCTCAAGATTGGCGTGCTGTGCGGTTCTGTGATTTCTGGTGTGCTGGGAACGGTGCTGTTGTTGCGCTATCCCAAGACACCTTGAACCACGGATGGAGCAGGCTCACTGACAAACAGGTTAATGGCTGTTGTCGTCTCGCACCATCAGCTTGTCCGTGTAAGCAATCGCTAACGCTGAAAGTAAAAATGTGATGTGAATCACTGTTTGCGCAATCAACACGCGGTCGGTGTAGTTGTCTGCGTTGATGAATGTTTTCAGCAGATGGATGGAGCTGATGCCGATGATGGCGGTGGCCAGCTTCACTTTCAGCACGGACGCATTCACATGGCTCAGCCATTCAGGCTGGTCGCGGTGGCCTTCCAAATCCATGCGGCTGACGAAAGTCTCGTAGCCGCCCACGATGACCATGATGAGCAGGTTGGAAATCATCACCACGTCGATCAGTGCCAGCACCACCAGCATGATGACGGTTTCGTTCAGCGTGGTGACGGGGGCTGTGGTCCGGTAGCCAATACTGGTGATGAGTGCTTGCAGGGCCGTTTGGCTACCGAAGGCGGCTTCCACCAAGTGCATGAGTTCGAGCAGGAAGTGCATCACATACACCGCTTGCCCGACGATCAGTCCCAAGTACAGTGGCAACTGCAACCAGCGGCTGGCAAAAATTAATTTGGGCAGAGGGCGCAGTGTGGTGTTTGGCGTGAGGGCGAGTTCAGGTGGAGGAGTAGATGGTTTTGACATGCCTGAATTGTAGGCAAGCGCAATGACAGCTTGGTGGCGTACACAATGCGGTTGCAAGTTTGCCGTCAGTCAGTCGCCTGTAAGAGCAAACCCTGACATTACGGTCTAAATTGGTCATTAATATTTAAGCCCTTAGGAGACAAAACACCCATGAGCACCGCCATCGAATCCACCTTGGTCGAAAACCGCGTTTTTCCACCCTCTGACGCGATTGTCAAAGCGGCCCGTGTTTCGGGTATGGATGCTTACCACGCACTGTGTACTGAAGCCGAAACCGATTTCGAAGGTTTCTGGGCACGCCAAGCCCGTGCCAACTTGCAGTGGACAAAACCCTTTACCCGCACGTTGGACGAGTTGAATGTGCCGTTCTACAAGTGGTTTGATGATGGCGAGCTGAACGCCAGCGCGAACTGCCTTGACCGTCACATGGGTACGCCGGTTGAAAACAAAACCGCTATTATTTTTGAGGCAGACGATGGCGCTGTGACGCGTGTTACCTACAAAGAACTGCTCGCCCGTGTCAGCCAATTTGCCAATGCCTTGAAAACCCAAGGCGTGCAAAAAGGTGACCGTGTGCTGATTTATATGCCGATGACGACCGAAGGCGTGATTGCGATGCAGGCCTGCGCGCGCATCGGCGCTATCCACAGCGTGGTGTTTGGTGGTTTCTCTGCCAAAGCACTGAACGAACGCATCATCGACGCAGGTGCTGTGGCCGTCATCACCAGCAACTACCAAATGCGCGGTGGCAAAGAGCTGCCGCTGAAGGCCATTGTGGATGAAGGCTTGGCGATGGGCGGTTGCGAGTCGATCAAAACCGTGTTTGTCTACCAACGTACCGCCTCCGCATGCAACATGGTTGCAGGCCGTGACATGACGTTCACCGACGCGCTGGCCGGGCAGAGCAGTGAGTGCGCACCCGTGCCTGTGGGCGCTGAGCACCCGTTGTTCATCTTGTTCACCAGCGGTTCTACCGGCAAGCCCAAAGGTGTGCAGCACAGTACCGGCGGCTACTTGCTGTGGGCCAAGATGACGATGGACTGGACGTTTGATTTGCAGCCGTCCGATATTTTTTGGTGTACGGCCGACATCGGCTGGATCACTGGTCACACCTACGTGGCTTACGGCCCGTTGGCAGCAGGTGCGACGCAGATCATCTTTGAAGGCATCCCTACCTTCCCGAATGCGGGCCGCTTCTGGCAAATGATCGAGAAGCACAAGTGCACGATCTTCTACACAGCGCCTACCGCCATTCGTTCGCTGATTAAAGCGGCGGAGGGTGACGCCGCTGTTCATCCTGCACGGTCTGACTTGAGCAGTCTGCGTCTCTTGGGCAGCGTGGGCGAGCCTATCAATCCTGAGGCCTGGATGTGGTACCACAAGCATGTTGGCGGTGAGCGCTGCCCGATTGTGGACACCTTCTGGCAGACTGAATCGGGTGGTCACATGATTACCCCGTTGCCGGGTGCAACGCCGCTGGTGCCGGGTTCTTGCACACTGCCGCTGCCCGGCATCATGGCCGCTATCGTTGATGAAGTGGGCAATGATGTGCCAAACGGCTCCGGTGGCCTGCTGGTCGTCAAGCGTCCTTGGCCTAGCATGATCCGCACGATCTGGAATGACCCCGAGCGCTTCAAAAAGAGCTATTTCCCTGAAGAAATGGGCGGCAGCTACTACTTGGCGGGTGACGGTGCTGTGCGCAGTGCTGACCGGGGCTACTTCCGCATCACAGGCCGTATTGATGATGTGCTGAACGTCTCTGGTCACCGCATGGGCACGATGGAAATTGAATCGGCACTGGTGGCCAAGTCTGATTTGGTGGCTGAAGCTGCTGTAGTGGGTCGTCCGGATGATTTAACGGGTGAAGCGATTTGCGCCTTTGTGGTGCTCAAGCGCAGCCGCCCTACAGGCGAAGAGGCCAAGCAAATCGCCAACGAATTGCGCAACTGGGTCGCCAAAGAAATCGGCCCAATTGCCAAGCCCAAAGACATCCGCTTTGGTGACAATCTGCCCAAAACCCGCAGCGGCAAAATCATGCGCCGTTTATTGCGCAGCATTGCCAAGGGCGAGGCGATCACGCAAGACACGTCGACGTTGGAAAACCCTGGCATTTTGGAGCAGCTGGCCGAAAAGCTCTGATCTGCATTGCCTTTGGGCCGCATGATGGGGGCCGTAGGGTGCGGCTTGCCCCACCCTGTCTTGTGGCTTCTGTAACTCGAAGCAGGGCGGGTCATCGTCGCACATCGTATAGTGCTGTTTACCTATTGTGGTGGTTAGACTCAGCGTGCAGGCATAAGAGATGGGTTACAGCATCGTTTGGTTCAAGCGTGACTTGCGCTTGCACGACCACGCTGCGCTTTACGCAGCGGCGCAGCGTGGGCCGGTCGTGTGTCTTTATATGATTGAGCCCTGTGTATGGGCGCAGCCCGACGCAGCGAATCAACATTACCAATTTTTAACAGAAAGCCTGCTTGAGCTGGATGCCGCGTTGCGCAGACGGGGTGGACAGTTACATGTGGTCACAGGGGAAGTTGTGCCGACTTTGGCACGGCTGTTTGCTCTGGCCCCATTCAGTGCGGTCTATGCCCATGAGGAAACAGGCAACGGTATCACCTTCGCCCGTGATTTGGCGGTAGGGCAGTGGTGCCAAGCCCAGGGTGTTACATGGGCTGAGTTTGCACAATTTGGCGTTGTTCGGCGCTTGAAAACCCGTGATACATGGCAAAAAAAATGGGAGGCGCATGTCAAACAGCCCTGCTTGCCTTCGTCCGCTTTGCCTCATTTGCGGTTTTTCTCGCTGCCTGGCACTGAGCTTGGCGAGCCGCTGTCGTTTCCTGCGCCTTTGGATTTGGGCTTGACTGGTTTTGTACCACCACGGCGCCAGCACGGTGGACGGCGTTTGGGCTTGTCGGTACTGCACAGTTTCTTGGTGGAGCGCAGCAACCAATACCGAGGAGGTATTTCATCGCCTTTGTCTGCTCCCACAGCTTGTTCCCGGTTGTCACCATATTTAGCGTTTGGTTGTTTGAGTTTGCGCGAAGTGGTGCACGCCACTCGTCAACAGCAGGACAGCTTGCCACCTGAGGCTCGCTACCAAAAGAAGGGGTTAGCAGCCTTCACCAGTCGCCTCTACTGGCACTGCCATTTCATTCAGAAACTGGAAAGTGAACCTGCGCTTGAATACCGTAATCTGCATCGGGGCTACGACGGTTTGCGGGAGCTTGAGGTCAATCCTGCTCATTTGGAGGCGTTGATGGCCGGGCGTACTGGCTGGCCGCTGGTAGATGCCTGCGTGGCTATGCTGAGGGAAACTGGATGGATCAACTTCCGTATGCGGGCGATGCTGGTGTCAGTCGCTGCCTATCCGCTGTGGCTGCATTGGCGACCGGTGGGTCTGTGGCTGGCTCGACAGTTCTTGGACTATGAGCCAGGCATCCACTGGAGCCAGATGCAAATGCAGTCTGGCACCACGGGTATCAACATCCCACGCATTTACAACCCCGTTAAACAAGCCCATGACCACGATCCGCAAGGCCATTTTGTACGCCGCTGGTTGCCCGCCATGCGTCGCGTGCCTGATACGTGGTTGTTTGAGCCTTGGCGTATGCCGCCAAATCTACAGCTGCGCTGCGGCGTGACGGTGGGTGACGGTATTCCCATGCCCTTGGTGGATCTGGAGGAGGCGACGCGTCAAGCCAAACTGCGGCTATTTGCGTTGCGGGCTCAACCCGATGTGAAAGCCGCCAAGGCTGCTGTTGTTGAAAAACACGCCTCACGCAAGCGGGTGCAGGAATCCCGCCCTCAGAAGAACAGTACACGCCTTGGCAGTGATGGTGTGCAATTGGGTCTTGAGTTTTGAAAAGGAACCGTCTTCAATGCGTATGCGTAAAA
>JANXSZ010000005.1 GCA_025356445.1 Betaproteobacteria bacterium | reverse complement strand
AATCCACGCCCACCATGGCTGGTGAGCGATCCGCCGCCAGGATTTGCCCTTTAATCATCCGAAAACGAGTTTCAATCCACGCCCACCATGGCTGGTGAGCGATCCGCCTCACAGCTAAATCATTGTCAATAAACAGCTTCTCAGTTGTTTGCGCGAACCATGCCATCAGATTATTTTTTTGGATAAAAGTGGTCATGAGAAATAGAAAATACACTGACAAATCATTAACTTAAGAAGCACGCGAACCGGTTCGGTATTTTGTAATCACTTGGGGTTCGCGGCGTGTAACGGTAGCACACCCGAACAAGGTGCATCCATTAAGGTAACAAGGAAAATCTAGAGAACCAAGGGGGCATCAAAGTCCACGGCTTTGAAGGTACCGTGTTCGAGAACTTCAAAACCCCTTGTTTCGGGAATGCGGTAAAGCCGCAAACAATCCTGCTGATCGTTGATTTCGGCCAACAGTTTGCGCTCCAAGGTTTCAAACTTGGCCAGATCCAAATGACATTCAAACACTGACTTTTGCACACGCTGCCCCGTGCTTTCGCAAACTTTGGCAACACGCCGTAAGCGGCGGCGGCCCTCTTTGGTCTCCGTGTTCACGTCATAACAAACAAGTACCAGCATGTTTTATACATCCAGACCTGCTGTTATTTTGCAACGAAAGGCACATAAGGTGCGCTATCGTCTCGAATGGCACGCGCCAACAAGCGGGCCTGCACCAAAGGTACAAGGCCCAAAGGCACGGTCTGCGCCAACAGCGGATGCGTGAGGTCTTCGCGCTTGCGTTCCTGATAGGCCACCACCACCGCCTTACGTGCATCCCCTTCCATAGAAACACCACCCCCTTCACGCATCACAAAATCACCCGCAGCCAATTGCCCTCGGTTAATCAGCGTCAATGCCAACCTGTCCGCCCAAGGGCGAAACTCTTCCATAGCATCAAGCGCCAACGCCGCACGCCCCGGACGCAGGGCATGCAAAAACCCCACCTGAGGATCAAGCCCAGCCGCCTCTAAAGCAGACCGGCAATCGTTCATCCACATCGCATACAAAAACGAAATCAGCGCATTGAACCGATCCCGTGGCGGGCGACGTGTCCGCCCGTCCATGCGGAAAGCGTCGCGCATATCGGGGCGCACCAGCAAGGTCAGTCCACTGAAATACTGGCGTGCAGCCTCTCCTTCCAAGCCACGCAATGCATCTAAATTTGTAGCACCCGGCAAAGCACGCAAGCTGGCGGCAAGGTCATCGGCCAAGCGCGACAAGGCTTTTTCTTCGTCCGCAATCTTTGCCTCGCGTGCGCCACGTTGCAGCACTTGACGGCAGTTCTTGATCTTGCCAGCGACAAACGCACGGGCCATGTCCAGCGTGAAAGGCGCATCCGCAGCACGC
Source organism: Betaproteobacteria bacterium (assembly GCA_025356445.1). Taxonomy (GTDB): domain Bacteria; phylum Pseudomonadota; class Gammaproteobacteria; order Burkholderiales; family Burkholderiaceae_C; genus Defluviibacillus. The sequence goes on along the minus strand of JANXSZ010000005.1, from coordinate 74,689 downwards.
TGAAACTGAGCTTGCCGCAGCAGCACATTGCCGGACACAGCGCCTTCCAAACGCGCCTTGAAGCGACCATTGGCATCCAACAGCACCAACGCAATACCGTCCTCAGCCAACCGGTGCATCAGCGGTGCCGACAAGCCGACATGGCCAAAACACACCACAGCCGTCAAATGGTGCAGGGGCACACGCAGCCGAGTTTCGCGCTCCACCTCAACCCGCAAGGTGTCGTTGTCCAGCCGCAAGTAGGTCTCGGGCGTGGTGATGTACAAAGTGTTCAGCAATTGCATGGCAATGAAGGGCCTGGGCCTATGCGTCGGGATCGAACAAAGCAGCACGGGCCGCCACAAAATTAACCTGCGCCGTCTGGGGCTGGCAGCGCTCCTGCAAAGAACACCCTTTGCAACGCACAGCGGCTTTCGCGGGCGGCAACGGCGGTGGCAACACCGCAACGGCAAACATCTGCCGAATAGCCTCAGCGGTTTGCACCACCAACGCACGCAACTCAGCCGTGACCGGCACCACCCGCCGCCGCTTGGACGACGCATAAAAAAGCGCCCCCTCGTTCACAGGCTTACCCAGCATGGCTTCCAGACACATCGCCTGCCCCGCCAATTGCACATCATCACAGGCCGCGATGTCTGCGGCCTTATGGCGGCTGCCGTGCTTGTATTCCACGGGGTAAGGCACCCCGCCAGGCAAAAATTCAACCACATCCGACTTGCCCACCAGCCCCAGCGCGTCATGCCACAGCGGCAAAGCCCGCTCCACCCTCACCCCCTTGGCGGTCTCGACGCCGGGCTTGTCCACCTTGGCGTGAACAGCCTGCCCGCGCAGGGTATGGACGTTCTCGTCAAACACCTGCTCCAGGTGAATCAGGCCACACTGGCGTGGGCAGTAGTGCCAGTGTTGCAGGGCTGAGAGGGGGATTTGATCGGGTTGGGTGGACACGGGTTTAGCAGTAACGGGTGAGGGTCACGCCGGGGGCGGCTTGCAGGGGTTGATTCAGGTTTACCGCTTGCCCATCGAATTCGACGGTGTAGCCATCAAAGCTGCGGATCACCGCATCATCTTTTTTGGTCGTCACCTTCAGACGGTCGAACAGCGCGTGGGCGGGCGCGTTGCCTAACTCGCCGTCATGCTTGAATACGTAAAGACCACGGGTGGACATTTCGCCGCGTGCCGCTGAGCGGTCATGCTCGAACATTTGCGACAGGGCTTGCCACAGCAGTTGCAGATCCTCATCACCAAACCCGGTTTGTTTGGCCAAAAAGGAGGACACAAAACCGTGCGCGACGTACACACCGTAGGGAACGGTGTGTTTACGGCCCATTGTGCGGTTGTCGCCATCTTGCGCTATTGCATCACTTTCTTTGGTTACGGCCATGCGGGTAATGGTGTGCTCCAGCGCCACCACAGGCTCCACCGAGCGGGCAAAGGTCAGTTGTACCGGACCACGAACTTGGCCGCAGTTCACGCCCGTGGACATCACCGCGCCAAAGGTGCGTACATCAAAGAAGTTTTGGCACATCCATTTGCGGGCTTGACCCACTTCATCAGCGCTGCCTTTGCGCTTTTCTTTCGCAGGTTTTTTCTTTTTAGTGTCCACAGCTTCTGCCGCATCAAGCAGTTCACCTTCCACGGGTGCTTCGACCGCGTCTAAACCCAGTGCGGAATAAGCACGTTGATTTTGGTGATTCAGCACGGCTTTTTCGCGCACGTAAATTTCAAACCGCTTTTCACCATCAACAGGGGCATGTGCGTCTTGCTCTTTAACCAAGCCTACGAAGTTACGCACCTTGCGCTTCAAAGAAACGTCGGTCACAAGGCCGTGGCCAGATTCAGCGTCCAGACGGGGCATGTTGCCCGCGTCGGGGTCGCCATTGGGGTTGCCATCCTTCACATCAAAAATGAGAACGAAGTCGTAGCGATTTGTCAGGTTTTTATCGAGGCTCATGCTGGGGTTCCTTCAGTAGGTGGGGTGTTGCTGTCAGGTTTTTTGGTGAAAAAGTCTTGGCGCTGGTGGTAATACCCCAGTGCAAAGCGGCCTTGGTCGGGCAAAGGCATGTGTTTGGGGAAGTCCGCCACAGGGCCGAGGACTTCACCGAGAAGCTTTTCAAACCACTGGGTGCGACCCGTCGTCAACTTTTTAAGGTGGGCGTTTTTGAGCCGCAACAAGGTAGTGAACACGGCCACGGGTGTGCTGGATGCGGCACCGTAATAGCGGTCGCGGATGGTGGCGTTCAGGCCAGGGCTGGCTTCTTCCTGGATTTTTTCCAGCACAGAAAAGAGCCGCCCCAGTCGGTAGGCCGGGTTGTTGTTATTGAGATCAAGCATGGGCAAAAACTCCGGTTCTAGGGTTGTAGAGGGAAAAGACTTAAAGGCTTGGCGTTGTTGACGTAGCAGGCAGGCTTTGATGGCCGCTGCCCGCAGGTAATTGACGTTTTGCTCCGCACGGCAACGCCCCACTGCCGCGTTCAGCCACAGGCTGGGGTAAGGCACGTTCTCGCCTGCAAAGATGGCATCCACGATGGCACCACCCAAGTTCGGTGGGATGTTGCCCACCTTGTTTTGCACCGCCACCGCCGCCAACAGCCGGGACAACGAGGGGTATTGCGCATCGTTCGGTCCACGCACCAGTTCCAAATCCTTGAAGTGCTGCACGATACGCAGCCCTAATTCGCGCAGCAGCAGACAGTGGTAGAAGCGAATGCTGATACGCGCCGCATTCGGCGCCAGCCCCAGCACATGAAAGCGCACATCGCCGTCTGGCCCGGCCAGCTTGCCGCTACCCACAGCATCCAGCAACGCACGAACAGCTGGGGTACTTTCATCCGGGTCATCTTTGAAAATATCACCGAAGAGGCTTTCAAAAGCACCTTGCTTTTCTGACCAAAAGACGGTGGAAGCATCGCCCACCTGGATGCGCTGAGGTGAACCTTTACGTAGCAAGTGGTTCAGGGCTGTGGTGTAGGCGAAGGCAGCGGCACGGCTGACAGGTGCGTTTTCGCCTTGGCGCTCAGTTTTGCCATACGACTCAAAAGCCCGTGAGTTGAAAGACACGATATTCGCCCCTGACGTTTGCGCTTCCCACACGCCTTTGATGGAGGCGTGTAAGCGCTCCACCGGGGCCATTTCGCCCGTCACCAAGCACATCGCCATGCGGGCATCGTCGGCCCCAGGAACATTCAATATTGCATTGATCACTGTTGGGCGCTGGCACACCAAATCTTGCTCGCCTTGCAGACGGAAACTCAAGACTGCGTTGCTCTCCAGCGCGTCAGCCCAAGCGGGTTGGCGCTCCAGTTGGGCAAGGTCGATGGATGCCAAGAATTTCATCACCGCCTGAATACCTGCATCCTCACGGACGGCCTCTGGGAGCGCTGCGATGCGGGCACAGAAAGCGGCATGCTGTTCCGCTACACGCTTAGGATTACCTTTGGTATCCACGCCCAGAACGTATTCGAGTGTGTCCCACAGCAAATTAGCAGCAACACCCGATGTTTTTTTAATCCCCATGGGTACTCTGAAGGCTTGCGCCACCAGTCGCTTGCCCTGCGAGGTTCGGGTATCCCATATCTGAAACAAAGCCCCCTCTGGGGTGATCTCCAAGATAAATGGGATTTCTTTTTGCTCCAAGCCAAACGTAGGAAGACGCTGTGCTGGATCAGGGTCATCGCACTTGCGACGGTAGTAGCTGTTAAGGGCTTGCAAAATCATCCGCGTGTCTCCTCAAATGGTGGAACCTGCACCACACCCTGCACCATGCTGGCGTTGAAGAACCGGGGTTGGGGGTCGCTGGGGTAGGTGAAATCCAGGTCATGCAGCATCCAACCCAGTTCTCGGGTATCGCTGATGGGCGTGGCAGGAGGCGTATCGGTGGTGACCAAACGCACATCAGCGGCAAATTCACGGCAACCCAGGTAAGGCTGGTTCACACACTGCCCTTTGCTGGCGCGGCGGCTGAACATCTCGGTGTACTTCATCAACGGCTCGCGACAGTCTGGCGCGATCGCCAACTCGGCATGGACGCGGTAAGCCACATCACGCAAAAAGTAGCCGGCACGCTGCTGGCGCTCGTCTTCAATGTAGATCCCCAACATGCCGCTTCCCGCCGTCATGGCCTGCTGCACATTGCGGGTGGACACCACCGCGCTGACCTCGTTTCGCCGCAGGTTGATCCAGCGAATCGGCTTGAGCACCTCAATGCGATGCACGCGCCATCGGATGGCAGGCTTCCACAAAATGGCTTCAAAAATGGATCGAGCGGCAGAAGGTGTCATCACGTCATAAGAAACGCGCTCAACTTTCATTTCCGGACGTGTAAAACAGGCAAACGGGCCTGCGACTTCGATGCAAAACGTGGTCATGGTGTTCTCGGTAGGTAGTCAGGGCGCAAAGCCACCGGGGTTGTAAACATCGTCCATAGGCGAAAAGCCCAGCACGGGGTGATAAAGGTTGTCGGCATCGTCTTGCGCATACAAGCCGGGCATTGGCAATGTCAAATCCCCTTGCGCCAGCATCTTGTCTGCCACTTTTTTACGGACAGTGATCGTGTAGCGTTGCAATTTGCGCATCAGCCACCGCTCTGGCCCTTTGGTGGCAAGCTGGCCCAGCAAGGCGTTTAAATCGTCTTTCGCCCCCGTATAGCGCACAACGACGGTGGCGGAGTCTTCTTCGTCAATCAACCGGAACGCATCCGCCGCTGTGCGGAACTGCACGGCCAATTCGCGGTTGCCTTTGAGCATGGGGCAGATTTTTTTGCCATCCAAATCCACCGCGTAATAGAACGCTTTGAAGTAGTCGGCAAACAACTTGCGGGCCAGCGGGTTGTGCGTTTGTCCGCGCAACGTGGAGATGCAAGCCTCTGCACCTTGGCGTAAATGGCCTGCGGGTGGGCGCTCTGGTGGGACGAACACCACGACCCGCCCTTTATCCGCGAGCCGCCCTTCGCGGTTGCACCGTCCTGCGGCTTGGGCGATGGAGTCCAAGCCTGCCAAAGCGCGGTAGACCACGGGGAAATCCAAATCAACTCCGGCCTCTACTAACTGGGTGCTGACGACCCGCAGCGGACGCACATCGCGCCCTTCCCGCTTGGCTTTCAAACGGTCTTTGATCTGTTGGATCACGTCTTTGCGGTGGGCACCGCACATCAGCGCGGACAAGTGCAACGTGTCGGGCGACATGAGGCATTGGAGTTCGCGGGCGGCTTTGCGGGTGCTGACAATGGCCAGTACGCAATCTTCAGCACTCAGCTCAGCGGCCACATCGGCCCAGGGCTTGGGGGTGTTCCAGTCCGCAGGCAATTCGACGTTGACGCGATCGAGTTGCGCAAACAGGTGATCCGGGTCGTCCATGATTTCGCGCACGTTATCCAAGCCACGCAGGTTTTTACTGGCATCGAAATACGCGGTGCTGTTCAAGGTGGGTTGGGTGGCGGTACACAGCACCACCGTCACGCCATAGTGCTTCACCAACAGGTTCAGCACATCCAAGATGGGCTGCAAAAACGCGGGCGGCAATTGCTGGGCTTCATCGAGCACGATCACGCTGTTCACCACGTTGTGCAGCTTGCGGCAGCGCGAGGTTTTGGCGGCAAACAGGGACTCGAATAATTGCACATTGGTGGTGACGACCAACGGTGCATCCCAGTTTTCACAGGCCAATCGACTGCGAGCGGTTTCGTCCTTGTCAGCAGCATCCGCTTGGCTGTGGTGTTCGATCAGCACCTCGTCCCCCAGCGTCTTGAACACACCACGAAAGACATCCGCCGTTTGTTCAATGATGCTGGTGTAGGGGATGGCGTAGATGATGCGGCGCTTGTCATGTGCCAGTGCATGGTTCAAGGCAAACGCCAGACTGGACAGGGTTTTGCCGCCGCCCGTGGGCACCGTCAGCGAAAAGAAACCCGCAGACAGTGCCGCCTTGGCACGGCATTGGCGCAAGATGTCGGCACGCAGCGTGTTCACAGGCGTGTCGTCAGGCTTCAAGCTGGCCATATGACCATCAAACGCTTGGTGCATTTGACTCAGGGTGGGAAAACCTTCGCGCCGGGCGGGTTTGCCTGCGTCAAAGTGGGCTTCTGTGTCCAAAAAGTCAGCATCGACCAAGCACGAAAACAGCATCCGCACCCACAGGGCGAAGCCGTCTTCAAAGCCACCGGGTACGTCTTTGAATTGGGGTACAAAGTCGCCCGCGCTGAGAATGTTGGCGGGTGGATTTGCTGCAAGGGCTTGTGCTAATTCGGTTTGGCTATCGGACTCGTCCAAACGCTCAGAAAGCCCAGCGTTCCAGTCGTGTAAGCCTGCGTGGTGGCCCGCAATCAGGTAAGCCAACACCCGTGCTGCTCGCTTGCCGCCTGCACCGTGGGTTTCTTCGAGCTTTTGAATCGCCCACAGGGCACCCGCAGCAGAATGCGTCTTTTCACGCCCAGTCACTTTACCTTCAATGTGGGCATCATCGCTCGCGCAATTAACCAAATAGCGCTGGAAACCAGGGCGGTACTTGCCCAAATCATGCCAGCGACCGGCAAGCATGACCCATGCGGACGAATAGCCCACGGCACCAAAGTGCCGAGCAAATTCAGCAGCCAGTTTGGCGACCTCATCCAAATGGGTTGCGAGCTCATGCCCCCCTGTGTGCGCATAATATTTTTGCATTTCACCAGTATCGAGTCTGCACATTTTTTAACCTCAACTATTTGCAATTTAGTGAATATTCACCAAACCCCAGACCCTGCACAAAGTAGAACCCGTGTGGTTCACCGCAGCCCTTTCGCTGTATCAAAACCGATAATCACCCCATGCCTACCGATTCCCCGTCCCCTCGCCCGGCCCCCAAGTCCCTGGCCGATCTGTTTTTTTCCTTCACCTGGCTGGCCCTGCAAGGCTTTGGTGGTGTGCTTGCCGTGGTGCAGCGCGTGATCGTGGAGCAAAAGCAATGGCTGACCCGGGACGAGTTTGTGGAGGACTGGGCTGTCGCACAAATCCTGCCTGGCCCGAATGTGGTGAACCTGTCGATGATGATCGGTGGCCGTGCGTTTGGTTTGCGCGGTGCGGTGGTGGCACTGGCGGGGATGTTGACGTGTCCAATGCTGGTGGTGCTGATCCTGGCTGCGCTCTATACAGGGGTGTCTGACAGCCTGCTTGTGCAAGGCGCGCTGCGGGGTATGGGAGCGGTGGCAGCGGGGTTGATTACCGCGACGGGGCTCAAGCTGATTGGGGCGCTGAACAACAATGTGATGGGCAAATGGGTGTGCTGGGGCTTTGCCGGGCTGACGTTTGCGGCCATTGCCTTGCTGCACATGCCTCTGGCCTATGTGCTGCTGAGCATTGGGGGGATGGCGTGTGTCTGGGCTTACCGGATGCTGGGCATTGCCGCAGGTTCTCAACGCAAGGGAGGAGCGGCATGAACACGCTGAATATCACGATGGCTGTTGCGGATTGGTTTGCACTGTTTGCGCAGTTTATGTCGCTCTCGCTGCTGGCGGTGGGAGGGGCGATCACTACGGCACCGGACATGCACCGTTTTTTGGTGAACGACCAGCACTGGTTGACGGAAGCGCAATTCAGCTCATCCATTGCCATTGCGCAAGCGGCCCCGGGACCGAATGTGCTGTTTGTCGCACTGATGGGCTGGAATGTGGGGCTGAATGCAGGCGGCGGTTTGGGTGCGGGGCCGCACGCGTGGTGGCTGGCCTTGCTGGGGGTGAGTGTCACCATGATGGGGATGCTGATTCCCTCGTGCACGCTGACCTTCATGACGGCGCAATGGGGTCACCGCAACCGCGAGCTGCGGGCCGTACGGGCCTTCAAAGCAGGTATGGCACCGGTGGTGATTGCGCTGCTGATCGCCACCGGGTGGCTGCTGACCACGGCGCATGACAAACCCGCTACAGACTGGCCGCTGTGGCTGTTGGCACTGTGCAGCGCCCTGGTGGTCTGGCGTACCAAAACACATCTGCTGGTGCTGCTGGGCGTGGGTGCGGTGCTGGGCGCGATGGGCTGGGTTTAAGGCTCAACTGAAAGGCCATTTTCCCCTGTCGGCCATCGTGTTTTAGGCTGACGGCGGCATTCCGCTGTGCTATCTTGCAAGTCTAAAAAATCTCTGGCAGGAGACCACACCATAACCTCTTCATATGCTTCAAAAGCCCCTGAAAATAACTCTAGCGAAGCACCTTCGCTGGGGTTACTGGGTGATAAAACCCTGCTGATAGCGATTGGGCTGAGCGCCTTGACCAGCATTGTGCTGGGCGTCCAGTTTGTGGATTCCGGGCTGGCCATTGGCGCCACGGTGGTGCTGGTGGGCATGGCGCTCATGGCCTATGCCGGGGCCAAAGGCACACTCAGCAGCCGTCTGGTGCTGACGTTTGTGCAGGTCAGTTTGGTGGCGCTGCACATCCAGCTCGCCAAAGGCATGCTGGAATTCCACTTTGGGGTGTTCGTCACGCTGGCATTTTTGCTGGTGTACCGCGACTGGCGCCCGATTGTTTTTGGGGCGGCGCTGTTTGCCGTGCACCACGTGCTTTTTGACCGACTGCAAGCAGCGGGCTATGGGTTTTACTGCACGACACAAGCTGACTTCATGCGTGTCATGTTGCACGCTGTGTACGTGGTGGTGCAATCTGGGGTTGAAGTCGTTTTAGCCCTCAATATGGCCAAGATGGACCGCCAGGGGGACGAATTGACGGCCTTGGTGAACCAGGTGAGTCGTGGCGAAGGCATTGCGCTCCATGTCTCAGGCGTAGTCACACGGACACCCGGGGGCATAGCCCTCAAAACAACCCTGGAGCGCATGGAGGGGGCCGTCTCCGAGGTACGCAATGGCACAGCCAACATTGAAATGGCGTGCAGTGAGATTGCCAGCGGCAACCAGGACTTGAGTGACCGCACTGAGCAAACAGCCTCCAATTTGCAGCGCACTGCGGCAAGCATGGTCGAGCTGACCTACACGGTGCAGCAATCTGATGCCAATGCCCGCCAAGCCAATGACCTGGCGCTGAACGCCAGCAAAGTCGCGCTCAAAGGCGGCGAAGTGGTCGCCCAGGTGGTGGACACCATGAAGGGTATCAATGAAAGCTCGAACAAGATTGCAGACATCATTGGTGTGATTGACGGCATTGCGTTTCAAACGAATATTTTGGCGCTGAACGCGGCGGTGGAAGCGGCCCGTGCCGGGGAACAAGGCCGAGGCTTTGCGGTGGTGGCGTCGGAAGTGCGCAGCCTGGCAGGGCGATCGGCAGAAGCGGCCAAAGAAATCAAGGGTCTCATCAGCGCCAGCGTGGATCGTGTTTCGCATGGCACAGTGCTGGTCGATCAGGCAGGGGCGACGATGAGCGAGGTGGTCAGCGCGATTCGGCGTGTGACGGACATCATGGGTGAAATCAGCGCAGCCAGCGGGCAACAGGCCTCAGGGGTAGCGCAGGTGGGCGAAGCGGTATCGGAAATGGACCAGGCGACCCAACAGAATGCCGCACTGGTCGAAGAAATGGCAGCAGCGGCAAGCAGCCTGAAAGCCCAAGCGCAAGAGCTGGTGCAAACTGTGACGGTGTTTGCCAGCACGGCAACACCTTCCTCCGGCGCCCTCGCCTACCGGCGTTAAACCGGCGGTTGCAAGCGGCTGTACGGTTCTTTAAAACTCATTCCGTGCGGCCAAAGCCAGCGCAAACAGCTCATTGCGAAAGTGAATGCCCAGCCGGGCAAACGCACGGTTGCGGTAGGTTTTGGCGGTAGGCACGGTCAGTCCCAGTTGGCAGGCGATGCCATCGAACGTCAAACCTTGCAAGATACCCGCGCACACCTCGCATTCACGGGGGGTCAGTTCAGGATGAAGGCGCTGAACCTGTCGCAACTGTGCGGCAAACGCATGGTCACGCGCGTGCTGTCGTGCCACAGCCACGGGTGGCGTCAGCATCGGCGGTGCTTCAAACAAAGGCGTTCGGCGCAATGCCAAATGCTTGTGGGCCAAGGCGAGCAATGCGGGCGCCAGCTGCTCGAAAGCCACAATTTGTGCGTCACTGAAGGCTCGCTGGTGCTGATGTCTGTAAAAATTGATAGCAAACAAAGCGCCGCCAGCTTGCTGCTCTACGATAGAAACACGCTCAGCCATGCCATGGGCTTCATAGACCTTGGCGCGGTGCTCAGGTGGCACTTCTTGCGCGGTGATATGGCTCAGCTGCTGAACGGGAGGGCTGCTAGGAATGGGACAGTGGGGAGCCTGGGCAGGCTCACGGCACAGGGTGCGGTCGCTGAGGTAGGGGCCAGAAAGATAAGCACGCCAGCAATCCCGGGTGGTATCAGGTACACCATGGCTGGCTGACATGAAAAACTCAGGCGCAGACTGCACGCCTGTGCGATAGACCGCGCACGAAGCGGCAGGCAGCACGGGGTAGAGGCTGTCCAGCAAGGTCTGCTGAAACTGGGCTTCCCCCAGCTGGGGAATCGCCTGTACCAGCACATGGCTCACGTCGCCCTGATCGGTGTTGATGGCCCACTGTCTCATGGTTTGTACGTCGTTCTATGGGATGACAGCATTGTGGCAGCAAGCGACGTAACCTTGGCAGCACTGTGAATCTTCCCTTGTTCCTACGCCTCTTTCCATCTGTATCTGGAGACAACACCATGCTGACATTGCCCACCACACCCCCACTGGCACGTACCCGCCGCAGCACACTGGCAACGGCCATCACCCATGTCGCCGGCGCTGTACTCGTGCTCACAGCGACAGGCAGCTTCGCCCAGGCCACGTACCCGACCAAATCCGTGCGCTTGATCGTCGGCTTCCCAGCAGGTACAGGGCCAGACATCGTAGCTCGGTTGCTGGGCCAAAAACTCTCTGAAGCCTGGGGCACGGGTGTGATTGTGGACAACAAACCCGGTGCGGGTGGCCTGATAGCCGCCACCGAAGCCGCACGCGCAGCACCCGATGGCTACACCCTGATGTTGGGTGAAACGGGCCAGCTGGCCATCGCCCCGAACAGCTATAACAAGCTGCCCTATGACGTACAGCGCGACTTTGCACCCGTCAGCCAAGTCGTCAGCGCTGACTTTGCGCTTCTGGTGAACCCGCTGAAAGTACCCAGCAAAACGGTGAAAGAGTTTGTGGAGTGGTCGCACCAGCAAAAAGGGGGCTTGTTCATGGCCACCTTTGGCGCAGGAACACCTGGGCATTTTGGGGCGTTCATGCTGGGCGATGCACTGAAGATCAAACCTGAACCTGTGCACTACAAATCGACCGGCGACGCGCTAACGGGTATGTTCGGCGGTGATGTGCAAGGCGTGTTCGCCAGCGTAGGCTTGGCCGCGCCCAACGTGAAGGCCGGCAAACTGCTGGCGCTGGCCACAACAGGCCCAGTGCGTGCAGGGGCACTGCCTGACGTGCTCACTTTTAAAGAGCAAGGTTACCCTGAGCTGGAATTCAGTTCGTGGTTTGGCATCGTCGCTCCGGCCAAAACACCTCCAGAAATTTTGGCCAAGCTGAACGCAGACATTGTCAAAGCCGTGCGCTCACCCGAGGGACGGTCCAAATTGGAAGACGCGGGTTTCCGCGTTACCGGCACCAGCCGCGAAGAGTTCGCCCGCAGCATCACAGCCGACACCGCCAAGTGGGGCAAGGCGGTGGCGGCCACAGGCTTTAAAGCAGATTGAGTGCATCAACACAGCAGCAAACCACCCCATCCCCCTATTTCACGCTACTGACCTTGCGACACGACCCGGAAAACAACATGAAAGAGACAACCCTTATGCGCAGCTGTAGCAATGCATCCACCCTGCTGCTGGCCCTGCTGGCAGGCTGCGGTGGTGGCGATGGAAACGCAAACGCAGCAACACCCATTTTGGACGCTAAAGCCTCAGAAACGGCCTGCGTGGACATGGCAACCAAAGCCGGATTGACGGCCACCACACTCACCACCAGCTACGTACCGGCAGGCACCAAACGCCCCGGTACCGCGACCACCGGGGACTTTTTACCTGGCCATTGCATGGTGACTGGCAGCATCAATCCCCGGGTCGGAGCTGATGGCAAAAACTACGCGATCGGCTTTCAACTGAGCCTGCCGGACAACTGGAATGGGCGCTTTTTGTACCTGGGTGGTGGCGGTAACGATGGCACCTTGCGCGACACGTCGCTCAGTTCCAGCATTTCGCTCAGCACGCCATCCCCACTCGGGCAGGGCTTTGCGGTGGTGTCTGCCGATGGCGGGCACATAGGCACCAGCGCCAGCTTTGGTGCTGATCCGCAGGCACGTATCGACCATGCCTTCAACGCACACGACAAAACGGCGGTATCGGCCAAAGCCCTGATCACGCAGCGCTACGGACGCAAGCCGGACAAGTCCTACTTTTCGGGTTGCTCAGGGGGCGGTCGCCAGGGCATGATGTTCTCGCAGCGCTTTCCGGATTATTTTGACGGCATCACCGCAGGCGCCCCCGCCATGCGCGTGTCCAGCGGTGCGACGGTGGCGGCCATGTGGAACAACGCCAAGTTCACCGGCATCGCCCCCAAAGATGCGGCAGGCAACCGCATTCTGTCGCAAGCCTTCAGCAACGATGATTTGACGCTGGCCGCCAAAGCCATCAACGCCGCCTGCGATGCCAGCGATGGCGTGCTGGACGGCATGGTGAACAACGTCAAGGCCTGCACCTTCAATCCCAGCGTGCTGCAATGCACAGGCTCAAAAACGGCCACTTGCCTGAGCACCGAGCAAGTGGGGGCATTGAAAGACGTGTTTGCTGGCCCCAAAAACTCGGCAGGCACCGCCTTGTACGCAGGTCAGCCCTGGGATCCGGGTCTGGCTGCGCCTGGCTGGCGCGCCTGGACGCTGGGCAGCAGCACCACGGCCACACCGGATTCGCGCTACAACGTGCTGATGGTAGACGCCCTGGTGAACGAGTTCTTCACCCCACCGGATCCGACGTTTAACCCGCTCAACTTCAACTTTGACACCGATCCAGCGCGCATGTTATGGTTCTCAGCGATTTACGACACCTATGCCGACGCGACCCTGGCAGATTACAAAAAACGGGGTGGCAAGCTGCTGTTCATCCATGGCATGTCTGACCCGATTTTTTCGGCCAGTGACACACTGGCCTACTACGACCGCTTGAGTGCGGACAACGGTGGCTTGGCGTCCACACAAGGCTTTGCACGCACCTTCCTGGTACCAGGCATGAACCATTGCTCAGGCGGCATGGCAACAGACAATTACGATTCAATTCAAACCATGGTGGATTGGGTTGAAAAAGGCATCGCCCCCGACAGCATTCCCGCCGTCGCCACAGCGTCCAATACCTACTTCCCCAGCCGCAGCCGCCCCTTGTGTGCCTACCCCAAGTTCGCCAAGTACAAAGGCACGGGCAGCATTGAAGACGCTGGCAATTTCGCTTGTTCTGACAATTAAAACGGGTTCTTTTTGACGTGGATACGCTATCGCCCCCTCTTCTTACGCCCACCCTCACCTACTTTGCTGACCTGTCTGTGCAGGTGGACAAGCCACAAGAGGTAGGCCAAACCGCCCATGGCCTGCGTCGCCTGATTCCTATTCTGGGCGGACACGCCTCGGGTGTGGATTGGACGGCGCGGGTACTGCCCGGAGGGGCTGATTTTCAGCTTGTCGTGAACGACAGGATGGCCGAACTGGACGCACGCTATTGCCTGGAGACGGATGGTGGGGACTTGATTTATGTGCAAAACCGCGCCATCCGCACGGGCCCACCGGAATTGATGGCGCGCCTGGTACGGGGAGAAACGGTAGACCCTTCGCAAATCTACTTTCGCTGCAGCCCCCAGTTTGAAACCGCAGCCCCAGCGCTACAGTGGATCACTGAGCGGCTGTTTGTAGGAACAGGAGCACGGCACCCCGACAAGGTGGTGATGCGGTTTTGGGTGCTGGAATGAAGGTTCAGGGCACCCCAAACTGAGAACCGATCAGCGCAAGATGCGGTTGTTGCGCGCCGGATTTTCAGGCAGTGTCAAGGCCAAACCTGTCCCAGCGCCCTCTGCTGACTTTGCTGTGAGCTTTTTCAGCGCCTCGCTGGCTGTGCTGGCACTGGCCACGGCACAGGCCCCGGTGCTGCGGTAAGCCAATGCCGCTGCCAGCTGTTTTTCAACCGGGTCACCCAGCGCGCGGGTGTAGTCGTCAGACACGGCGCAGGTAGGGGCAAAGCCATCGGAATAATCGCCAAAACCGGCTTGGTTCACACCTTTGAACTGGATGGCAAAGTAAGTCATACCGCAGTTGTCTTGGGGAATAAAACCATAGGGCTTGCCACAGGTGGTGCCTCCGATCAAATCGACCGTGATGCCCACACCGCGCAGGCCATTGACAACGGCTTCACTGGCCGAGCAGGTGCGGCTGGTGGTCAGCACCGTAACGTGGTTCAAACCCAGATAAGGCAAGGGCTGGTTTTTGGGGGCAGAAAAGCCCAGCGTTTGAGTGTGGAACGGGGTGATGGTGTCCGCATCGGTGACCCCAAAAGGGTTTTTGTCGTTGAAAGTCAATTTTTCAAATATCTTGCCTGCCGTGGGTGTCGGGCCTGCGATCATGTAAGCCAGTTCACCGGCAATGTCCAAGTAGCCACCGCCGTTGTAGCGCATGTCTAGCACCAGATCAACCACGTTCGCCGACTTGAGTTGGTTGACCGCCGCGATCAACTGGGTTTCGGCAGTAGCAATATGGTCGTTGAACAGCAGGTAGCCGACGAGCCCAGTGGTCGTGCTGATGGTTTTAACACTTTGCACAGGCACCGAAGTCACCGCGCCAGCAACCAAGGTCACCTGACGCGTGGCAGTGGCCCCTGGGTCTTGCACCGCAAAAGTATGGGACTGCCCCCCTGCGGTAGGAAACAGCCCGGCGTTCAGAGTCGTGGTGTCGCTGCCATTGACCACATCGACACCATCGACGGTCAGCACCACAGCGCCACGCTGGATGCCCGCAGCAGCGGCAATGGAGCCTGGCGTGACCTGCGAAACCACGATGCTACGGGGGGGTTTGTTGGCGAGCAGCGTCCAGTCAATGCCGTAACCCACGCTGACACCGGCTTGCGACAAGGCCTGCCAAGCGGGCGTGGTGTAGGTGAAGTGAAATTTGTCTTTGAGCGCACCGCTGGCAGTGGTCGCAGGCGTTTTGAGCACGGCGAAGTAATCAATCACCGTCGCGTAGGTGGCTGCGACCGGATTGGGCACCTCGGCGTACCACAGGTAGGTGTCGTTGATCCAGGAGCGCACCCAGCTTTTTTCGGTGGTGATGCTGCCTTGGGTGTCGGTGTATGCGACCTGTGTGCTGGGGTCAATGCCTGTGCGTGGCGTGGTGCATTGGGCGGCAATGCTTTTGGCCGGCACCATGTCAGCGGAGCTGCCGGTGGTGACGGCGGCTGGGGCGATGCTGTTGGCAATGGCAACATTGTTACGGTCGGTGGTGGAGGCATATCCGCCACCGCCGCCACAACCGCTCAGTGCTGCACTGGCCAGCAGGATTGAACTGAAAAGCACGGTAGTGCCATATGGATGGCCATAGCTTGCTACCAATTTCATAGTCATCGCTCCCTTAGATTATCAATTTGGGTTAATTATGGTTAACTGCTATTGATTTTTATCAGCCAATTCGTTGGCGCAGCGCCTCGTACAGGCACACACCACTGGCGACAGAAACGTTCAGGCTTTCCACCGCACCGCGCATGGGGATGTTGACCAACTGGTCGCAGGATTTGCGCGTCAGCTGGCGCATACCGGCCCCTTCAGCCCCCAGCACCAGAGCCACAGGGGCTTTCAGATCGGCCTGGTAAATGGTTTGTGGCGCGTCTTCACTGGTGCCTATGCACCAGATATTGCGCTCTTTCAGCTCACCCAGGGTGCGAGCGAGGTTGGTCACCATGAAATAGGGCATGGTTTCGGCGGCACCGCTAGCGACTTTAGCCACGGTGGCGTTAATGCCTGCGGCGTGGTCTTTGGGTGCAATCACGGCGTGGGCACCGGCACCATCGGCCACACGCAGGCAAGCGCCCAGATTGTGCGGATCGGTCACGCCATCGAGCACCAGGATCAACGGCGGTTCGTTGGTGCTGGCTTCAAGCTGCTCCAGCAACTCATCGAGCGAATGGGCTTGGGGGATGGCTTCAACACGAGCCACAACGCCTTGGTGACCATGGCTACCACAGAGCTTGGCCAGGCGCAGGCTGTCGCCTTCGACCAGCTTGGCACCGGCTTCTTTGGCACGGTCTAGAAACTGCCGCATGCGCGCATCGCGCCGGGTGGTTTCAAAATAGATTTCGATGATGGACTGGGGGGCGGTTTTGAGACGCACGCCCACGGCATGGAAGCCGAAGAGGACTTTAGGGGATGACATGCAGGGGATTATCCTCGGCTCAGCGTTGCTCAACCACGCGCCCCGCATCTATGGTGATGCGGGTCTGACAGCGGGCTGCGATGTTACGGTCGTGCGTGACCAGCACCAGCGCCGTGCCACGTTCCTGGTTCAGCTCAAACATCAATGCCATCACCCTCTCGCCAGTAGCGAAGTCCAAACTGCCAGTGGGCTCATCAGCCAACAGTACATCGGGCTGCACCACAAAGGCACGGGCCAAGGCCACGCGCTGCTGCTCGCCACCGGAGAGCACTTTAGGGTAATGGTTGAGCCGCTCGCCCAGGCCCACACGTTGTAGCATTTCGGTGGCAGCTTGGCGGGGTTTCATTCCCGTTTTATCACCCTCCTTGTCACCGCGCAATTCCAGCGGCAGCATCACGTTCTCCAGCGCAGTCAGGTTGCCCATCAGCTGGAAACTTTGAAAGACGAAACCAACTTTTTGCGCACGCAGAGCCGCGCGGGCATCTTCGTCCATGGCAAACATGTCCACGCCAGCCAGACGCACCGTGCCTTGCGTAGGTGTATCCAGCCCGGCGATGATGGACAACAGCGTGCTTTTGCCCGAACCAGACGCGCCGACGATGGCTGTGGTCTGACCAGAGGGCAAATCAAAATGAATATCACGCAAAATGTCCAGCGTACCGGTGGAGTCGGTGACGGACTTGGACACATGCTGCACCGAAATAATGGCGGGAGCAGATTCAGAACGAGAAACAGAAGGATTGGGAACAGTGATGGACATACAAAACCAAGTGTGGCGACGGCGTGACTTTATCCTGTCTGGGTTCATGTCAGGGCCAGTACCCAGATCAGTGCTGGGCACCAGCCTGGGCGCAGCAGGCGCCAGTGCGGCCACCACCGACAAAACCTTACTGGTGCTGGGCGACTCGCTCAGCGCAGAATACGGTTTGGTGCGCGGCAGTGGCTGGGTGGCGCTTTTGGACAGGCGCTTGCAGGCAGAAAAAAAGCCCTACAAGGTCGTGAACGCCAGCATCAGCGGCGACACGACCTCTGGCGGACGTTCACGTCTGGGCGCCCTGCTGACCCTGCACAAACCTTCGGTGGTGGTCATTGAGCTTGGCGGTAACGATGCCTTGCGCGGTTTGCCACTGCGCATGAGCGAGGATAATTTAAATGCAATAGCGCAGGCTGCCACACAAAGTGGCGCCAAGGTACTGCTGGTGGGCATGCAAGTACCCCCCAACTACGGCGGTGACTATGCCCGTCGCTTCACGGCGCTGTTTGAACAGGTCGCCAAAGCCAATAAGGCCGCACTGGTCCCCTTTCTGCTCAAAGGTATCGCTGATGACCCTAACCCTACACGCTGGTTTCAAGCCGACCGCATTCACCCACTGGCCAGCGCGCACCCCACCTTGCTGAACAATGTATGGCCCCGGTTGAAGACATTGCTGTAGCCAGGCCATGAACCCGTTAGAACCGTTATTTTGCAGACGAGCAAGAAAGAGGAGCTACCTTGAAAAAATACGTGATCGCTGCCACCAGCCTGTTCGGCCTGCTGGTGGTTTATCTGCTGCTGTGGTCGGTACCCGTTTCCCCTGTGAGCTGGAATGCGCCTGCCACTTCTGGCTACGTTGAAGCACACTCGCCCAATACCAAACTTGGGGCATTGCGTATGCTTTCATTGGGCAGTGAAGAAGGGCCGGAGCATGTGGCCATGGGGCCAGAGGGGCGGCTTTACGTGGCCGTAGCCAGTGGGAAAATTCTGCGGATGCGCCCAGATGGCACAGGTCAGGAAGTCTTTGCAGATACCAGGGGTCGCGTGCTGGGGTTTGACTTTGACGCACAGGGCAATTTGATTGCAGCAGATGCCGTCAAGGGCCTGCTGTCCATCAGTCCAGCACAGGTGGTCAGCGTGTTGGTCAACCAGTTCGATACGTTCCCCTTGCACTACCCTGATGCCGTGGTGGTAGCCAAGAATGGCAAAATTTACTTCAGCGATGCGTCAATGCGGTTCAGCCCAGCGCAATGGGGTGGCACATTTGAAGCCAGTGTGCTGGACATCCTGGAGCAATCGGCCACAGGTCGCATTTTTGAATACGACCCGTCCACCAAGGAAACGTCCATCGTGGCCAAGGGCTTGTCATTTGCCAACGGCGTGGCATTGAGTGAAGACCAACAATCCTTGTTTGTCGCAGAAACAGGGCGTTACCGTATCTGGAAGCTCCCGCTGTTGGCCAAGGGGCTTGATCTTGCGGCAACCCCACGGAGCAATGCAGCCACCGTGGTGCTGGACAACCTGCCAGGCTACCCCGACAACCTGATGCGAGGACAGAACGGAAGAATTTGGGTGGGCTTGTCCAAACCCAGGAACGCCACAGTAGACAAACTGGCGACTTACCCGTTTGTGCGCAAAATCATCGTGCGTCTGCCCCACTTTTTATGGCCCATCCCCAAAGCGTATGGGCATGTGTTTGCGTTCACAGAAGACGGCACGGTGACAGTGGATTTACAAGACCCAGCGGGGGAATATCCAGAAACCACGGGGGTGACGGAAACGCCAGACAGGCTGTACATCCAAAGCCTGCACGCCAAAGGGCTGGGCTGGTTGCCCAAGTGAATGAGAAAAAGAAAATCGGCTGGCGAATGCGGAGAAGCCGCTGACTTAGCCAGCCGGTTAGAGCCCGTTATTGGCGCTTTAAGCGGCGTCAGCAGGCGGTATGGCGCCCGGTTCGCCAAGCATACCAGTGTTAGAGCCATCGTCCACCTGCGGATCGTCATGCTTGCGTTCCGATTTGGATTTAAGCTTCTCTTCCTTCTTTTTCTTTTTCGCCAATTCTTTTTGACGCTTCTCGTAGCCGTAGTTCGGTGTTGCCAATGTGTACTTTCAAATTAAGGTACTGACTTTAACCGAGAAAGCCTGCAGTATGGCTTCTAGAAAACACTGACAGCCACACAGACCCACTCACTCAGTGAAAAGCCTTCTGCAATGCCTGCTGCAAATCGGCCTGCAAATCGGCAACAGCCTCCAGCCCGATCGAAAACCGTACCAGGTGGCCACGGCTCAAATGGGCTGGCCAATGTGTGCGCATCTCCGCCAGTTCGTAGGGCACGACCAAACTCATCGGCCCACCCCAGCTGTAACCCAGTTTGAAAAGCGCCAGCGAATCGCAAAACAGGTCTACCTGATCGCGCGTGTAACGGCTGTGCAGCATCACACTGAACAAACCTGCCGCACGGCCCAAGAGTGCGGCGTCTTGAGAAGCATCTTGTGCGCCGCACAAGGCACGCCAGCTGGCGTGACCGGGTGAATTTTGAAGCGCAGGGTGCAGAACCTGGGCAAATTCAGGGCACTGGGTGCACCAGACGGCCAATGCGCGGGTCGACGCATCGTGAGCACCGTAGCGCAAGGCGATACTGGGCAGCGAACGTAACACCATCTCCGTGTCGTTGCCACTGACGCCCAAGCCCAAACGCATGTGCGTCAACTTCAGGCGCATATGCAACGCGACGTCGGTGGTGATGATGCTGCCCATCAGGACATCACCACCACCACTGGGGTATTTGGTAAGCGCTTGCATGGAAATATCAACACCGTAGCGGGCACCGGGCACACCAGCAAAGTCAAAAGGGCGAAACGCCAAGCCCGCCCCCCAGGTGTTGTCCAACGCAGAAATAACGCCTTTGGCACGGCAAATCTCAACCAACGCGGGTAAATCAGGAAATTCCAAGGTGCATGAACCTGCAGCCTCTACCCATACCAAACGGGTTTGGGGTGAAATTTTTTCAACCAGATCAGCGGGGTTCAGGGCGTCGTAGTAGCGATGGGTGATACCAAAAGCCTTCAACTCGCCTTCGGCCAAGGTTTTGTTGGGGCCATAAGCATTGTCAGGAATCAGTACTTCGTCACCCGTCTTGAGTAGCGCCAAGGCCACGTTGGCTATTGCGGCCAGACCACTGGGTACCAGCAAACACTGTAGACCGCCTTCCAACGCACACAACCGCTCCTCCAATATGAAGGTAGTGGGTGTACCGTGCAGGCCATAGGTGTAGCCTGATTTGTCTTTCCATTCGCGCGTGCGCATGGCCACGACGTTAGGAAAAATCACCGTAGAGGCCTTGAACACGCCTGGTTGAGGTGCTACAAAGTCAGCGGGAGGCAAGTAAGGATGGTGAATCAGGTGGGTGGAAAGGTCGCGCACCGGCGTTGACATAGGGACGGCCTCAAACCTTCCACTTGTTCAACAATTGTGCGGGGCGCATGGCGTCATAGCTCTCAAAAGGCTGGTGAATCCACGGATCCGTAGGCAAAAATTCGACAGAGTAATCAGGCTTGAACTTGGACAGCGCCTTGGTCCACAGCACAGCACTGCGCAGCTCGGTAATAGGTGCGTAATTGGTTTTGAGCATCTGGATCACTGCGTTCAGCGTGTGGCCTGAGTCAGCCAAATCATCCACCAGCAGCACTTTGCCCGCAATTTCACCTTGGGGGGTGGTGATGAACTTGGCGATGTCCAAATGACCTTGCAACGTGCCTGCACCTGCACGGTAAGAACTGGTGGACATGATGGCCAGAGGTTTGTCAAAAATGCGACTCAGGATGTCACCTGGGCGCATACCACCTCGAGCAAGGCACAGGATCGTATCGAATTCCCAATCGGACTGGTGGATTTTGATGGCCAGTTTTTCGATAAGGTTGTGGTACTCGTCGTAGCTCACGTAAAGATGCTTGCCGTCTTCTGTCAACATGGAATGCTCCTGAATAGATAGCTACTTACGCTTATAGGTTGCGCTGTAAAAGCGGATTTAATCAGCCAGATAAGGATGACGCATCATGATGGTGTGATCGCGGTCAGGGCTGGTGGAGACAATATCCACGGGCACACCCGTCACTTGCTCAATGCGCTGCAAATACAAGCGTGCATTGACAGGAAGTTTGTCATAGACAGTCACGCCCACAGTGCTGTCGCTCCAGCCTTCCATGGTTTCGTAGATGGGTTTGCAACGGGCAATCTCCTCCGCCCCCATGGGCAGGATATCGGTGATTTCACCGTCCAGCTCGTAGCCCGTGCACAGCAGCAGCTCTTTAATACCATCCAGCACATCAAGTTTGGTAATGCACAGACCCGAGAGGCCATTGACCTGGGCACTGCGCTTGAGCAAAGCGGCATCGAACCAGCCACAGCGGCGTGAACGACCGGTAGTAACGCCTTTTTCAGCACCCACAGTGGAGAGGTGGTAGCCGACGGTGCCTGGGGTTTCCCAGTCCAACTCGGTCGGAAACGGGCCTCCGCCAACACGTGTGCAGTAGGCTTTGGTGATACCCAGAATGTAGTGCAACATGCCTGGCCCAACGCCAGCACCGGCAGCGGCGTTGCCAGCCACACAGTTACTGGAGGTCACAAAGGGATAGGTACCGTGGTCAACGTCGAGCAGCGTGCCTTGGGCGCCTTCAAACAGCAGGTTGGCGCCCGCTTTATGGGCATCGTTCAATTCACGTGACACATCGGCCATCATAGGTTTCAAAAGCTCGGCATGCCGCATGGCGTCAGCATAGACACCTTCAAACTCAACCGCTGGGGCATCCAGGTACTGGGTCAGTACGTGGTTGTGCAGGTCAAGCAATTCGCGCAATTTGGTCGCAAACCGCTCAGGGTATTTAAGGTCTTGCACACGCAGGGCACGGCGGGCAATTTTGTCTTCGTAAGCAGGGCCGATACCACGGCCTGTGGTGCCTATTTTTTCCAAGCCACCCTTTTCTTTGCGCATTTCACGGGCAATGTCCAGTGCGGCGTGGAAGGGCAAAATCAACGGACAAGCTTCGCTGATGCGCAGGCGAGAACGAACCTCGACACCGGCCTTTTCCAAGCCCTCGATTTCTTCAAACAATTTGGCAGCGGACAGCACCACACCATTGCCGATATAGCATTTCACACCGGGGCGCATGATGCCACTGGGAATCAGGTGCAGAGCGGTTTTAACGCCGTTGATAACCAACGTGTGACCTGCGTTGTGTCCGCCTTGAAAGCGCACCACGCCTTGGGCGCTTTCAGTGAGCCAATCGACGAGTTTGCCTTTGCCTTCATCGCCCCACTGGGTGCCTACGACGACGACGTTTCTACCTTTGGTTGCTGTCATTTCAATCTCACAAGTTCAAACGGGTTGGGGCTTAACGCCCCGGAAATAAAGTCAGACTTAGGCTGGACTTAAAGTGCAGTGACGGTCCACTTGGCAGTCGTCCAAATCAACGCACGGTCGCACTGAAACTCTTCAGTTTCGCTCTCATGGCCGGGGAGCACGCACATCACGGTTTCACCTTGACGGCGCAAAGTAGCAATGGCATCACGCAGGCTGTCAGCAGCACCGACAACGCCTTCAGGCGCAGTCCATGGTGCACGGATAGCGGCTTTATTGGCAAGTGCTGGTGCAACGCTGGCCAAGGCTTTCAAATCCAGGCTAAAACCAACAGCAGGGCGTGCGACACCGCTTGCGCCATGGTCAAACGCGGCACCTACGCCATCGTAACGGCCACCGCGCACCAAAGCATCACTGGCACCGGGTACGTAGATACCAAAACGCGTACCGCTGTAATAAGCATAGCCGCGCAAATCCGCCAAATCAAAACTGACGGTAACGCCAGCCCTGCCCTGCAATTGCTCAGCCACCCCGCGCAGGTTGCGCAGCGCTTGTGAGATAGCAGGGCTGACGGGCAAGCACTGCTCAGCCTTGTCCAGCACAACGCTATCCCCATAGAGGCCCATAAGTTGCTGCAGACCTGCACTTGAGGCAGCAGGAAAATCACGGGTGAGCGCCTGTAAGGTGCTTGAATCTTTCGCTGCCAAAGCAGCATGGATATGGCCCAGGGATTCGGCATCTACCGCAGTATCTGACAACAGTGCGTCCACGATGCGCACATCAGCCATGTCCACGGTCATCTCGTGGATGCCTGCGGCTTGCAGACAGTCCAACGCCAGCAGCAACGCTTCGACATCAGCCTCAAGGCCTGCATGGCCATAAATTTCTGCACCAAACTGCAGGGGCTCGCGGGTCGCGTGCGGGCGGTCAGGCCGGGTATGCAGCACAGGGCCGCAGTAGCACAGGCGGGTAACGGCGTTACGGTTGAGTAAATGGGCGTCGATGCGAGCGACCTGCGGTGTGGTGTCCGCGCGCAGACCCAGCATACGGCCTGAGAGTTGGTCGACCAGTTTGAAGGTTTGTAAATCGAGCGCTTCACCCGTCCCAGTCAACAGAGACTCGATGTGCTCTAAGAGCGGTGGCATGACCAGTTCATAGCCGTAGCTGCGTGCCGTGTCGAGCAAATCGCGGCGGAGTTCTTCGATGTGCAGCGCCTCGGAAGGGAGCACGTCAGCGAGGTGGTCTGGCAGTTGCCACGGGGGTTGCCAAGAGGGTTGCCAGACAGACATGAAATAACAGTGAAGCGTTTAAAGCGCAGATTCTACCGGGCCAGCGGTAGCCTCTTGATCCCAATGCACCAACGGGCGCGTAGAACAGCGCTACAAGAGCCAGACCAGCAGCAGGCCCAGCAGAATACTGCATAAGCCAAAGAAGCGGATTTGGCCGTCTTGCATTTGCAACAGCTGAGCAAATACACGCCGCCAGCCCTGCGGTGAAATGAAAGGCATCATGCCTTCAATCACCAGCACCAAGGCTAGCGCCAGCCACAGCGAATCGCTGCTCAAAGAGGTATCCAACCGACTTACTTTTTAGAAGAGACTGGGCCATTGGCTGCAGCGCCACCGTTCCCATTACCGCGAAAAACCTTAAAGAAATCTGAAGAAGCAGGATCAACCACCATCACATCACCTTTTTTACCCAGGCTGGTCTTGTAGGCATCCAGACTGCGGTAGAACTGGGCGAACTGCGGGTCTTTGTTAAAAGCATCAGCATAAATACGGGAGGCTTCGGCGTCGCCTTCACCTTTGATTTTTTGTGCATCGCGGTAAGCGTTGGCAATGGTAACTTCACGCTGCTTGTCTGCATCAGCACGGATTTTTTCACCTTCAGCAGCCCCTGTTGAACGCAATTCGTTGGCCACACGTTTGCGCTCAGCCTCCATACGACGGTAAACAGACTCAGTGATCGCTTCCACGTAATCGGCACGGGTGATACGGACATCCACCACATCCACACCCCAAGGCTTGGCACCACGCACAGAAGCCAGCACTTCACGCTTCACGTCTGCCATCAAGGCCTCGCGCTTGACAGACAGGATATCTTTGACCGTACGCTTGTTAATTTCCTCTTGAAAAGCATTGCGCACAACACGGTTCAATTGGCTGGCACCAGCGCTTTCGTCCAAACCCACGTTACGGATGTACTCCGTAGGATCGCTCACGCGCCAGCGCACAAACCAGTCGATCACCACACGCTGCTTTTCAGCGGTCAGCATGGGCTCATTCTCTGCACTTTCCAAGGTCAACAAACGTTTGTCGATATAAGACACGTTTTGAAACGGTGGTGGCAACTTGAAGTTCAAGCCAGGCTCGGTGATGACTTCTTTAATTTGCCCCAAAGCGTAAACCACACCAAACTGGCGCTGGTCAACCACAAAAAGCATGGAGCTGGCGAGCATCAACGCGATCAGCGCTGAGCAAACAATAAAACCAATTCTGTTCATCAATGGCTTTCTAGCGAGTGTCACGGTCACGGCTACGCTGGCCGTCACGGGTACGTCCTTCAGGGGACTGAGGGGGCAATGCAGCAGGCGTGACAGCCGGGGCAATAGCAGTAGCAGAAGCATCTGACACGCCACCCTGTGCAACTGATTGCATGAGCTTGTCCAAAGGCAGGTAGAGCAGATTAGAACCTTGCTTGGAGTCCACAATGACTTTGTTCGCATTGCTGTAAATCTGCTGCATGGTGTCCAGGTACATGCGGTCACGGGTAACTTGCGGTGCTTTTTGGTACTCGGTCAATACCGATCGAAAGCGCTGGGCATCACCCTCAGCCTGAGCCACAATGCGTGCTTTATAGCCATCAGCCTCTTCCTTCAGGCGTGACGCGGAGCCAACAGCACGGGGAATAACATCATTGGCGTAGGCTTGGGCATCGTTTTTAGCGCGCTCGCGCTCTTGACCTGCTTTAAGCACATCATCAAAGGCTGATTGCACCTGCTCCGGAGGACGCACACCGCCTTGCTGCAAGTTGATGGCAACCACTTCAATGCCGACCTTGTAACGATCAAGGATGGTTTGCATCAATGTGCGCACTCGGGGACCAATTTGGTCACGCTCTTCGGCAAGGGCCGAATCCATGCGCATCTTGCCCACAACCTCACGTACGGCCGTTTCAGCCACTTCAACCACAGCTTCAGCTGGACTGCGACTTTCAAACAAATAAGCACGGGCATCGTTCAACCGGTATTGCACGGCGAACTTAATCTCGACTATGTTTTCATCTTCGGTCAACATGGCCGAATCACGCAAGCCCGTGGCCTTGATCACGCCATCGCGACCTACATCTACTGAGCGGATTTGGGTCAAAAACACCAACTCATGCCGCTGAATAGGGTAAGGCAAACGCCAGTTAAAACCAGCACCTACCGTTGAGCGGTATTTCCCGAACTGGGTAATCACACCACGCTGACCTTCTTGCACGATAAAAAACCCGGTGCCCAGCCAAATCAATACAGCAACAGCGGCGATCAGACCCAGGCCAATACCAGCGGACTTCATGTCCGGCTGGAAACCGCCATGGTTACCACCACCCGAATTACCACCCCGGTTTCCATTATTGCCACGGCTGTTGCCAGACGAGCCGCCGAATAAATTACCCAATTTACGGTTAAAGTCACGCCACAACTCGTCCAAATCAGGCGGACCTTGGTCGGCACGACCTCGGTTACCCTTGGGCGGGGATGGTGGCGAGGCCGCAGGTGCAGGTGGCGTTTCACCCTCGGATTTACCCGACTCTTGGGCTTTATCGTCTCGACCCCAGCGGGGATCGTTAAGGTTGAACATGCGCCCCAAAAGGCCGTATACACGCTCAGTCACCTGACGCAAGGGAAACGACAATTGCTGAAGGTTCATTCGCACAGTTTGGTAAGGTTTCTAGTTCGCTGAAGGATTCAGCTCAATTTCAGAATCATTCTCGGACGTATATTCGCCCAAATCGGCGGCATTATCGGACAAGATGCTATCGGCTAACGATCGGCTTTCAGCGTCAATCTCACGGCCTGCCAACTTCTCAGTAAACCGTTGCGCTAAAAGACTGCGCAGAGCGGCGATGCCCTCGCCACCTTTGGCACTGACAAACAAACGCGGCACAGACTCACCTTCCACATCCATCACATCTTGCATGTGCAGGGGCCAGCGGTCTTTTTCAAGGGCATCAAGCTTGTTGAAAATGACAACCTGTGGAATATCTTCGGCATGGATGTCGGTGAGTACACGCTGCACCTCGGCCATTTGCTCGGGATACGCTAAATTAGAGGCGTCAACCACATGTAGCAAAAGATCTGCGTCCACCGCTTCTTGCAACGTGGCGGCAAAAGCATCCACTAAACCGTGCGGTAAATCGCGGATGAAACCAACCGTGTCTGACAGAGATACCGTGCGCCCTACATCGCCCAAATACAACTGCCGTGTGGTGGTGTCCAGCGTAGCAAACAACTGGTCTGCGACATAGACTTTGGCCTTAGTCAGCGCATTGAACAAGGTGGATTTACCCGCATTGGTATAGCCCACCAGTGAAATATTGAAGGTATCGCGCCGCTCGCGCTGACGGCGTTGGGTTTGCCGCTGGCGCTTGACCTTCACCAAGCGCTCCTTGATGCCCTTGATGTTGTCGCTAATCATTCGACGGTCTAATTCAATCTGGCTCTCGCCAGGACCACCACGCGCACCAATACCGCCACGCTGGCGCTCCAAGTGCGACCAGCGACGTACCAAACGGGTACTTAGGTATTGCAGCCGAGCCAACTCAACCTGCAACTTACCCTCATGGCTACGCGCGCGTTGGGCAAAAATTTCCAAAATCAGCAACGTACGGTCATTAACTGGCAAGCCTAGGTGTCGCTCCAGATTCCGTTGCTGCGCTGGACTGAGCGATTGATCAAACAAGATTTCTACCGCACCGAGCTGTTCAGCAAGGAATTTAATCTCGTCTGCTTTACCACTGCCAACAAACAGCGCGGCATCAGGAGCATGGCGCTTGCAGGTAATACGCCCTACTGGCGTGAGGCCAGCCGTTTCAGCCAACAAACCCAACTCCTCTAATGCACCATCAAAATGAGGCGCACCAAAATCAACTCCGACCAAAATGGCGGGAGCCAAGGGTTTGGCTTGTGGATCAGGCGAGCTCAAGACAAGGGATCAAACAAAAGTCTTGGGCAATCTGAGAAAAGTTGCAACGGCTTGCGGTCAAGCGGCCGGAGCTTCAGCCGCATCATTGGCAGAGAAATTGACGGCACGACCAGGAACGATCGTAGAAATCGCGTGCTTGTACACCATTTGGGTCACGGTGTTACGCAATAAAACGACGTACTGATCAAACGATTCAATCTGGCCTTGCAGCTTGATGCCATTAACCAGGTAAATGGAGACGGGCACATGCTCGCGACGCAGAATGTTCAGGAAGGGGTCTTGCAAGAGTTGACCTTTGTTGCTCACGATATTCTCCGTGTACGTAAGAGTGTTAAAAAATGAACGATACCACAGCGGCTAGGGAGTCAAACCAATTGACAGCCTAATCCTTATCTGCATAAGGATTAGCGGACGTCTTCAATTCGATACGCATAGGTGTACCCGAAAGATCAAACTCTTTACGGATACGACCTTCAAGAAACCGTTTGTACGCTTCGGTAACATGCTCCAGCGAATTGCCGTGAACAACCACAATGGGGGGGTTCATGCCACCTTGGTGGGCATAGCGCAACTTGGGCCGGTACATGCCTGATTTTTTAGGCGCCTGGAACTGAACAGCTTCCAGCAACAAGCGGGTCAACACGGGAGTAGTCATCTTGCAATTGGCTGACTTATGGGCTTGCACGATAGACGCCCATACAGGCCCCAAACCTTGACGCTTCTTGGCCGAGATCATGTGCAAATTGGCAAACTTGAGGAAAGGCAAACGGCTCTCGATAGAGCGTTGCAATTGCTCCCGTTGGTAGCTGTCCACTGCATCCCATTTATTCACAGCCAACACCATGGCACGACCACTCTCCAATGCGTAGCCCGCAATGTGAGCATCCTGGTCGGTCACACCTTGCGTCGCATCGAGTAAAAGCAGCACAACATTGGCAGACTCAATGGCTTGCAAGGTTTTGACCACCGAGAATTTCTCAATGGCCTCAAACACCTTGCCTTTGCGGCGCAGTCCAGCAGTGTCAATCAACTCAAACCGCTGACCACCGCGCTCAAATGGCACGGTGATAGCATCCCGGGTTGTACCCGGCTGGTCAAAGGCGACCAAACGCTCTTCGCCCAACCAAGTATTGATCAACGTCGATTTTCCAACGTTAGGGCGGCCTGCAACAGCGAGTTTAATAACGCTGTTGTCAGTAACAACTTCAGCCTCAGGATCGGGTAAATTGAGCAAACCCAGCGCAGCGTCCAACAAGTCGCGCATACCCTGACCGTGGGCCGCAGACACAGCCAACACCTGCCCCAGGCCCAATTCAAAAAACTCTACTAACTTGGTGCCGTCCAACATACCTTCTGCCTTGTTGGCAGTCAATACGGTGGGTTTACCCAGACGACGCAGCAGCTTGGCGATTTCATGATCTTGCGCAGACACACCGGCACGACCATCAACCACAAAAACAACCACATCGGCCTCAGCAACCGCTTGGCGCGTTTGCTTGGCCATTTCTTGGTACATGCCATCCGAAGAATCCGGCTCGAAACCACCAGTGTCAATGACAATGAATTCTTGCTTGCCATGTTTGGCGTTGCCGTAATGGCGATCCCGCGTCAAACCGACGAAATCAGCAACGATAGCGTCTCGAGTTTTGGTTAGGCGGTTGAACAGGGTTGATTTACCGACATTAGGTCGGCCAACCAGGGCTAAAACAGGTTTCATCAGGTCGTAGTTACTCGTATTTACTCAGGCACAAAGCCGTAAACACCACCATTGCGCGTGACCACAACCAGGGTGCCATCCGCCAAAGCGGGTGCCGTCACGATGGCAGAACCATCTGTACTGAACCGTGACAAAAGAGCGCCGTCTTCACGCGACAAGAAATATAAAGTGCCGCTGCTGTCACCAACGACCACTGAACGCCCCAACATCAGCGGCGCAGTCAGGTTGCGGTACTGAAGTCGATCGGTTGCCCATAGGCGCTGACCATCAGTGCGACGCCAAGCAATAACCTTGCCATCAGACTCACTGCCCACCACCCGATCTGCATCCCCGTGGAGACCCTCAAAACCATTAGCCACTTGCGACCACATCACATTACCGCGAGCAGCATTGACACAGCCTACATTCGATTGAAAAGCCCTTGCGCACACCACGTCACCCACACGGCTGACGCGACCTACCAGATCAACAAGGCGTTCCACATCATTGGTACCACGGGGACTGGCAATTGGAGCCTCCCAACGCACAGCCCCATTGGCGGGGCTTAAGCCCACCAATCGGCCGGCTTGTCCAACCACCAAGGTATCACCGACCGCCAACAAGACCCCAGGTTGTCGCAGCACCAGCGGCTCACCGGGTCGCTGTTGAATCCACAGTCGACGACCAGTCTGGCCATCATAAGCACTGAGTGCGCGGTCTGCAGTTAGCACAAAAATACGACCACCAGCAACCAGAGGGGCAGTGTAGGCTTGCGCACCCAAACGTTGACGCCACAATTCACGACCGGAATCCATTGCGACCAGTTGGTTAGCACGCGTTACCACAGCGCTGACCTTGCCATCACTGCCCACGCCTGCCGACAAAGGCTCGCCCACGGCACTGCGCCACTGCTCAGCACCAGTTCGGGCATCCAGACTGATCACAGTGCCATCAGAACTGGCGAGGGCGATATGACCGTGCACCACGCTGATGTCCAAAGGGAAAGTGACCTCACCAATGCGACTGCTCCATGCCTGCTTGACACCGTACAGTGCGGCATTCGGAGGCAGGTCTTTGGGTTTGGGTTTCTCTGTGGTGCTAGAACACGCCATCAGACCCGCTACACCAACGGTAGCGATCAATAGACGTGCAACCTGCGCTATACCGCTATAACGCTTATATTCAGGAGAAGCAGGGAGGTGCAGCATCATAGGTATCACTTTTTAGCATCGACAGCACTGTCCGCTGGGGTAGCGCTGGCAACTTTGACAGGCGGTGGTGGCGTAGGATCAACACCCAAGGCATTCAGTTTGAATTCAACCAATCGACGGTAACCTACGGCAGAGGGCAAAGCAGCATAGGCCTTGCCATATTCTGCTTTGGCTTCGGTACTTTTACCCTGCAATGCCAGTATGTCGCCCTTGCGGTCGGCTACCAAGCCGTCAAACTCTTTAGGAAAGCTGCCGGACAGCTGCTTGAGTGCATCGTCGTAAACCTTGGCTTCAGCCAACACTGCCGACAGCCGCAACCGAGCAACAGCTTGATAGCCCGCATTATTGGATTTTTCAGCGACCCAGATCAGTGCCGTTTTGGCCAAATCCGCCTTGCCGTTCTCGAAAAATACTTTAGCTGACAACAACCCTGCTTGCTGCGCGTACTCGGTGCTCCCAAATTTGTCTTTGATGTCACCAAATGCACGTTCCAGCTTGGCCAAATCAACCGCCTTGGCGGCGCGATCAACCTCATCGTAAAGTGCAGCAGACTTAGCGGCCTGATTACGTTGCCAATACTGGTAACCATTCCAAGAGGCGAACGCACCCAATACCAGAATCAAAGCCCAGGTAATCAGATTGCCATATTGCTTCCAGAAATGCTTAAGCTGGTCAAGCTGTTCTTGTTCTTCGAGATCGAGATGTTGTGCCATGGCGCGCTGAGAAATAAAGGGTGGATTGTAGGGGTAGCCTTATTGGCGCAATCGAGAGGCCCAAACAGCCGTCTCAGCCAAGGGATACAACTGCTGCTGCGCAGTCTGCGCAGGGTCACCACGCAGAGCCTTCACAGCCACTTGCGCTTGTGCCAACTCGTCTACCCCAAAAATCAAGGCATAACGCGCACCGCTGGCATCAGCCTTCTTGAACTGCGACTTCATACTGCCCATGCCATCGCCCGTTGGGGACGCGTGCATTTGCACAGTTACACCCACAGCACGCAAGTCTTGCAGCGTTCTCATGACCACAGGCAAACTGGCAGCCTGAGGAATCACGGCATACGCATCAGGTACGGGTTCTGCGCTGCCCAGCCCTTGCGACTTGACCAGTTCCAGTACGCGCTCAACACCCATACCCCAGCCCACAGCAGGGGTGGGCTTGCCGCCCAAAATTTCAAACAAACCATCGTAACGTCCACCACCGCACAGCGTGCCTTGCGCACCCAACTCGTCAGTGGTGAACTCAAACACGGTATGACTGTAATAATCCAAACCACGCACCAAACGGGGGTTGATCGTCCAACCCACGCCACAGGCATCGAGCAACGCCTTCACCGTGTCCAAGTGCTTTAAAGAAGGCTCACCTAAAAAGTCCAGCAAACGCGGTGCGCCTTGCACTAGCGCCTGCATCGCCGGATTTTTAGTGTCCAGAATCCGTAACGGATTGGTCAACAGGCGACGCTGCGCCTCAGCATCTAAAACTTCACGGTGTTGCTCAAAGTACGCGATCAAAGCGCTGCGGTGCGCTTGGCGCTCCACGGGAATACCCAGACTGTTGAGCTCTACACGAACTTGCCGTAAACCTAATCTGGCAAACAATTGGTGCGCCATCACCATCAATTCAGCATCCAATTCAGGCCCGCCAAAACCCAGGGCTTCTGCACCCAGTTGGTAGAACTGTCGGTAGCGGCCCCGTTGGGGTTTCTCATGGCGAAACATGGGGCCCATGTAGTAAAGGCGCTTACCGCCTTCATAGGTCAAATTGTGCTCGATAGCTGCGCGTACCACACCAGGAGTGTTCTCGGGACGCAGCGTGAGTTGCTCACCGTTGAGCCTGTCTTCGAACGAGTACATCTCTTTTTCAACAATATCGGTTGTCTCACCCGTACCACGCACAAACAAGGCAGTGGGTTCAACAATGGGCGTGCGGATATTCCGATAGCTGTGCTGTGACATCACACTGCGCACCGTGTCTTCGAACCACTCCCAGCGGGCAGAGTCGGGTGGCAGGATGTCGTTCATGCCTTTAACGGCAATCAGTTTTTCGGCTTTTACACCTGTATATCTAACGGATTCAGACATGGTCGAGGAGCAATAACGTCAAGCCACTTCTGGAAGTATGGAGCTTCCAAAGCGCTTTTCAATGTAATTTTCAACAATTTGATGGAATTCACGGGCAATGTTGTCGCCGCGCAGCGTGAGGGTTTTTTCGCCATCAATGAACACGGGAGCAGCAGGAGACTCTCCGGTCCCAGGCAGACTGATGCCAATATCAGCATGTTTGCTCTCGCCAGGGCCATTGACAATGCACCCCATCACAGCCACCCGAAGCGCTTCAACACCAGGGTACTGCTTACGCCAGACGGGCATTTGCGCCCGAAGGAAGTCGTCAATTTCTTTAGCCAGCACCTGGAAGGTAGTACTTGTGGTACGGCCACAGCCAGGACAAGCGGTGACGCTGGGTACAAAATTGCGCATACCCAACGCTTGCAAGATTTCTGCAGCTATGACCACCTCTTGTGTGCGCGCTTCACCAGGTTGTGGTGTAAGCGAGACCCGAATGGTGTCGCCAATGCCCTCTTGCAGCAAAATGGACAAGGCCGTGGCGGACGCCACCGTGCCTTTGGTACCCATGCCCGCTTCGGTCAGGCCCAGATGCAACGGGTAGTCACAACGCTTGGCCAGCTCTCGGTAAACAGCGATCAAATCTTGCACACCGCTGACTTTGCATGACAAGATGATCTGCTGCTTCGTCATGCCCATGGACTGCGCCAGCACTGCCGACCCCATAGCCGAGCTGATAAGGGCTTCGTACATCACTTGGCGTGCTTCAAAAGGCACGGTACGCTGGCTGTTCTCATCCATCAGCGTGGCAAGCAGCTCTTGATCAAGACTGCCCCAATTGACACCGATGCGCACAGGTTTGTTCCAGTGCAGCGCAGCTTCAATCATTTGACCAAACTGGCGATCGTGCTTATCACCCTTGCCCACATTACCAGGGTTGATGCGGTATTTGGATAACGCCTCGGCGCAAGCGGGATAGTCGGTCAGCAAACGGTGGCCGTTATAGTGAAAGTCGCCAATCAAAGGCACGTCAATGCCCATGCGATCGAGCTGTTCGCGCACATAGGGCACGGCAGCGGCAGCTTCAGGGGTATTGACCGTAATACGTACCATCTCCGAGCCGGCAATAGCCAACTCCTTGACCTGGATGGCTGTACCGATGGCATCAGCGGTGTCAGTGTTGGTCATTGACTGGATACGCACAGGAGCATTTCCACCAACTGTCACGACCCGCCCTCCCCACACGACACTGGACTGCAAAGAGTGACGCGCCTTGGGTTGCGCTGAGGCGATAGGGTCAGGGGTACAAATACTCACTATTTCACCTCGAAACGGGCCACATTGTCTTTGGACAAGGCCCTAAGTTCCAAACGTTTTCCACGCACAGTCACCTCAGTCACATCGGCACGGCCCACAATCGCCCGTAACGGTGTGGCACCGCCGACCTGGGCTGTTTCACCTGCATTAAGGGTTTTACGCAACACGACAATGCCCTTGGCATCAGTGACTTCAACCCATGAAGTGGCCATGGCGCTAAAGGAAACCATGTCGCCAGAACCACTGACGGTAACCGTGCTTGAGCCAGCGGGTGCAGGACTAGGGGACGCAAGTTGCTCTGCAGGCATAAGCACGGGTGACGGCACCACAGCAGGTGTAGGCATGGCCGGTATTGCAGGTGCCGCAGCACTGGCAACGGGGACAGACTCAACGGGAGCACTCACATCGGAGTTATTGAGCACCATCAAAGGCGGAGGGGTTTCAGTGATCGACTCTTTCACCGACACCGCATTTGGCATGATGGGGCCGAGGTTAGGCCAAAGCATCAGCACACCTGCGCCAATCAACAAAGCGACAACAGCCAAAATAGAAGGCTTCAGCAAACGCTCTGGTGACGAAAAACTCATACCGCGCCCATCTCCTCGGAAAGGCTCATTAAGCTCACCTTTTTGATGGAGTCGAGCCGTAACCGCCTGCGGCAGATGGTTCAAAATCGGTGCAGGGTCGATCTTCAATGCACGGCAAACACTGGACGCCAAAGCACGCACAAAAACGGCCCCCGACAACGCTTCTAAATTACCCGACTCCAGGGCCTCCAGCTTGTTGACCGGGACTTTCAGCGAAACAGCTAAAGCCCCAATATGTAAACCAGCCACTTCGCGGGCTTTTTTGAGTAACGCGCCTGCGGTGGCAGAGCCTGCTCCAGCGTTCAATGGCATGCTCGATGTGCTGTGCGCTGTTTCAACCGACTCAGTCATCAAAAGATCCTTTTACGTACAACTGCATCTCCTTGGATTGCGCAAAGCGCTTGGATAACTGCTCAATCAACTGCCGCATGGCATCGCGGTTATCCAGCTTGCGCTCAATTTTGATACCCAACCAAAGCGATTCCGCATTGGCAAATTCGCCATTATTCAGGCGGCGAATATAAAACTGTGAGCGAACCAACTCACCACGCCTGAACAACAGGTTAGCCAAATTAAACCCTGTGACAGGATTTCCAGGATCAAGCTCGTAAGAGCGTGCCAAACTTCGCTCGGCATCGGCCATCTTGCCAGCGCGCTCTTCACACAAGCCTTGCGCCATAAAAGTCTTGGCACGCCCCTGGTAAATCGGACTGATCAGCGCCTGCGAAAACGCAACACCGGCATCGGCATAGCGTGCCTGCTGACACATCAACCAACCATAGTTGTGCAAAGCATTGCCATCACGGGGACTCAAAACCAGAGATTGTTTGAAGCTGGCTTCAGCCAGTGGGTAATCATTCAGCCGCAGGTAAATCAGACCCCGCAGGTTGTGTGCTTCAGCGTAGCTTGGATCTTGAACCAACGCTTGCTTGACCTCGTCTAGCGCGACTTTGGTTTGCCCTTGGTCAAAGTAATTGACCGCGAGTTCCAACCGCAATCTGGCACGTTTACGCACAGGCGTTTCGTCAGAATCGGTGGCCAAATCGGCAGCGTCTGCTGCACGCGGCGCATTAGCGCAAGCACTCAACTGCACCAACACCAACAAACCCAGGCACAAGGCGCAGCACAAATGCACCCAACTGGCACCGCGCTTCATGCGGCCATTCACGCGGCAACCCCACCAGCGTCATGGGACACCGACGTTACACCCAACGCAGCATTGCGCTGGAATTGCATACGCTGCGTGACCTTGGTGCGGTCTTTAACTTCACCTGCCAACTGGCCACAGGCTGCATCAATATCGTCACCTCTTGTCTTGCGCACAGTAGTAACGATGCCTGCTTCAGACAAGATTTTTGCAAACAACGTGACTTGTGCAGCTCCAGAGCGTGTCAAACCCGATTCAGGAAAGGGATTGAATGGAATTAAATTGAATTTACAGGAGACGCCTTTGCCACCATGTGTTCTAACCCATTGAATCAGCTGCTGCGCATGTTCAGGCTGGTCGTTAACACCATCCAACATGCAGTATTCAAAGGTAATGAAATCCCGTGGCGCGTAATCCAGATAACGCACACAAGAGTCCATCAGCTCAGCCAAGGGGTATTTACGGTTTAAAGGTACCAAACTGTCACGCAAGGCATCGTGAGGCGCATGCAAAGAAACAGCCAAGGCAACAGGGCAATCCACCGCCAACCGATCCATCATGGGCACCACACCAGATGTAGACACGGTGACACGACGCCTCGACAGGCCGTAGCCGTGGTCACTCAGCATGGTCTTTAAAGCGGGTACCAGCGCTGCATAATTCTGCAGCGGCTCACCCATGCCCATCATGACGACGTTAGAGATAACGCGCTCATCACGCCCCAAGTGTTGGCGCAGGAAATGTTCGGCAAACCACAACTGAGCGGTGATTTCGCCAGTAGTTAAATTGCGGCTGAAACCTTGGTGCCCCGTAGAGCAAAAACGGCAACCAACCGCACAACCCGCTTGTGATGACACGCACAGCGTGCCACGGTCATGCTCAGGGATAAATACAGCTTCTACAGCATCGCCAGCACCAACATCAAACAACCATTTGATGGTGCCATCAGCCGATTCGTGCTGGGAAATGACCGACAAGCCTTTGACCTCAGCCACTGTGGCGAGTTTTTCACGCAACGACTTGGCTAAATCGCTCATCTGGTCAAACTGGTGGGCACCGCGTTGATGGATCCACCGGAACAGCTGGGTGGCGCGAAAACGCTTTTCCCCCAGCCGCTCACAAAATGCGGCCAATCCGTCCAGATCAAAATCAAGCAGGTTGGCCGTCATAGCGTATGTGTCGTCGCTCCGCGCTTAGCGAGAGAAAACGCTCATGCCAGGGAAGAAAAATGCGATTTCACCCACGGCGGTTTCAGGCGCGTCAGAGCCATGTACAGCGTTAGCGTCAATGCTGTCAGCGAAGTCAGCACGGATGGTGCCAGGAGCGGCTTTCTTAGGGTCCGTAGCACCCATCAGATCACGGTGCGTCAGAATAGCATTTTCGCCTTCCAGGGCTTGGATCATCACCGGGCCGGAGATCATGAACGTGACCAGATCGTTAAAGAAAGGACGTGCTTTGTGAACACCGTAGAACGCCTCAGCCTCACCGCGTGACAGGTGCGCCATTTTGGACGCGACGATCTTCAAGCCAGCGCCTTCAAAGCGGGCGTAAATTTGGCCGATCACGTTCTTAGCGACAGCGTCGGGCTTGATGATGGAGAGGGTGCGTTCGATAGCCATGGTGTTTCCGTTAACTTCCGTTAGGTGTATGTTTTAAATGAATGATTGAAGGCGAGCCATGGAATGCGGTTGCAATCTCGGCCCTGCGCTACAGGCAACCGCAGATTTTACCTTGCAATGCACCATGACATTCGGCTCAGCGGCCACGGCCACCCGTGCGCGAACCGTTGCCACGCCCAGAGCCCATATTGCTGCCAGGCCCACCGGAAGGACGGCGTGGCCCTTGAGCCTCACGTTGGCGAGTAAAGCTGTCGGCACCAATGTAACCAAAAGCGGTTTTCATCGGATCAGGTTGCGCGCTGCCTTCATTGCGGCTACTGCCGCCCTGCTTTTGGGGGTTGGGTGGTCGCCCACGGCCTGAAGTGGGGGCTGTGCCACGCCCATTCGCGGGCGCACCATTATTTCGATTGTTACCCCGGTTGTTGCCTTGGCCGCCGCGACCTCCAGCACTTCGACCGCCGTCGTTACGGCCTTCGTTGCGCGGTGAGCGCTCCCCTGCTCCGACCTTGACACCGTCTTCCTGCACCTCGCCAGGCTGCCGCACGGGCCCTGCGGCATGCATCAAACCACGGATATCGGCGTCCTCTAACTCCATCCAAGCACCCCGGCGCAGGCCACGCGGCAACAGCATGGCACCGTAACGAATGCGGATAAGACGACTCACCGCGTGACCTACGGCCTCCAGCATACGGCGCACTTCGCGGTTACGCCCTTCAGAGATGGTGACCCGGTACCAGCAGTTCGAGCCTTCGCCTCCACCATCCACAATCGAACCAAACTGCGCACGACCATCTTCAAGCTGAACACCATCGAGCAGCTTTTGCTTCTCTTCCTTGTTCAACGCACCCAGCACCCGCACGGCGTACTCACGCTCCA
This sequence comes from Betaproteobacteria bacterium, assembly GCA_025356445.1. Lineage (GTDB taxonomy): Bacteria > Pseudomonadota > Gammaproteobacteria > Burkholderiales > Burkholderiaceae_C > Defluviibacillus. The sequence goes on along the minus strand of JANXSZ010000005.1, from coordinate 36,540 downwards.
GACCAAAACGCGGGTGCATCAACTGGTTTGCCAACTCACCAGAACTGGTAAACAGCAGCAGCCCCTCGGTATTTAAATCCAAGCGACCGACGGATTGCCATTTGCCTTGAAACAATTTCGGCAAACGACGAAACACTGTGGGGCGGTTCTGCGGATCGTCATGGGTGACAACTTCTCCCAACGGCTTGTGGTACGCGATCACGCGCGGCGGTGGCGCCTGAATACGCACCTTGATAGGCTTGCCATTGACTTTGACTTGGTCGCCGAACTGAATACGCTGACCCACGTGAGCAGGTTCGTTGTTAACAGAAATACGTCCTTCGGTAATCAACTGCTCCATCTCCAGCCGCGACCCCATACCAGCCTGGGCAAGCACTTTGTGCAACTTGGGGCTGTCGGCTTGGGGCAACAGCACACGTTTGGTCGGCACTGGCGCGTCGTCCTCCTGCAAGGTGTCGAACTCACCGGACACGACCTCCTCGAACAACTGCAACGCAGCAGAGGGCACTGCAGCAGTACGCACAGGCACAGTGCGGCCCACTGCTTCAGCCGTTGGCAAGATCACGTCGGCGGGTTGGGTATCGTTAGGGTTCATGGTGTGCTCTCGTCAACGGTCGTCGGGATGGGGTGCTCAGTAACAGGCCCCACACTTAAGTGTGCAATTTCTATAGTTTCTACAATTTCAATGGCTTCAGTCGCACGCTCAATCGCAGGAAAAGCTAATGCAGAGGCCGCCATCGCGTCCAACAACTGCGCACTGGGTTCGCCATTTTCTTGCGCGGGCAATTGACTCAAAGTCTGCAAACCCAGATCGTCCAAAAACTGGCGTGTGGTGGCATACAAGGCAGGACGACCTACCGTCTCGCGATGGCCAATCACCTCCACCCAGCCCCGGTCTTCCAACTGCTTGATAACCAGCGAATTGATGGTCACGCCACGAATATCCTCCATGTCGCCCCGTGTGGTGGGTTGACGGTAAGCAATGATCGCCAGCGTCTCCAGCACAGCACGGCTGTACTTAGGCGGTTTTTCAGGGTGCAACCGATCAAGGTACTCACGCACCTCAGGGCGACTCTGGAAGCGCCAACCACTGGCAATCATCACTAATTCAACGCCGTGTGACGACCATGCTTGCTGCAAATTATGGAGCAAGATTTTCAGCGTGTCGGCGCTCAACTCGTCAGCAAATAAGATGCGCATATCGCGCAGCGTGAGTGGCGATGACGAGCAAATTAGCGCTGTTTCGAGGATACGCTGGGCATCCGTCGTGTTCATGGTGTGCGATTTTCGAGAGGTGCGCCAAAGTCAGCTCGGCGGCTACAAGGGTCATTCACCGCAGGTTAGCAACAGAGAAAATCAACCGGGCTGTGCCCGTGTTGGTGAGGTTTCGCAAGAAACAAAGTCAGGAAAGAGATCAGAAAAAGGATACAAGGCGATGGAAGAGAATTTAAAACTCGTCGTTTTCATCTTCATATTCATCTTCGTCGCCACCTTCGAGCTGGCCTAAATTGTAGCCCAGACCCCATTCCTGCAAGCCCGCAGCCAAATCGTCAGGTACCGGGGCCTTGAAAACCAGGGACTCACCAGTCACAGGGTGTTCAAAAGCCAAACGGTAAGCATGCAGCGCTTGGCGTGTCATGCCGGCCGCTGCCGCGCCCGCATACAAGGCATCGGCCACCAAGGGGTGCCCAATGGAATTCATGTGAACCCGGATTTGATGCGTCCGACCTGTATGCAGTGCACAGTGGACAAGACAACCTAGCTCTGAATTTTGTAGCAATCTAAAGGTGGTTTGAGCGACCTTACCTGGCGACCGCTCCAAATCCACCACAGCCATGCGCAGACGGTTACGCGGATCTCGCCCCAGCGGCGCGTCAATGGTGCGCTCGCGCGACCCCATCCAGGGCCGGTGCGCCATGGCAAGGTACTGGCGTGACATCTCGCGCGCTGCAATCAGCTTGACCAGGGCATCCATGACCGTGCGCTTGCGTGCCACCACCATCAGACCACTGGTGTCTTTGTCCAACCGATGAACAATGCCTGCACGAGGCAAAAAATGAGCCTCAGGGTCGCTGCCCAGCAGACCATTGAGCAACGTACCACTCCAGTTACCCGGGGCCGGGTGGACGACCAGTCCGGCGGGCTTGTTGATAACCCGCAGGTACTCGTCTTCATAAACTACGTTCAAATCCATCATTTCAGGTTTGAAGGCCTGACTTTGCGGCGTAGCACGCAGCGTGATGCTGCCCTGATCCCCAGCCTTGACCGACTGCGATGCCTTGCGCACGGTAATACCGTTCAGAACGACTTCACCCGCCTCAATCAGCTGGCGCAGATAGCTGCGCGAAAACTCGGGCACCAAATCGGCCAGCGCACGGTCGATGCGGCTACCGTGCTGGGCACTGGCCAAGGTGAAGGCGCGGCACTCTGCCTCGCTTTCACTCTCGCCGCCGCCCTCAACCTCTGCGTCTGATACGCCCATGCCTGAAGAATCGTCGGACGGCAGCGCCAATGCCGCAGCATCCGCACCGTCCGCGTCGCTGGGAAACCCCCTGCTAGATATAATCTTTTTGCCCTGATTCAAGAAAGCCGCCTGTGTTGTTGTCTGTGTACCGTTCTCGATTATCGGCTGTTCCAGCTGCCGCTCTGCTGTTGGTCGCTTCAATGCTGGCTGGTTGTGCTACTTCGACCGTTGACAAGACCGCCGATTGGAGCCCAAACAAGATTTACACCGAGGCTAAAGATGAACTCAGCTCGGGGGCTTTTGACAAAGCTATTCCCCTGCTTGAAAAGCTCGAAGGCCGCGCCGCAGGCACCGCGCTGGCGCAGCAAGCCCAATTGGAAAAAGCCTATGCGCAGTACAAAACTGGCGAGCAAGCCCAGGCGATTGGCACCTTAGACCGCTTCATGAAGCTGCACCCCGCCAGTTCAGCTCTGGATTACGCGCTGTACCTTAAAGGCACCGTCAATTTCAATGACAACCTGGGGCTGTTTTCAGGCTTGACTCGACAGGATTTGTCCGAGCGCGATCAAAAAGCCGCCAAAGAATCGTTTGAAGCCTTCAAAGAACTGGTCACGCGTTTCCCTGAATCCCGCTATACGCCTGACGCCCGACAGCGTATGACCTACATCGTCAACTCGCTGGCGTTGTACGAAGTGCATGTGGCCCGCTACTACTACAGCCGTGGTGCCTATGTTGCAGCGACCAACCGCGCCCAAATTGCACTGACTGATTACCGTGAAGTGCCTGCGCTGGAAGAGGCTCTGTTTATTTTGTACAAATCCTACGACGCCTTGGGAATGAAGCAACTGAGCGACGATGCCAAACGGGTGCTGGCAACCAACTACCCACAAAGTGAGTATGTGACAGGCGTTAAATCAGGGTCTGGGCCTTGGTGGAAGCTTTGGTAGCTGTGAAATTTGGCGCTGAATTGGGCAAGTCGGCCAACGCCAGCATCCATTCAGCCTCAGAACTCAAGCGACGCATCGGTGGCAATGCCGCCACAATGCGCCGTCCATAACCTTTAGAGACTAAGCGCACATCACAAACTACCAGCACGCCGTGGTCAGTGGTTTGGCGTATCAAACGCCCACCGCCTTGCTTCAAGGCAATAGCCGCTTCAGGCACAAAATAATCATTGAACGGGTTCAGGCCTTGCGCTTCGAGCCTGTGCGTACGGGCCTGTACCAAAGGATCGTTGGGCGGTGGAAACGGCAGTTTGTCGATGATGACCAACTGCAAGGCTTCACCCGGCACATCAAATCCTTCCCAAAATGACGCAGAGGCCACCAAGACACAACCACGCCGACCATCAGCTCCTCCTTGTCGAAAATGCTCCATCAAGCGTCGCTTGGGCCACTGGCCTTGCAACAGCACCTCAATGGATTCCGCTTTAGCGCCCCCCACAGCGCCTGGCTTCGCAAAATGCGCAGTCAATGCTTGGGCAATCACCCGCATGGCTTTCAAGGTCGTGGTGAGCACCAAAGTCCGCCCGCCCAGCTGCGCTACCGCTCTCGCGACCAACGCCGCCACGCTGGCACTGTGCAAGGAATCTGAGGGTAACGGTAAATTTTGAGGCACATACAACGCAGCTTGGGCCTTGAAATCAAACGGGCTATTGACGCGCAGCACTTGGGCATCCGTCAAGCCGCAATCGCGCGTGAACCATGACAGCTGTGCATCTGTGCCCAGCGTGGCAGACGTAAAGATCCAGCTGCGCTCACGCTCAGACGCCGCTGCGCTGGCCATGCGAATGGCTTTGAAAGCCTCGGCAATATCCAACGGAGACTCCACCAACCGCACGGTTGACTGACCGCTCGCACCCACGTCAATCCAGCGCACGGCATCGCTCGGACAAGGCTCAGCGAAGCGCTCACACTTCAGCAGCAAGGCAGCTGCCCGTTCATGCAAGCGCACAAAATCGGGGGCAATTTCGCTGAGCGTATCCAACGCCTCCAGTGCGCTACCCAATGCAGCCCGCAGAGGGGGCCATACCGCAGCCCAGTCTGCGGGATAAACATCCTCTGGGGCCAACGCATCCCAACGTAACCGGGTAGACGGCATAGCGACACCCAATGCCATCCGCAGTGCACGGGCAGCCGATTCGGTAGCTGCAACAAGACCGTGCCAATCCACCAATCCACGTGCCATTTGCAACCCGGCAGCCAGGGTATCACGGCAAAAATCAAGCAACTGGCCAGTACTCAACGTGACCCCGAGAAACTGCACACCCACATCGTTGAGTTGGTGCGCCTCGTCAAACACGACCACGCGCACCGTGGGCAATAGCTCGGCCACGCCTGATTCACGGACCGCCATATCGGCGAAAAACAAATGATGGTTGATGACGACCACATCAGCAGCCAGCGCATCGCGCCGGGCCAGGTTCACATGACAAGCTTTGAACTGCGGGCAAGTCGCCCCCAGACAGTTATCCCGTGACGATGTCACCAAGGGAATCAGCACCGAGCGCTCGTCCAGATCAGGCAGCTCGGCCAGATCGCCTGAGCGGGTGACATGTGCCCATTGCTCGATATGGGCCAAACTGTGCAAATCTTGGGGCTCCGTCAACCGCGCATCGTGCCGGGCCAAGCCCATGCGGTGCAAGCACAGGTAACTGGCTCTCCCTTTGAGCAAGGCCGTTGTCACAGGCACCCCCAGCGCTCCCAGCAGGCGAGGCAAATCACGGCCAAACAACTGGTCTTGCAGCGTTTTGGTGGCGGTGGAAAGCAAGACCCTTTCACCGCTCAATAAAGCGGGTACCAAGTAAGCGAAAGTTTTACCAACCCCCGTTCCCGCCTCCACCACCAAGGAGCCCCCCTGCTCAATGGTATCGGCTACAGCCAGTGCCATTTCGGTTTGTCCAGCCCGAGGGATAAAACCCGCCAACGTCTGAACCAGACAGCCGCCAGGGGCGTAGGTCTGTTCAACCAGATTGCGCAAGCCCGTCACGTGGACTCTCGTGACAGGTTATGTTGAACAGCAGGGCTTACGTCAATAATACGAGGCAATAACAAACCGGCTCCATCAGCGTGTGGGTGAGTGCATTGGCTGAAATAGCCAGTTTTATCGTGCACCACCGCTTTGGAGTTTAGCCAACAGGAATCTCATGGCTCAAGCCTACAAACTGACAGCAGCCACCGGTCTTCACAAAGGCGACCGTCAATACCAGCAAGACCAGATCATTTTGCTGCCACATGCACGCACCAACGGTTGTGCCTTGGGCGTGGTGGCCGATGGCATGGGCGGGCGCAGTGGGGGGCGCAAGGCCTCAGACCAGGTGATGCTGACCGCCAAACAGCTGTTTGAGCGCTATGACCCCGATACCGAAGGTGCTTGCGAATTCTTGCGCCAAATCGCCCATGAAGCCCACTTGGTCATCAAGCTCACCGCCATATCCAGCGAGGAAGAACCCCATAGCACCATCGCCGCATTTGTGATCATGCCAAGCGGTGCATGCCACTGGCTCACAGCAGGCGACTCTCGCATTTATCACTTTCGGCGCGAGCAACTGGTCAGCCGCAGCAAAGACCATTCGCATGTGCAAAATCTGGTGGACAGAGGTGAGCTCTCTGAGTCAGAGGCCAATACGCACCCGCTCTCCAACATCCTGACCAGCTGCCTGGGTATTGAGCAAGAGCCGGCGATGGCAATCCACTCCATTGCAGCACTGGCACCAGGAGATGTATTGGTAGCGTGTACCGATGGCCTGTGGCACTACTTCAGCTCCACCGAACTGGGCATGGTGCTGTCATCACTCTCGCCCCGTGAAGCAGCTGAGTTTTTGGTCAAAAAGGCCAGAGAGCGTGCGAATGGCGGCGGCGATAACTTGTCGCTGGTGATTGCCAAAATCGAACCATCAACCGCTTAAAAACGGCTGTAAAACCCCTTCAGGGTGCGGCCAATTGCGAGGTCAGCGGGGTTGCCGTACTGCCCAACGGGGGCAACGGTGCTGAAAGAGGCTTACTGCGATCTTGTCGGGTTTTTTCTACATCGACCTGGTGTGCTGTAGCCTCTTGTTGCTTTTGCTTGAACGTACTCAGTTTTTCTGCGGAATCCGGATTGTTGAGCGTGGGCTCACGGTGTTCGCGTGCCTTTTGGGCTTCTTTTTGCTGGTAATCACGGGTTCTCACCTGCGCTGTCCCTGCAGACTGTGATTGTGTCAGTGCCTGCTCACGCAGCTTGACGAGCGCACGCTCTTGGTTCGCTTTGGTATCCGCTGCGCGCTGGGCGCGTTGCTCCACAGCACCTTGCTGCGCCTCGGGCAATTCGCGTGCTTCGAGCTTGTACACCTGCGCATCCGCTCTGCGCTTGCGTTCTGCGTTGTTGACCACAACCTCTTGCCGTTTGGCTTCAGCCATTGCAGCATTCAACTTTTGCCGGGCACGCGCCATACAACCGTTCACGGCAAACTGCTGGTAGCAGCTTACTTTTTCAGTAGCAAAAGCCTTCTCAGCGCCCACCCGCTGGGCTTCAATGTCTTGCCGCCACGGGGTCACTTCGTCAGCAGTTTGTCCCCATACTGTGCCGCAGACCAACCAAGTACACAGCACGGCCAACAGACTGACATGTCGGAAACGCAGCTTGTCCACGTGAGTGCTCATGTGAGGCTGGTGTCCACCGAGCGCCGCTCCAGCGCCAAATACTCGGCAGACTGCATCTCGCTCAGGCGTGACGCCGTACGGGGAAACTCATGCGCTAATGGCCCTTCGGTGTACAGCGCCTCGGGTGGCACCTCAGCCGACATGATGAGCTTGACGCGCCGGTCGTACAACACATCAACCAGCCAGGTAAACCGCCGCGCCTCAGACGCCATGCGCACCGGCATGTGCGGCACATCGCTCAACAGCACAGTGTGGAATTGCGTGGCAATCTCCAAGTAATCGTTTTGCGAACGTGGACCACCGCAGAGAGTTTTGAAGTCAAACCACACCAAGCCACCGGCCTTGCGTCGCGCCCGAATCTCACGAGCCTCAATGTGCAAGACCGGGCTTTCATCTTGTGATTCGGCCAAACGGCCAAAGGCATCGGCCATCTCAGCATCGGCCTGCACACCCAGAGGGCAGTGATAGAGCTTGACCTGCTCCATAGTACGGCGGCGGTAGTCAGTCCCGTTGTCTACGCTGATGACTTCGAGCTGCTGGTTCAGCAGGGCAATCGCGGGCAAGATACGGTCGCGGTGCAGGCCATCAGGGTACAGATCGTCAGGCTTGAAATTCGACGTGGTGACAAACCCAATGCCGTTGTTGACCATGGCCACCAGCAAGCGGTGCAAAATCATCGCGTCGGTGATGTCGGCCACGTGAAATTCGTCAAAGCAAATCAGCTTGAAGCGCTTAGCCATGCGTGCGCCCAGCTCATCAAGTGGGTTCACCGTGCCTTGCAAATCGGCCAATTCGCGGTGCACCTCGCGCATGAACTCATGAAAATGCAGCCGGGTTTTGCGCTTGATAGGCACTGCATTGAAAAAACAGTCCATCAAAAAACTCTTGCCCCGCCCTACCCCTCCGTGCATGTAGACACCACGGGGAATATCGGGCCGATGGATGAGTTTTTTAAAGGCGTTGGAACGCTTTTCTTTGTACGCCGCCCACTCGGTAGCGCAACGCTCGAGCGCCGCCACCGCATGCAGTTGGGCAGGATCGCTGGCATAGCCACGGGTGGCCAACTCGGCTTGGTAGGCAAGGGAGACGCTCAAGAGATGTTCACCAGGAAAGCACCAAGGAAGAGTAATTTACTTCTATTTTTATAGCTGCTTACGCCCACCCAGTAGGCGCAAGCAAGCTATTTGACTGTAAATCTAAATCAATCAGAAGTTCAGTGTGCGCTTGTCCACCGCCAGCGCCGCTTCTTTGGTCGCTTCGCTCAGCGAAGGATGCGCATGGCAGATACGGGCAATGTCTTCACTGCTGGCACGGAACGACATGGCCACCACGGCTTCAGAGATCAATTCGCTGGCCATGGGGCCGACGATATGAACACCCAAAATTTCGTCTGTCGTGGCATCAGCCAGGAATTTCACCATGCCCGAGGTATCGCCCAAGGCACGCGCACGGCCATTCGCCAGGAACGGGAAGGTGCCCGCCTTGTACGCGTGTCCGCTGGCCTTGAGTTGCTGCTCGGTCTGGCCGACCCAGGCAATCTCAGGGCTGGTGTAAATCACCCAGGGGATGGTGTTGAAGTCCACATGCCCGTGTTGACCGGCAATGCGTTCAGCCACGGCTACGCCTTCTTCCTCAGCCTTGTGTGCAAGCATAGGGCCACGCACCACGTCACCCACTGCCCAGACGTTAGGCAGGTTGGTTTTGCAGTCAGCATCCACCACGATGGCACCGCGCTCGTCGAGCGCCAAGCCAACTGCTTCAGTGTTGAGGCCGATGGTGTTGGCGACACGGCCAATTGAAATGATGAGCTTGTCCACGTCCAGGGACTGTGCTTCGCCCTTGGCGTTGGTGTAAGCAATGCTCACGCCTTTTTTGCCCGACTTGATCGCACCGACTTTGACGCCGAGTTCAATCTTCAAGCCCTGTTTGACGAACAGTTTGTGTGCTTCTTTGGCGATTTGCTCATCCACCGCGCCGAGGAACGTGGGCAGACCTTCCAGAATCGTGACTTCAGCACCCAAACGACGCCAGACGGAACCCATTTCCAGACCAATCACGCCAGAGCCAATCAGGCCGAGCTTCTTGGGCACAGCACCAATACGCAGCGCACCGTCGTTAGAGAGGATGTTTTCCTCGTCAAACGGCGTACCTGGCAAGGCACGGGCGCTGGAGCCCGTAGCAATAATGACGTGCTTGGTACTGAGTGTTTCTTGCGCTGTGCCTGCCACGTTAATCTCGTAGCTGCCATCTTTGGCCGCCACGAAAGAGCCACGACCATGGAAAAAACTGACCTTGTTCTTTTTGAACAGGTACTGAATGCCATCGTTGTTTTGTTTCACAACGGTATCTTTGCGGCCCAGCATCTTGGCAGTGTCAAGCGTTAAGCCCGCAACACCGATGCCGTGGTCTGCAAAGTGTTTTGCGGCGTGCTCGTAGTGCTCTGAACTTTGCAGCAAAGCTTTAGAAGGAATGCAGCCGACATTGGTGCAGGTACCGCCCAGGGCCGGGCCGCCCTTCTCGTTTTTCCATTCGTCAATACAGGCGACGTTGAAACCCAATTGGGCAGCGCGGATAGCAGCGATATAGCCACCAGGGCCTCCGCCGATGACAATAACGTCAAATTGTTTACTCATGATTTCCAGCCAATGGGGAACAAACTGCCACCAACGTTCAAGTTAAGCGGCAGGCTGCCCCGTCAAGTTAATTGAATTAAATATCGAACAGCAAGCGTGATGGGTCTTCCAGCGCTTCCTTCATCGCCACCAAGCCCAAGACGGCTTCACGGCCGTCAATGATGCGATGGTCGTAGGACATGGCGAAGTAGTTCATGGGACGAACAACAACTTGACCGTTTTCGACCATGGCGCGGTCTTTAGTGGCGTGAACGCCCAAAATTGCGCTTTGTGGTGGGTTAATGATGGGGGTGGACATCATCGAGCCGAAAGTACCACCGTTGCTGATTGAAAAGGTGCCGCCGGTCATGTCATCCATTCCGAGCTTGCCTTCAGAGGCTTTTTTACCGAATTCGGCAATTTTCTTTTCAATCTCGGCAAAACTCATTTGGTCAGCATTGCGCAGAATAGGCACCACCAAGCCGCGTGGGCTACCAACAGCGATACCGATATCGAAATAACCGTGGTAAACAATGTCGTTACCGTCTACCGAGGCATTCAACACGGGGAATTTCTTCAAGGCGTGAACGGCGGCTTTCACAAAGAAGCTCATAAAACCCAGCTTCACGCCATGCTCTTTTTCGAACTTCTCTTGGAAACGCTTGCGCATTTCCATCAGCGGAGCCATGTTGATCTCGTTGAACGTGGTCAGGATGGCGTTGGTCGATTGCGATTGCAGCAGGCGCTCAGCCACGCGAGAACGCAGACGGCTCATGGGGACGCGCTGCTCAGGGCGGTCGCCCAGGTTGACGCTAGGGCCAGCCACTTGAGGCAATAAACGAACAGGTGCGCTTTCTGGCATTGCTGGAGCAGCTACAACTTTAGGAGCAGAAACACCGGCAGCAACAGCACCCAATACATCACCCTTGGTGACGCGACCATCTTTGCCGGTGCCGGCGATGGACGCAGCGGCCATGCCGTTGTCGGCCAACAGCTTGGCTGCTGCAGGCATGGCGAAGCCGGCCATGGAATGGGCACTGGCAGGCGCGGTCGCGGCTACAGCAGGTGCCGATGCGGCCGCAGGAGCGGCAACACTGGCTTTGCCTTCGGTGTCGATTTTGGCGATCAGCTGCTCGGCGAGCACGGTAGCACCGTCAGCCACGGAGATTTCTACCAGTACACCTGCGCTGGGGGCCGGCACTTCGAGCACGACTTTGTCAGTTTCGACTTCAATCAGGATTTCATCAATAGCGATCAGGTCGCCGACTTTTTTCTTCCACTGCAACAGGGTGGCTTCGGCCACGGACTCGGACAGCTGGGGAACTTTAACTTCTACGATTGCCATTTTTCTCTTTCAACAACACTGTTATTTTTGCGCTGTGAAGTGCTTTTGCAGCACTTCTATCAGCACTTATTTGGTGAGGACAAAGCCTTTAAGCTTGCCGAATGCGCCATCGACCAGCGCTTTTTGCTGCTCTTGGTGCAGGTGCGAATAGCCCACGGCGGGTGAAGCGGAAGCCGCACGGCCTGAGTAACCCAGCTTTTGACCTTCCAGCATGTTTTCGTGGATGTAGTGCTGCACAAAGAACCACGCACCCTGGTTTTGCGGCTCGTCCTGGCACCAGACGATGTCAGTGGCATTGGGGTATTTCTTCAGCTCAGCCGAAAACACCTTGTGAGGGAAAGGGTACAGCTGCTCGACACGGATGATGGCCACGTCGTCAACACCTTTCTCTTCACGCTTCTTGGCGAGGTCGTAGTAAACCTTGCCTGAACAGGCGATCACGCGCTTGACCTTGTCGGCCTTTTTGATGACCTCTTCCTTGCTCTCTGGAATGACGGTTTGGAAACCACCTTTGGTGAACTCAGACAGAGGCGACGTCGCATCCTTGGCGCGCAAGAGGGACTTGGGCGTCATGATGATGAGCGGCTTGCGCAGGTTGCGCACTTGCTGGCGGCGCAGCAAATGGAAAATCTGGCTGGCAGTGGTAGGCTGGCAAACCTGCATATTCATGTCAGCACTGAGCTGCATGAAGCGCTCAAGGCGGGCTGAGCTGTGCTCTGGGCCCTGGCCTTCGTAGCCATGCGGCAGCATCAGCGTGATACCGTTGACACGACCCCACTTGACTTCACCTGAAGCAATGAACTGGTCGATAACAACCTGCGCACCGTTCACGAAGTCGCCAAACTGGCCTTCCCAAATCACCAGGGTGTTAGGGTCATTAGATGCATAGCCGTATTCAAAGGCCAGCACCGCTTCTTCGGACAAAATGGAGTCAATCACCACAAATGGGGCTTGGCCTTCAGCGACGTTTTGCAACGGCGTGTAGGTACCAACGTCCCATTTTTCGCGATTTTGGTCATGCAACACAGCATGGCGGTGGGTAAAGGTGCCACGACCACAGTCTTCACCGGACAAACGCACGGGGTAGCCGCTGGCCACCAGGGATGCAAAAGCCATGTGCTCGCCCATGCCCCAGTCCACATTGATCTCGCCGCGTCCCATGGCGGCACGATCGTCGAGCACCTTTTTAACCAAATTGTGCGGCGTGAAGCCTTCGGGTACTTTGGTAATTTTTTCCGCAACACGCTTCCATTCGGCCATGGGGATCGCTGTATCGCCGACATCAGTCCACTTCTTGTTGAGGTAAGGGCTCCAATCGACGGCAAACTTGCTTTTGAAGTTGGTCAGTACAGGATCGAACGTGTTTTTACCTTCGTCCAATGCTGCGCGCATGGCCTTGACCATGTCGTCACCCAACGTTTCGCCAAACCCTTGGGCGGACAGTTTGTCGGCGTACAGGCGACGTGTACCGGGGTGCTGTGCGATTTTTTTGTACATCAGCGGCTGTGTGAGCGCTGGCGTATCTTGCTCGTTATGACCGAGTTTGCGGAAGCAGATGATGTCCACGACCACGTCTTTGCTGAATTCAGCGCGGTAGTCCAACGCCATCTGGGTGGCAAGCACCACAGCTTCAGGGTCATCACCGTTCACATGCAAGACAGGGGCTTCGATCATCTTCACCACGTCAGTGCAGTACAGCGTGGAACGGCTGTCGCGCGGGTCGCTGGTAGTGAAGCCGATTTGATTGTTGATGACGATGTGGATCGTGCCACCGGTGTGGTAGCCACGGGTCTCGGCCAGCGCCAAGGTTTCCATCACCACGCCTTGGCCTGCAAATGCAGCATCGCCGTGAACAAGCACGGGCAACACTTGACGGCCTTTGGGGTCGCCACGGCGGTCCATACGGGCACGCACCGAACCCTCAACCACAGGGTTGACGATCTCAAGGTGCGAAGGGTTGAAGGCCAAGGTCAAGTGAACCGGACCGCCAGGGGTGGTCACGTCAGAGCTGAAACCTTGGTGGTACTTCACGTCACCACTGGGCAGGTCTTCGGGTGCAGTGTGGTCGAACTCTGCAAACAACTCTGATGGCATTTTGCCCAGGGTGTTGACGAGCACGTTCAAGCGGCCACGGTGAGCCATGCCGATCACGATTTCTTGCACGCCTTGGGTGCCTGCTTTCTGCACGATTTCATCCATCGAAGCGATGAAACTCTCACCGCCCTCAAGTGAAAATCGCTTTTGACCGACGTACTTGGTATGCAGGAATCGCTCCAAGCCTTCAGCAGCAGTCACGCGGTCAAGGATGTGCAGTTTTTTCTCTTTGGAGAGATTCGGTTTGCAACGGATGCTTTCCAGCTTTTGTTGCCACCAGCGTTTTTGATTCTGGTCAGTGCTGTACATGAACTCTGCGCCGATAGTGCCGCAATAGGTTTCACGCAGGGCATTCATCAGTTCGCGCAAAGACATCGTCTCTTTGCCGAAATACGTATTGCTGGTGTTGAAGACAGCCTCTTGATCGGCGTCGCTGAACCCGTAGAAAGACGGTTCCAGATCAGGAATTTTGTCGCGCTCTGTGCGCTTGAGGGGGTCTAAATCGGCCCAGCGTGCGCCTACGTTGCGGTAGGCTGCAATCAGCTGCTGTACGGCCGTGCGTTTGCGGCCCATCTCTGGATCGGCGCTGGCCTGTACGACTTTGGTTCCACCGAGCTTGGCGCGTTCAGCAAATGCGTTAATGACAGGCAAGTGCGGCACGTCTTTGGCATTGGTGCCATCGGATGCAGGAACATGCTGAAGAGCATCGAAATAATCACGCCAGCTGTCACCGACGCTACCAGGATTGGCAAGGTAGTTTTCGTACATCTCTTCGACATAAGGCGCATTGCCGCCGAAAAGATAGGTATTACTGGCATACGCTGAATAAACAGACGACGCGGGGGAAGATGACTCGCTCATATTGCGCTGACCTCCGTTTCCCTCTGGGAAACATTAGCTGGTTAGAAAACCTTCCGCGACACGGCTTAGCCGGCTGGCGGATTGCAAAACAACTGTTAACAGTGGCTTGGAAGGGCCTGGATGCACTCCCGATTTTGCCATCAATTTGGCGCGTGACTGGCAAATGACCGTAAGTAGAAACTCTCGACTGCACTCAGAACGGCTTATCGACCGCTCTTTTCTCTCGCCGCGCACGGTCGTCAGCAAGCTGACCCGCCGTGTCGGTTTGCATCTCAAAGCTGAAAAAACGGTTACGACCCAGTGCTTTAGCGGCATAAAGTGCCTCATCGGCACGCAAAATAAGACTTTCACTGGTAGCCGCCTCATCAGGAATACAGGTCGTGATGCCACCAGAAAGCGTCAGTTGCTTGGAAAATGGCGACGCAGGATGTTGCAAATTTGCACTGCGCAACACCGCCTGCAAACCGCGGGCATACGTCATCGCACCGGACTTGGGTGTATGCGGCAAAATCAATGCAAACTCTTCTCCGCCATAGCGCGAAGCGTGGTCGCGGGGGCGTAGGCAAACACTGCTCAAAATGGCACCTAAACGTTACAAACAGCCATCGCCTTGCACATGGCCTAAGGTGTCGTTATAAGCTTTGAAATAATCCACATCGCAAATAACCAAAGTCAATGGTGTCTGGTCACGTTGGGCGCTGCGCAACTCTGTTTGCAGGCAATCGTCAAATCCGCGCCTGTTATGCAGACCAGTGAGTTCATCGGTCTGCGACAGATGGCGTAACTGTGAATTCGCTTGGCGCAAAGCTTCGCTGATTTCTTGGTTACGGCGGCCCATCGCCCGCAAACGCTGCATAGCCCGCAGCTTGGCGGCCAGCACCACAGGCGATACGGGCTTGGTGAGGTAATCGTCACCGCCGGCTTCAATACCCTGCCACAGGTCGTTTTCACTGTCTTGGGCGGACAAAAAGATGATGGGCGTCCACTGCCCGGCTTCAATTTCACGAATTTGCCGGGCAACAAAGTAGCCATCAGCGCCTGGCATCACCACATCAAGTAGCACCAAATCAGGCCGAAAACGGGTGAATGCAGCTAACGCCTCTTGGGCATCGGCCGCTTGCATGACCTCGTGCCCCTGGTCTTTCAGCTGCACCGTGAGGTGACTGCGCAAAGATATGGAGTCATCAACCAGCAAGATCTTGAGGGAGTCGGCATGGTGAATCATGGCGTATCTTCGTTTATGGCGCTTTGTTCATGGCTGTAAAGCATGCTTTTTATCGCGTTTTAGCGTATTAATGCCTGAACCGACCTGAAAGCCTCGTGATGCGCATCGCGCAACCACTCAAAGGCGACCATCTCGGTAGTCACCAACTCCGCGCCATTGGCCGCCAGCCGGTCAAAAGCGGCATCGCGGTTGCGCTCGGTGCGAGAACTGCAAGCATCTGTAACGACCCACACATCAAACTCTTCTTCGAGCAAGTCCAGCGCGGTTTGCATCAAACAAACATGGGCCTCACAGCCGGCCAGCACGACCGTGTTGCGCGAAGGTACTTCTGGCAGCGGTGGGGGCACCGCTTTTTGCAAGTGCTTGGGTAAGCTGCGGGCATTACCTCGTTGCTCGCCACCTTGCTGTGAATTCTGTTTGCCACGAACAGGGGGACGCAGCAGATGGGTAAGGCCATCTGCGCAAGCGCTGAAACTGTTCTTAACCAATGTCTGCCGACACATCCCACGCCACTCCGCAGGGTTTTCACCCAACTTATCAGGGGCCTGCTCGGTTCCCCATAAGGGCACGCCAAAGGCCTCCGCGAAACGCGCAAGGCGCAGTGCATTGGCCAGCACAAAGGTTGACTCAGCCATAGCAGGCATCAAGCGGGACTGGTAATCGACCAGGACGAGTTGGCAGTCTTCAGAATCTAGCAGCATGGTGTTTCCTTTTGCTTTAACCATATTAAAGTAGCGATGGCTCCGTTGGTAGGCGGACACATACAGGTAAAGTACGATCAAGGTAAACCCTGAACAGGTACTTCATTTGCTTTAAAAATCAATTATTTTTTATATAAATCAAACTCTTACAGCGCATTTCAAATCAACTACCTGAAATTGACATTGCGTCGAAAAATTGGTTATCCTACGCTGATGCAAAGACTCGTTACG
Source organism: Betaproteobacteria bacterium (assembly GCA_025356445.1). Taxonomy (GTDB): domain Bacteria; phylum Pseudomonadota; class Gammaproteobacteria; order Burkholderiales; family Burkholderiaceae_C; genus Defluviibacillus. The sequence continues at coordinate 20,367 of JANXSZ010000005.1, read as the reverse complement.
CTCGCAGCCCTTCTCTTCTCATTAAATACACAAGCTGCTCCTGGCAATAACGACGAAATGGATCGGTTTCTAGCCGACAAAGGGCTGATGGGACATCTGGAGCAAGTCCGCCAAACGGTGGGTGAGAAAGCATCCGACTTGGTTGTCAACGCCATGGGTTTCTTGGGCGTACCGTACCGCAGAGGTGGCAATAACGCCGAAACAGGCTTTGATTGCAGTGGTTTTGTACGTGCAATGTACGAACAAACCGTGGGCTTGCTGCTGCCTCGTCGTGCTGATGAGCAAGCTGCAGCCACCCAAATCATTGACCGCAACGACCTGAAACCCGGTGATCTGGTGTTTTTCAACACGATGCGCCGTGCATTCAGTCATGTAGGTATCTACGTAGGCGATAACAAGTTTATTCACTCTCCGAAGCCTGGCTCAGAAGTACGCGTAGAAGACATGCGTCAAGCCTACTGGGAGCACCGCTTCACTGGCGCTAGACGAGTAGCGGCATCGGGAAATCAGTCGTCGGCACAACGCTGAGATCACATCAGCAACCTTGAATCACCTCGGTGCACTTTGCACAGCGGCTTTCACCGCAATAAGAGGCTTCAACGCGCAGGCAAATAGCGCGCAGGATCGACCGGCTTGCCTTGACGGCGAATTTCAAAGTGAAGCTTCACACGGTCAGCATCGCTGTTACCCATTTCAGCGATCTTTTGCCCCTTGCGTACAGATTGATCTTCCTTGATCAACAAGGTCTGGTTATGCGCGTAAGCCGTCAAGTAAGTGTTGTTGTGCTTAAGAATAATGAGATTGCCATAACCACGTAAACCAGAACCGGCATAAACCACACGGCCGTCGGCAACCGCGACCACAGGATCTCCAGCCTTGCCATTGAAATCCAAGCCTTTGTTTTTAGCTTCATCAAAACCAGCCAGGACGCTGCCGCTGGCAGGCCAAATCCAAGCAATATCCTCATCGCCCGAAACGGCTGCAGCGGCAGACACCACAGGCGCACTTGCAGGCGTAGCGGGTTTACCGGCACTGGCACTGGGCAAGGGCGTGCCTACTGCAGCACCAGGGCCAATGGGACGGGCAACGACGATACCATCAGCAGGCGGCGTAGCGCCTGGCGGGACAATACGCAGCACTTGACCCACTTCAATACGGTTGGGATTATCTAAATTATTCCAGCGCACAATGTCTCGCCAGCTTTGACCATTTTCCAAACCAATGCGAATCAAGGTGTCCCCGGGCTTGATGGTGTAGTAGCCAGGTTTGCCAGCATTTTCCGCACCAGGCAAGGGCGGCTTGACTGAAGCAGGGTCCACTGCTGCTGTATCTGGTGCTGCGGTGCGACCTACCGCAGTGCCACGGTCTTCGACAGGCGCACGGTTGGCAGGCTTAGTAGAGCTGCAAGCTGCAAGCAGTGCAAGAGAGGTGCTTAGCAACGTGAAACGCAGCATTTGGTGCGTATTTTTCATAGTCAATTCTTTCAATCCCATCATCCCAAACCTGATTTTAAAGGTACGAAGTGCACAGCTTCGAGAACGCTGTGCTGCAGCCCTTGCTGCGTTTTATCAACTACGACCAAAGCTTGCTGTCCAGTGTCAGTAACCATAGGGGCGACCAATCGCCCCCCCACAGCGAGCTGATCCAGCCATGCCGATGGCAACGCATTGCCTCCAGCCGCAGCAATGATGCCGGCATAAGGTGCACCCTTGGCGAAACCAGCCATCCCATCACCAAACAGCAAATGCACATTCGGCAAGCGAAAAGGTCGCAGATTATCTTGAGCACGCTCATGCAATCCGCGCAGGCGCTCAATGCTATACACCTCGGTCGCCAACTGGCTCAGCACAGCAGCCTGATAACCGCAGCCTGTTCCAATTTCCAACACACGCCCGAGCAAACCGGGTTTGCCTGCACGTAACAACTCAATCATGCGGGCTACGACATTCGGCTTGGAAATCGTTTGCCCTAAGCCGATAGGCAAGCTGGTGTCCTCATACGCTTGGTTAGCCAAACCCGTGTCCACAAAACTGTGGCGCTCAGTGATTGCCATGGCCTGCAAGACAAGCGCATCGGAAATGCCACCAGCCTTGAGTTTAGCCACCATTCCTAAACGTAACGCCACCGGGTCATGCGCAGCATGGGCAGTCCGTCCTGACGCAGAGGAAGAGCGAAGCCCCCCCACTACAGTCGCAGGCTTTACGGAAGGCGATACACCGCCCATGGGGTTACCCAAGCGCACAGAACTACCGGATTTATTGAGATCTACAGGAAATCGCGCACGTGAACTCATGGAGGGCAATGAGCTTGCACAGCAAGATCAGAAGTGTTTGGCACACTAGTCAAAATAGCAACACGTTGTGCCCAAGCATTCATACCAGCATAGTCACTCAAGTCAGCCTTGAGCGGGGTAATAGAGATATGTCCCGACGCAGTGGCGGCAAAGTCAGTACCCTCGCCATCGTCTTTGACTGGACCTGCGTTACCTATCCAATACATAGTCTCGCCACGCGGGCTGTCTTGCTGGATAACGCTCTCTGCCGCGTGGCGGCGCCCCAAGCGACAGACCTTGGCAGATTGGACAGCATCCACGGGCAGATTTGGAATGTTGATATTCAACAACCATGGTGAGGCAATATTTAACAGCGCCGGCGAAGAAGCTGGCAAGGTCATCAATTGCAAGACCAGATCACGCGCATGGTGGGCCGCAGCATCCAAATGTGCCCATCCTTTTTCAGTTTGTGAAAAGGCAATAGCGGGTATACCAAAGAGATAACCCTCCATCGCTGCACCGACGGTACCCGAATAGATTGTGTCATCCCCCATATTTGCGCCATTGTTGATACCAGAAACAATCAAATCAGGGCGATAGCCAAGCAATCCGGTCAACGCGATATGAACGCAATCTGCGGGTGTGCCATTGACATAGCGAAACCCATTGGCTGCACGGTGGACATAGAGCGGTGAATGCAACGTCAGCGCATTCGATTTTGCGCTGTTATTTTGCTCAGGGGCAACCACCTCTACATCAGCCACGCTGCGCAGCGCTTCGTACAAGGCAACGATGCCTGGGGCTTGGTAGCCATCGTCGTTAGAAATGAGTATTTTCATGGGTGTTGGAGGTTCAATCAATTGTAGGGTGCTGGTCGCTATTGAGACATGCTTGCCTTGTGACTGGCGAGAGGCAGGAACTATCATCCCTTACAACTTTTTGTGACTTATTTTGGAGATTTCTGTATGCATGCTTGGCTCTGTGAAAATCCAACCGGCGTCGAGGCCTTGACTTGGAAAGAACTGCCCACCCCAGCACCAAAGCCTGGTGAAGTACTGATTGCGATTGAGGCTGCTAGCCTGAATTTCCCCGATCTGCTGATCGTACAGAACAAGTACCAAATGAAACCAGCGCTGCCCTTCGTACCAGGCTCAGAATATGCCGGTGTGATAGAAGCATTGGGTGAAGGTGTAACCCACTTGAAAGTAGGGCAACGCGTGGCATGCCTGTCAGGCACAGGCGGCTTTGGCACACACACGCTAGCGCCTGCAGCCATGTGCATGCCCTTACCAGCAGGCTTCCCTGCTGTGGATGCAGCAGCGTTCATCATGATCTATGCGACCTCACACCATGCACTGATCGATCGTGGACAACTCAAAGCTGGAGAAACCGTGCTGGTGCTGGGCGCTGCAGGTGGCGTCGGTACATCCGCGATTCAGATTGCAAAAGCGGCAGGGGCGAAAGTCATAGCAGCAGCCTCAACGGCAGAAAAATGTGCGCTATGCACCTCGATTGGCGCGGATGCAACCATCAACTACAGCGAACACAGCCTCCCCAATGCCTTTCGTGAAGCCGTCAAAGCAGCCACTGGCGGCAAAGGCCCCGATGTTATTTACGATCCTGTTGGCGGTGATTTTGCAGAACCTGCCTTTCGTTCCATAGCGTGGCGCGGTCGGTATTTGATCGTTGGCTTTGCGTCTGGCCCCATACCCTCATTGCCATTGAACTTGGCTTTACTCAAAGGCGCTTCGCTGGTGGGTGTTTTCTGGGGTGATTTCGCAAAACGAGAACCCAAAGCCAATGCAGCGATGATAGCTGAGCTTGGTGCATGGTACGGCAAAGGCCTTATTAAGCCCGTCATCGACCGCGCCATGCCAATGGCAGAACTCAAAGCGGCTTATGCACGCATGGGCTCGCGCAGCGTGATGGGCAAGTTAGTGATGGTGAACAACTGACCCCTGTGAGTTGCTCTGCCTTTAAGCTTCTAGGAGCTTAAAGGCAAAAACGGCTGCTGCTTTAATAAGCAACAGCCGTTTTAATAAGGTGGGGTGACTGATGGGGCTCGAACCCACGACAACCAGAATCACAATCTGGGACTCTACCAACTGAGCTACAGCCACCGTAGCTCTCTATTGTAACCTTAAGTGCAGTCTAATTTTTCTTATTACTGACTGGTTTATGCAGAAATTACAGCGCTCCTGCCACTGGCTTGGACACCATTATTTTGACTTTAAACTGTTCTTTCAGCAGGTCGTAGTAAGCCAAATTCTCAGCTGTTGTCCACTCACGGATGTACTGCGCCAACTCTTGCTTCGCAGCAGCCGCTTCGGGCTTGTCACGCGGCATGATTTTGATAACCTTCAAGACGGCATAACCTGCTGCACCCAAATCCACGCCCTGCTGCACAGGCAAGGCCTTACCGTCGGAGCGGAGCGCAGCATCAACCACTTGCATAGGCAATGCTTTGGGATCTTGGCGTGATACGGTAACAGCCTCAGGATAGATGGCTGAACCGAGGTTAACTTTCCAAGCGTCCAGCTTAACCATGCCCTCTTTCTTCGCCAACTCTGCGCTGCGTGAGGCAATCAGGCCAGCCTTGGCTTTCTCTGCAACATCAGAGAAGGGCAGCGTACGCACAGGGTTGTAAGCCGTAATACGCGCAGCAACCAACTGATTAGCCCCTAATTCGATAGCTTCTGTATTGTGCTTTTTATCAATCGAATCGGCAGAGAAAACTGCGGCCAAAAGCTTGGGATTTGCAAGAACGCCCGTAACACCGGGCACCGGCTGACGTGTCACGCTCGTTGCCTTGCGGATCTCCAGTTTCAGCTTGTCTGCGACGGACTTCAAGCTGTCAGACTGTTCATAAACACCATTGGTGAATGCTTCTGCGCTTTCAGCAAATCTGCTTTGCGCCTGCTGCTTTTTGACCAACGCTTCCATTTCAGGCTTGAGCTCTTCAAAGGTTTTTTGCTTGGGACTTTTAATATCGGTCAGTTTGATGATGTGGTAGCCAAAATCGGATTCGACAACATCGCTGATATCGCCGGTTTTCATGGCAAAGGCAGCCTCCTCAAAAGGCTTTACCATGGCGCCACGTGCAAAGAAGTCCAAGTCACCACCATTCACAGCAGAGCCGGGATCTTGCGAGTTTTTCTTAGCTATGTCAGCAAAAGTATTCGGAGCCTTCTTGACTTGCGCCAACAACTCTTCAGCTCGCGCCTTGGCTTTCTGACGGTCAGTGACCGGCATGTCTTTGCCTGCTGTAATCAGAATATGGCTGGCGCGGCGCGTCTCGGCACCGGCCATGCGGCTGGCATTTTGCTCGTAATACGTCCGGAGATCTGAATCATTAGGAACAATAGTTTTGGTCACTGTATCCAGGTCAAGCACCACATACTCAATAGACGCTTGCTCAGGGGACTGAAATTGGGCAGGATTTTCTTTGTAATAGCCCTCTAACTCAGCAGAGGTTGGGTTCACTTTGGCTACAAAGTCACTCGGCTTGAACAGCGCTACTTGAACTGAACGACGTTCAAAGTAAGCATTCAGCGTTTGATCGGCTATAGGGCTTGGTGCAAAACCGGTATCCGCAACACCTGCCGCAACCTGACGCGACGATAATTCATTGCGCATGCTGGCCTCGAACATTGCAGGCGTCATCCCCTGCGCAGCCAGCAAATCTTTGTAGCGAGCCATATCTAGCGTACCGTCCGCACGGCGCAGCATTGCGATGGAGGGATTGGCCTCCAAATTACTGGCCAGTTGCGCATCGCTGGTATTCAAATGAAATTTCTCAGCAGCTACAAGGAAAAGACGATCACGCACCAGCCGTTCCAGGCTGCGGTAACGCGCTTCCGGTGTATCAAACAGCTTGATGTCCATATTAGGACGAGAAGCACGCAAACGATCTACTTCAGTTTTATGAGCGCTGTCCCACTCCCCTTGCGTAATTTCCAACCCACCTACTTTGGCAACAGGTTCACCCTTTTCCCGGTAGCGGTTGTAGCCATCAATGCCAAACAGAACAAAAGACGGAAAGATCAACAAGAACAGCAAGAACTGCATGATCTTGGTGTGCTTGCGAACAAAATCGAACATGGCGCGCTCTCGTGAAAACTGCATCACAGCCACTGCATGGAATTCAGTGACTGACGGTTGGCCTTAGGCAGACCCGCAAAAAAGCGAACAGTGCAAAGCCTTTTCGCGGAATAAAACAAAAAGGCGAACAATTGTTCGCCTTTTCACAGAGGGTGGGTGGTGAGTGCTGACGGGCTCGAACCGCCGACCTACGCCTTGTAAGGGCGCCGCTCTACCAACTGAGCTAAGCACCCCACCTAAGTCTATTAGTTTAACGCATCTTTGAGTGCTTTTCCAGGACGAAACTTAGGAACCTTAGCTGCTTTGATCTTGATGGCATCGCCGGTACGGGGATTACGGCCGCTTCGCGCCTCCCGCTTACCTACTGCAAAAGTACCAAAACCCACCAACGACACCGAACCGCCCTTTTTAAGGGTGGTCTTCACAGCACCAATAGTGGCCTCCAATGCCCGGGTAGCTGCTGCTTTAGAAATGTCTGCGTGCTGCGCAATATGTTCGATTAATTCAGTTTTATTCATAGTCATGCCTCTGGTGTAGAGAAAAACGGACTTGGTGGTTATGAATAACCCCACAAGTACCGAGCGCAAAATCCGCGATCCTTGACGATTTACTGACAAGGCATCCGCTGAAGGTCCTCGCGCTTCTCGCCACTGGTCATGCATTACAACCATGGCAATCCACAGTGTCAATACAACGATCAGCAATCGTCATGCGCGGCGCGGATTCTAGACGGTTTTGAGTGCTGCACGACCAACAAGGGGCACTGCCATTTTGTAAAAATGTGCTAGCTGAAAACCCCGCAAACCCGCAGCCCTGCTATGTTTACAGCAATCATGCAGTGTGGCGCAAATACCAATAGCACCCTTGAACAACGAATCACGGCCTTGCAGGACGCACAACCCACCCAACACCCAGCGCTGTCAATACGGTGCCAGCCAGTGTGACCACAGTGACTGGCTCAGCAAACAGCAACCACGCTAAAAAGGCTGTGCATGGTGGCACCAAATACAACAAACTGGTCACCGAAGTAGCCGCCCCGCGTTGCAGCAACAGGTACAACAGCGAACTGCCCCCCAGACTGAGTGCCAGCACCGACCACGCCATGGCACCCATCAATTGGGCGGTCCAGTCAATGCCTTCACTCTCCAGTAAAGCCAAAGGCAGGGTCACAATCAAGGCCGCCAGCAACTGAACGACACCAGCACTTCGTACATCACACGGAGCCACAAAGCGCTTTTGATACAAAGTGCCTGCGGTAATGGAAAAGAGGGCCCCTACAGCCAATGTCAGGTTGAAAACATCCACCTCACCGCCGTGCCCAAATTTACCTGAGACCACCAATACCAGGCCTGCGAACCCCAACACCAGACCCAGCCACTGCCGTAGCGTCACCGGAGCGCCCATGAACGACAACCAGACGGCCGTTAACACAGGTTGCAAGCCCACAATCAAGGCGGCTAAACCCGACCCCATCCCGGCTTTAACAGCGGCCCACACCCCACCCAGGTAGCCGGCATTCATCAGCACACCGGTTACCGCCAAGTGCATCCACTGCGCCCGCACAGATGGCCACGGCACCTTGGCGGCCATCACCCAAGGTAAAAAACACAACACAGAGAGGGCGTAGCGCACCGCTAAGAATTTCAAGGGAGGAGCATGGGGCATACCATAGCGCGCGACGATGAAACCGGTACTCCAGATCAAGACAAATACCACGGGCATGGCACGGATCAGTACCGCGTTTCTATCCGCTTTCAGCGCAGCAGGCTGAGTGGGCATCATGCGCTGTGAATCGGGCTCACTTCACCCGCTGGCGTATTTCAGGCAGGGCTTTTTGCAAGTAGTACACCATCGACCATACTGTCAGCACAGCAGAAATCCAGATCAACCACGTACCCCATACGCCGGTATCCATCCAGCCAAAGAGCCGACCATCAAACAATAAAAAAGGGATCGCTGTCATTTGCACTGTGGTTTTCAGCTTGCCCAGCATATGTACCGCTACGCTTTTCGACGCCCCAATCTGCGCCATCCACTCTCGTAACGCAGAAATTGCGATCTCACGGCCAATGATGATGAGCGCGACGAACACATCTGCGCGCTGCAAATGCACCAGTACCAGCAAGGATGCACAAACCAAGAATTTATCTGCAACCGGATCAAGAAACGCACCGAACGATGAGGCCTGATTCAGCTTGCGTGCCAAATAGCCATCCAACCAATCGGTTGCCGCAAATACAACAAACAGCACGGTTGCGATCAGATTTTTAGCAGGTTCGGGCAAACCCAAATAAAAAACACCCACGATCAGGGGAATGGCAACAATGCGTGTCCAAGTGAGAATCGTGGGAATAGTAAAAAACATGAACCTGATTGTGTCACGGAGCAGCGCCCCTACGGACAGAAATACCCTAGCGTAAGGCTCGGTAGATTTCGTCGGCCAGCTCACGTGAAATCCCTTCAACAGTAGCAAGATCCTCAGCCCCAGCATCGGCGACACCCCGTATCCCGCCAAAGCGCTGCAATAGACGCGCACGCTTCTTGGGGCCAATGCCAGGAATATCCTCCAGCTTGCTGCCCCCTACCCGCACCTTGGCGCGCTGCGCCCGCATCCCGGTAATGGCAAAGCGATGCGCCTCATCGCGAATTTGAGCAACCAACATCAAGGCAGCAGAGTCACGCCCCAGGTAGACCTTCTCACGGCCATCGGCAAACACCAGGTCTTCCAGGCCCACCTTGCGGCCCTCACCTTTTTCCACGCCAATAATCAAGGACAAATCCAAACCCAGACTGACAAAGACTTCCCGCGCCATCGACACTTGGCCCTTGCCACCGTCCACCAGCACCAAGTCTGGCAAATGTGAAACCCGTGGCGTGCCGCCCCCATTTAACCCCACCGCCGCCGCGTCGCGCATGGCTTCGGCCAGCTTGCCGTAGCGGCGCATCAGTACCTGGCGCATGGCGGCGTAGTCGTCGCCGGGTGTGATACCTTCAATCTTGTAACGCCGGTATTCAGCACTTTGCATCTTGTGGTGCTGAAAAACCACGCACGAAGCCTGCGTCGCCTCACCAGCTGTGTGCGAAATATCGAAGCATTCGATACGCAACCGGTCTAAGCCCTCAGGACTGTTCGCCATCAGCAAATCCAGCGCCTCAGCCAGGGCACGGGTACGGGCTTGCTGTGAGCCCTCCTCGGCCAACAGGCGAGCCAATTGAATATCCGCATTGGTTTGCGCCATTTCCAACCAGATGCGCCGCACATCATGCGGCTGCTGCACCACCGTTAATTTGGTACCACTGTCAGCACACAACGCATCGACCAACGCTTTACTGATGGGCTGACTGGCAACCAAAACAGCGGGCAGTGCCATACCGATATAGTGCTGGGCGATAAAAGCCTCCAGCACCTGGATTTCCATCTCTTCGGCCACCGTCACGGTGGTTGCATCTTTGACGAGCATCGCAGAGGCGTCTTCAATGTGCACGGGAAAGTAAGGTCTGTCGCCCAAATGCCGCCCACCGCGCACCATCGCCAAATTGACGCAGGCTCGACCACCTTGCAACTTGATGGCCAGAATATCCACATCTTTGTCCGAGGTGGTCTCCACCGATTGCTGGTGCAAAATTTTGGCAAGCGCACTCATCTGGTTACGCAACTCGGCAGCCACCTCAAACTCCAGCTTGTCAGCGTGCGCCATCATGCGGTCTTGCAATTGCGCCAGCACCTCATCGGTGTCACCACGTAAAAACGCCTCAGCATTGGCCACATCATGCGCATAAGTATCTGGGGAAATATGCCCAACGCAAGGCCCCGAGCAGCGCTTGATCTGGTAAAGCAAGCAGGGGCGCGTGCGGTTGGCAAAAACTGTGTCCTCGCAGGTGCGCAGCTTGAACGCTTTTTGCAGCAACAAAATAGACTCTTTGACCGCCCAGGCACTGGGGTAAGGACCAAAATAATGGTGTTTTTTCTCAGTCGCTCCCCGGTAATGGGCGACTCGGGCATAGACCGATGCACCTGGTTTGGTATCGGCGTTATTGGTGGCTTTAGGTGCTTCGGTACCCGTAATTTTGAGGTAAGGGTAGCTTTTGTCATCCCTGAACAAAATGTTGTACTTGGGTTTAAGCGTCTTGATGAGGTTGTTTTCAAGAATCAGCGCTTCAGCCTCAGAGCGCACCACGGTTGTTTCCATGCGCACAATTTTGCTGACCATGTGCCCGATGCGCGTTCCACCGTGGTTTTTCTGGAAGTAGCTGGAGACACGCTTTTTCAGGTTATTGGCCTTACCCACATAAAGCACGCCACCCTCTGCATCAAAATAGCGGTAAACGCCCGGCAGCCCGGGCAAGGCACTGACTTCACTCAGCAATTGATCGGAATGCGCAACGGAAGTGGGGTCTGACATGGGCCGTATTGTGCCGCCGCTTATGCCTCAACTTTCACTGCGGCCTGCTCCCCTGGCCAGGGGCTAGCTAGGAAAATGGATTCTTTATGGTTTGGGATGTTTTTTGCAAGGTTATCGACAACTACGGTGATCTGGGCGTGTGCTGGCGCTTGTGCACCAACTTAGCGGCACAAGGCACGCAAGTGCGGCTGTGGGTCGACGATGCCAGCGCACTGGCGTGGATGGCGCCAGAGGCTCACGAGCAAATCGACGTTCGGGTTTGGGCAACATCAACCGTATGGCCTGAACCCGGTGATGTCGTTATTGAAGCCTTTGGCTGCGATTTGTCACTTGAGTTTGTGGCCCGCATGGCCAAGCGCCATCGAACGCACCGTGTGACCTGGATCAACCTGGAATACCTGACGGCAGAGCCCTATGCAGAGCACTGCCACGGCCTGCCCTCCCCCGTGTTTCAAGGGCCAGGCATGGGGTTAACCAAACATTTCTTCTACCCTGGCTTTACCCCCCGCACGGGCGGACTGCTGCGTGAACCTGGGCTTGCCGCACGCCAAATACAGTTTGACCGCGACGCCTGGCTCACCAAAACAGGGGTGATGACGTCGCCTGCACAGCACATGCGCTATGTGTCTCTGTTCTGCTATGAACCCTCCGTTCTGCCAGCGCTGCTGGCCCAACTGGCCCATGGCCCTGCGCGCACGCATTTGCTGGTGACGGCGGGCCGAGCCACAGAGGCAGTCAAAGCAGCCATTCATACTCAAAACACCTTTTTAGGCAATATAGATAAGCATGAACAGCTATCAATTTCATACTTACCGACACTCAGCCAGCTTGATTTTGACCATCTGCTGTGGGCTTGTGACCTGAATTTTGTGCGCGGCGAGGACTCTTTGGTGCGTGCCATTTGGGCAGGCAAACCCTTTGTTTGGCATATTTATCCGCAAGATGACGATGCCCACCATGTCAAACTGCACGCCTTGCTCGACACGCTGGACGCATCACCCACTGCGCGCGCGTGGCACCGCACCTGGAATGGGCTGAGCGATGGTGCTTTGCCAGCCTTAGAGGCACTGTGGCAAGACAGCCTCGCTCTCGTAGGCCGTGCGCATTTACAGCAACAGACTGACCTGTGCGCCCAGCTACAGGCATTCGTTGCCAAACCAACAGTAAAAGCGAGCTAAAATAGCAGGCTTTGCCAAAACAAATCGACAGTCTGGCGCAGCAACTTCAGGTTGCAAGCACTGTACAAGCGGCTCTTGGGATATCTACACATACCCCCCTGGCCAACGTCGGACCCCCCAAGTTCCCAAGGAATCCCATGAAAGTAGCTCAAGAAATTCGCGCCGGTAACGTCATCATGCACGGGAAAGACCCTATGGTCGTGCTCAAGACCGAATACAGCCGTGGCGGCCGCAACTCGGCAACTGTACGCATGAAGCTCAAGAGCTTGATCGCCAACTTCGGCACAGAAGTCGTTTTCAAGGCTGATGACAAGATTGACCAAGTCATCTTGGACAAAAAAGATTGCACCTACACCTACTTTGCTGACCCCATGTACGTCTGTATGGACACCGAATTCAACCAGTATGAAGTTGAAGCCGAAAACATGGGTGACGCACTAAATTACCTCGAAGATGGCATGCCACTCGAAGTGGTGTTCTATGACGGCAAAGCCATCTCGGTAGAACTGCCCACCAGCGTGGTGCGCGAAATCACCTGGACTGAGCCCGCGGTCAAAGGCGACACCTCCGGTAAAGTGCTTAAGCCTGCCAAAATCGCTACCGACTTTGAAATCGGTGTGCCAATTTTCGTCGCACAAGGCGATAAGGTCGAAATCGACACACGTACCGGCGAATACCGCAAGCGCGTTTAATTTTCGCCCTGCATTTCACCGACACTCAAAGGCTCCGCAAGGAGCCTTTTTCATTTTGTACTTTCTTTCTACACCGTAACCTCACATCATGGACGCCTCAGTCACTCTTCACGACAGCAAACTCGCCGACGCCTGGGCCACACTGCAATCTCACGGCGGTGGCGATACACCGCTGGAACCAGACCCACAACGCCTCGCCTTCGCTGACCCCGAGTTTTTGCTGCGCCGCGAAACCCGTGGTATTCGCTTTCAGCTAGAGCTGATGAAGCCCGACCTGGGCCAACAAGCCCATGGCGTAGAAAACACCGTGGTGGTCTTTGGCAGCGCACGCTTCAAGAGCGAAGCAGATGCCCAAGCCCAACTGAGCGAGGCTCAAGCCAGCGGCAACGCTCAGGCTATTGCCAAAGCAACAACGATGCTGCGCAACGCCAACTACTACGAACAGGCTAGAACGTTCGGCAAGATCGTCGCCAACTACAGCGCGACCAAAGCAGCCAAAGACAAGCTGTTTGTTTGCACTGGCGGTGGCCCAGGCATCATGGAAGCCGCTAATCGGGGCGTTTTTGAAGCCGGCGGAGAAAGCGTGGGTCTCTCGATTGCACTGCCCAAAGAAGAAAAACCCAATCCCTATGTCACCCCCGCGCTGACTTACAAATTCCACTACTTTGCGCTGCGCAAAATGCACTTCATGATGCGCGCCAAAGCCTTGGTGGCTTTTCCTGGCGGATTTGGTACGCTGGACGAGTTGTTTGAAACCCTGACACTGATCCAGTGCAAAAAAGCCAAACCTGTGCCCATCGTGTTGTTTGGGACAGACTACTGGAAACGCCTGTTCAACCCTGAAGTACTGGTTGAAGAAGGTGCGATCAATGCAGAAGACCTGAATTTATTCCAGTACACCGATGACCCCCAGGTGGCTTGGGATGCCATTGTGAAGTTTTACGGACTTTGAACTGCTAAACCCTCGCCCCTGTGACCCTAAGCATTGGTGCGCAGGCGCCAAGCCTGAGGCACACCACAGCTGACCATGAGGCCCACCATCCAGAACACGGCGGATACGCCCACCGCCGCACCAGCGAGACCAAACACCATGGGCATCGCTACGCTGGATGCATTGATAGCCATCAAGCGCAAGCCAAGCGCCTCACCATGGCGAGCTTCGGGGGTGATTTGGTGTAACGTGCTCATGATCATCGGCTGCACCGTCCCTAGCGTCAGCCCCAGCAGCACCGAACACACGCCCATGCTGAACGGCGTAGCCAGCAGCGGATAGACCGAAAACAATGCAGCAGTAACGACCATCGCACCACTCACAACCACCCACTCACGCAAACGCGAGGCGAGCAATGGCAGCAGCAACCGAATTACCGCCGCCGCAATAGCAAACGCCCCCAGGATGGACCCGATTACCGAGGCACTGAAGCCCCGTTCATGACCCAAAATCGGCACAACAAAGGTATGCACATCCCAGCATGCAGAGAGCAGCCAGTTCACGATCAGCAAACGACGAAACATCACCAAATGCAGCAAATCCCAGGCACGGAGTTTAGGGCCCGCCACTACGGCAACCGGAGGCAACTCCTTCGTCTGGCGTACCCATAACCAAGCGGTCAACGCCAACAAAGCCATGAACAAAAAAGCAGCGCAGTAGCCCTGCATATCACCCGCAGTGTGCCCGGCATGGTCAATCAGCAGCCCCGCCACAAATGGCCCTAAGAAATTGGATGCCGCTGGGCCAATCGACAGCCATGAAAACACCTGCTTAAGTTGTATTGGCGTCTCGGCTGCCCGCCCTACGTGACGCTGCAAGGCGATGGTGGCTGCGCCCGTGGCGCCCCCTGTCAGCAAGGCACTCAGGCACAGCACAGGAAAGACCGGAAAAGCCAGCGCCAGCCCAGCCCCCGTCGCCGCTGCAATGACACCCAAACCCACAGGTCGTTTCAAACCATGGCGATCGGCAAACCGCCCTGCCGGCAAGGCCAAAAACACCTGCGTTAGCGCAAAAAGTGCCAGCAGCACCCCCACTGCCATGGCGCTATAACCTTGGCGCAACGCTAGCAGAGGGGCTGCCAGTCGCATACCAGCCATGCACGCGTGCAGGCAAATCTGGCCAGAGATCAGGCGAATCAGGGGAATGGAAAGACTGGATTTCAAGGGACTATGGCAATTAGCGGAGCGTGGCCTGCACAATAGCAGACGCAGGCTGTCGCTCCATGCAAAGTCAATGCAATTTGACCCGCGGTTCGGTGCGGCGTGTCAGCAAACGCGAAGCCCAACCCAACCCGGTCTTCCAAAACCCATGCAGCGCCACCTCGTGCATTTTGTAAAGCGACAGGTACATCGTACGGGCAAAAAACCCATCCACCCACAACGAACCCTTCATCAGTCCCCCCATCAGATTGCCCACGGTGGAATACTCACCCAGCGAAATCAGCGAGCCAAAGTCACGGTAGTACCATGCCGTCAACGGCTGACCCGCCATACGCCGCTGGATTTGTTTGACCAAATGGCTGGCGTGCTGGTGCGCCGCTTGAGCGCGTGGTGGCGTGGTCGTGCCTTCAGGCTGGCCCAACCAAGGCACAGCTGCGCAGTCTCCTATCGCAAAAATTGATTCATCGCGCGTGGTTTGCAGCGTAGATTTAACCACCAGCTGGTTGATGCGATTGGTCTCCAAACCCGCCAGATCACGCAAAAACTCGGGGGCTTTGACTCCCGCAGCCCAAACCACCAACTCGGACGGAATGATTTGTCCGTCAGCCAGTTGCACACTGGTAATGCCGTTTTGCGATACCACCGCTGTCACTTTGGCAGAAGTGCGCACCTGCACATTCAAATCGCCCAACAGGCCATGAGCCGCGTTAGAAATACGCTCAGGCAAGGCTGGCAAGATGCGCGGGCCCGCTTCAATCAGCACCAGTTTGATATCGCGCTCCGGATCAATGCGGTCCAGACCATACGACACCAACGTGCGTGTGGCTTTATGCAGCTCAGCGCACAACTCCACCCCTGTCGCGCCAGCACCGATGATGGCGACACGCAGTTGGTGAGGCAGCAAAGGCGTGCTCTGCGCATGGGCGCGGATACAGGCATTGACCAAGCGCCGGTGGAACACATCAGCCTCGCGCGGCGTTTCCAGTGCAATGGCGTGCTCTTTCACGCCGGGTGTACCAAAATCGTTGGTCTGACTGCCTACAGCGATCACCAAGGTATCGTAAGGGACGGTAGACAGTTCTTGCCGCAACTGATCGAAGTCGATGCTGCGCTTGACCTCACCATCGGCACCACGCGTTTCGGTCAGGCAGTTCGGAAAAAGCTCCGCCAGCTTGTCGATGTTGGCCTGAGTCAGGTCGGGGCTGTGCATTTTTAGTTTATTCATGGTCAAATTGGCATCTAGCGCTTATTGGTAAAGCGCTAGTAGCTATAAAATATGTAGCAATATGGGGCGCCGGTCATTCAAGAGGCCAGCGCATGTAGCTCGCTGCGAATGGTACGCAACCGGGCATTGATTTCGACTTTTCGGTTGAACTGCTTTTCCTGCGCCAGCCGGGTTTCCAGCCTGGCCGCTGCGTCCTGCTTGGCTTCCAGCTGCGCCAACCGATCCAGTTGGTCGCGCAAAGTCTCGCCAGCCCGGGCGGGCACCGCCAAGTGCTGGCGCAATAGTTGCTCGTACAGGCCTTGCAAATCCAGTGCAACGGGCAAGCCGTGGCGGGGCAAGTCGTCCGGCTGCCACGGCGCTGCATGGTAGTCGCCCAACACCCACTGGCCGCTGGCGGCTTCGCTGGGGCGTTTGTAGGCGGCGATGGGTCGGCTTTTGCCATCGAGCCGCAGAACAAACAGAATAGGAAACGGAATGGCCTTGTCGATGCAGCGCAGCACCGAATGACTGATATCCGGCAGCTTCAAGGCGATTTCAAACACCTCGATTTCGGGCACGTCTGGCTTGGCGGGCAGGTTGATGCTTTCCGGGGCCAGCTTGTAGGCCCAGGTGATGCTGTCGATCTGCTCCACAAACAGCGCGCGCAATGCGGCGGTGGGTTTGGCGTGCGCGTAAATTTTGGCCTTGGTTACGGGCCGGGACACTGCGGCTTTTGCGGGCCAGGCAAACAGGGCGCGGCCAGTCTTTGGCGCAGTCGTTGGCTGGGTCATGCAGGCTGCACCACGAGGAAGCTGACTAGCTCGAAGTCTTCTAGCCCTGCCACGTCGTGCACCAAGGCACTGGTTTTGCCCGGCGAGAACAGGCTGTCAACGTCTTGCTCTTGCTGGCGCTCGATCATGGAGTGGATGGCCTGGTCGAGCAGCGATGAATACACCGTCATTTCGCGCCCATCGCTGGTGGCTGCGTTGAAGGGCTCAAAGGCGGTGGGCACTGGATCGCTGCGGCCTTTGCAGGCGTTGCGGGCCAGGTCCAGCAGCGTCTTGACTTCGGTGTGGTCGGCAATGATGGTGCCGTCTATGCCGATGTACACCAAGTAGTAGGGGTGCAGCCGGTTCTTCTGCTTCACCACTGCACCGGTCGTGCCACTGAGTAGCCGGTTGCGTAGCGTGAAAATCACGCCGGGGTGCAAGCTTTTTTCTGCATCGGCGGGCACCACGGCGTGCAGGCCATTGGGCAGGCGGGACAGGTCGCCATGGGCTTTGACGTAGTTCAACAGGTCCATGCGAAAGTCGTTGAGCCCGAGGTCGGTAATGGACACCCCTGTTTTGAGGTCTTCCATCTCGATGACTTCTTCTTGCAAACGGCGCAGTTGCTCTTTGCGGTAGGCCACGTCGTTGGACTGCGCGGACAGCACGTTGTCATCGCCTGTGGCCGTAAGGTCGGCCATCATCATGCGGCTCTCCACCCGCTCTTTGAGGCGGATGTATTCGTCCAGGCTGATGTCGGGCCAATAGTTGACCAACTGAATGCGCGCGTTAGGCGAGCCAATGCGGTCCACCCGGCCAAAGCGCTGGATGATGCGCACGGGGTTCCAGTGGATGTCGTAGTTGATGACGGTGTCGCAGTCTTGCAAGTTCTGGCCTTCGGAAATGCAGTCTGTGGCGATCAGCACGTCGATCTCGCCGGGTTCGTGGGGCAGCGTCAGAGCCTTCTCTTTGGCGCG
This sequence comes from Betaproteobacteria bacterium, assembly GCA_025356445.1. Taxonomy (GTDB): domain Bacteria; phylum Pseudomonadota; class Gammaproteobacteria; order Burkholderiales; family Burkholderiaceae_C; genus Defluviibacillus. Next base: position 2,622 of record JANXSZ010000005.1, on the reverse strand, counting down.
GGGCGCAAAGAGGGTGAGCATGGTCTGGAAGTCGATGCCTTGGCGCGGGTTGGCGGCTAGCCGCAGCGTGGTTTTTGGCTCTGTGGTGCCCGTAACCTTGCCGGTGTGGATTCCATGGGCCTGGAATAGGCCAGCTGCCAGGTTGTCGTAAAGGTAGTTGGCGGTGTCTGCGAACGCCGTGAATATCAGCAGCTTGCGGTTGCCGGGATTGATGGGGTTGGCCAGCTTGTGCTCGATCTGGGCTTTGAGGTGTTGCAGCTTGGCGTCGTCCGCTGGGGAGATTTTTTCCATCTCGGCCAGGAGGCCATCAATCACACCCAGGTCGGCGCTCAGGTCGTATTCCCAAGACGGCAAGTCCATGTCGGCCAAGTCGATTTTGACCTTGCCGCCCGTGCTGTTCTCGCCCGTGTCATCAAACTCCGGCAGCTCTTCGTCGTCGAAGTCGGCATCCTCAAAAACGGATGCCTGGTCGGTGAACGGCCTGGCACGGCCGGTTTGCTTGAATGCAGCTATCTGGGCCAGCGCTTTTTGGTGGTTGCTTTGCAGGCTCTGCAAGGTGAGCCGGAAGGATGCCACCGAGCTTTCCAGTCGTTTGAGCAGGTTGACGGTCATCAACGCCTGCAAGCTCTTCTCGCGGTCGGCCTGCTTAAACTTACCGGCTCCGCTAGGCACCTCGGTGTCGTACATGTCTTCGTACTTTTTGATGCGGCTGGGCAAGATGTAGCCCACAGGCGCATAGACGGCGAGTTTCAAAAGTGATAGCTGATTGAAGATGTCGTTGAAGCCAATGACATCTGTGCGCAAGGTCAGAGGGCACTGGAACGACAGCGGTTTCAGGCGTTCGGGGAAGGTGCCGATGTCCTTCGTGTCGTAGAAGGTCTCGATGTGCTTGCGGGATCGGGCGATGGTTACGCTGTCCAGTAGTTCGAAAAAGTCGAAGTCCAAGGCCCCCAATATGGCGTTGGCGGTGCGCGCTTCTGGCGGCAGTTTTGTCCAGTTGGAGAACGCAGCCTGTGCCCGGTTGAAGATCGTCTCAATGCTTTTTTCAGTGTGAAGCTTCTCGCCCAGTTGCCAGGAGTTGCCCTCATAGGCCAACGCCAACTGGTTGCGCAAGTCGTTGAAGCGGTTGTTGACGGGGGTGCCCGATTGCGTTGCCCTTTGGCATAAGTAGAAGAGCACGGCTTGTTCTTCCACGCCCAATTGATTGGGGCCTTGGAATCGGATGTAGTGCGGTGATTTTTGCCGCCAGCCCGTGATGACGTTCAACGGTGCTGCGGTGTTTGCTTTTGCCAATGATTGGAACAGGCCGTCGGTGAAAGTGATGAACGGCGCCACCGGGGCGTGTTCCAGGTAATCGATGACGGGCTCTTCGGCCAGGCCATCCATGGCAAGTCGTCTCGCTGCTCGCTTCTTCTGGGGTGCGACAGCCCCCTCAATTGCCACTGATTTTTTTGTGCGCTTCCATGCCATAGGGTTCCTTGTAGTTGAGGAACCAAGCTAGCAAGCGCATGCCCGAAATTGCAAGTGGGGTGGAATACGCCAGTAGGAGGGCAGGTAACATCATGGCTCTCATAAGGGCAGCTCTAAACCATGTCTCTTTCTCCCCGTCTGCGTGCCGATTACCTGTTGTTGGGGCCAGCAACGGCGCAACGATGCCTGGAAGCCTTCGCGACCGCAGAAGGTGCAATGCTGTACAGCGCGTACCAAAACATCACTGACAAGGCCGCCGAGGTCTTCCCCGAGTTGTCTGCTCTGATCGATGCGCAGCTGCCGCCAGAATTGGTTGCGGTGCAGGTGTGCCGCTTTCTGGACGGGGGATATGCGGCACTCGAAGTACCTGAAACTATTTCTATTGACGGCCTGCTGACCGACTAGATGCGTCGGAGGATCGCTTCGCGCGCTGCTTCCACAAGGGCGGCGGTTCCCGCTGCAACAGTCTCTGCGCGGCGCAACCACCCCATACGGGTATCCTCGTTTTGCCAGGGTCTTGCCAAGGCAGCCGTCCAAGTTAGCCACTCCAAGTCCACCCCGTCATCTGATGGCGTAGCTTCCTCCTCGCGCCCATAAGCCAGAACGAGCCCGTTGGCCTCGACGAAAAACAGGTCTGGTTGGTCGTCAAAAACTGCAAGGCTGAGTGTATGGACTGGTCTAGCGCCCGCCTGTTGCAACTGGTGCTGAATAGCCATTTCAAGTTCGGCAAGAAAGCTCTGCTGGGCACGTACCTGCATCAGGAAGTCGCCATGACCGAATGGGCCGCGCGGCCGGTGACGGCGGCGGCTGGCAGGGTCAAAATCGAAACGAAGGCGGCACAGCCCATGGGTTTTTCTCTAAGGGTCGCGCTCAAGGATTCGAGAGGCGCGGTTCGGATGGCGGCGTCTTTGGCCGTATAGGCGTTTGCCCGACGCTATGGGCGCGCAACGTCGCGATAAGTCGTAAAGACGGCGCATGCGCGGGAAGCACACTAGGCGAAGGGCGGGCGAAAGGGAAGCGTCCGGTTCGCGTCGCCCGCGCGCGAAATTATCGTTCATCTTAACGATTTGTCCATTTTCCCTGCAGCATATGCCCGCTGATTCGCTCAGGCGCGTGTCGGCTGTAAGGGGCGAAAATGGGCATGGACGCGAC
>JANXSZ010000024.1 GCA_025356445.1 Betaproteobacteria bacterium | reverse complement strand
CAGGCTTGGTCAGGTTGGGGTTGGTCGCTGCACCAGTTATGTGGGGGATACCGCAGTCGTTGTAAACCTTGGAAGCGGGGATGGTGGTACCCGAGTTCAAATGGCCCACTACGCCGTTAACTTTGGCATCGCACAGCTTTTGAGCTGCGGCAGTGCCTTGTTTAGGGTCAGCAGCATCGTCTTCCGCCACGAGTTCAAACTTGATCTTCTTGCCACCGATCACGATGTTTTGCGTATTCAGGTCTTCAACAGCCATGCGTGCGCCGTTTTCATTGTCCTTGCCATAAGCCGATTGGCTACCAGACAGCGGTGCAACATGGCCAATTTTCACCACTTGAACGTCTTGGGCAGATGCCATGCCAGCGAATGCGGCCAAAGCGGCAAGAGCCGTCAGTTTCAATTTGAATTGCATAGAAAAACTCCAGAAATGAAAGGACCTAAAAAGGTTGAGGCACAATTTTTTTACTCAACGCCCGCGAACATATCGCAATTTTCGGGCCGGAACCATAGGGAACACGCTAGTTCTTGCACCATCACGGTGAATATTCAAGACACACCGCAGGAATATGTGTAGCGTCAGCGGGTTTGCGCTGACAACTCTTGCGCCATCGCCTCACACACAGCGTCGTAAACGGTATTCTCAATCGCTTGGTGCAGCAAAGGTTCCATCTGCTGTAGATGACGACTCACCACCTCAGCCACAGCGGCACTCACACGCTGCGACAGCAAGACATCCACACGCAGCATCACCCGCTGAACCAGGTGTGCTTGCAGCCCATCAGGCGCGGGGATGCTCGCAGCCACCTCTGCGTGGTGTGTAGGCAAGTCGGCAGGTAGCTGCACCACCTCGGTCAAGGTGGGGACAAACCGGGGAGGCAAACGGCTGGGGAAGAAAGGTGGTGTTTGCACAGCATGCCCTGAAAAACGATCGAAAAACGACCGGAAAATGACGAAGATATCGCAATGACAATACCGTTGTGAAAGCCGCTACGAAGAGGCTGCTGCAAGGTCATGGCGCGTCATGCTGAAGCCGGCTTTGGCATAGGTACGCCAGCGCTGGCGGGCCGCCACAATGTCGATTTCGTCATAGCTCACCACCTCAATCAGCCTGGCAAAGCGCTCGAAACCCTCAGGCACCGAATCGCCTAAATTCAGCAGCACCTGGCGATGCCCATCTTGCACCTGGGGTACGTTAATGGAAGGCGTCAGCACCACGGGAGACGCTGCCAGCACACCGCCTGGCGCATCAGCAGTGCAGTGTGCGACAAACTCCAGTGGCGCAAACGTCCACAACTCACGGTCCAAGGTGTGAAGCACCGCAATGGGCCCTGTGACGAGCACGTGCGACCCAGCGTTCACCGCTTTGCGCAGCAGCCTGCACACATAGGGCAGTGTCTGTGGCACATTGAAGTGAAAGGCAATTTCGGTCATGCGTGCTTAACCTGCATTGGTCTCTGCCTTAGTGCCCGCTTTGGGGACACGGCGCTTGGGACGAGATGCGTCCACAGGCACGACCACCGGAGCCAGACCCAGCAGGTAGTCCAGCAACAAGCCCACAGGCCGTCCGGTAGAGCCCTTGGCCGCACCGCTCTTCCAGGCCGTCCCGGCAATGTCCAAATGCGCCCAAGCAAACTTCTTGGTGAAGCGCTGCAAGAATTTGGCAGCGGTAATGGCGCCGCCTGCGCGTCCGCCCACATTCGCCACATCGGCAAAGTTGCTCTTCAGGCCTTCGGCGTACTCGTCGTCCAAAGGCAGACGCCAGCAAGGGTCCAGGGCAGCGTCGCCAGCGGCTTGCAAGGCCAGGGCCAAGCTGTCGTCCGTCGAAAACAAACCACTGCGCACACCGCCCAATGCCACCACGCAAGCCCCCGTCAACGTGGCAATGTCGATCACGGCTTTGGGCTTGAAACGCTCGGCGTAGGTCAAGGCATCACACAAGATCAAGCGGCCTTCGGCATCGGTGTTCAGCACTTCAATGGTCTGCCCGCTCATGCTGGTGACCACATCACCGGGTTTCACTGCGCGGCCATCGGGCATGTTTTCGCAACTGGGGATCAGCCCGACAACGTTGATGGCGGGTTGAATGTCAGCCAGCGCACGAAACACACCCAGCACGCTGGCCGCGCCGCACATGTCGTACTTCATCTCGTCCATTTCAGCAGCGGGTTTGATGGAAATACCCCCTGTATCAAACGTGATGCCCTTGCCGACCAACACCGTGGGTGCTTCAGACTTCGCCGCACCGTTGTACTTGAGCACGATGAAGCGTGGTGGCTCAATAGATCCCTTGGCCACCGCCAAAAATGAGCCCATGCCCAGCGCTTCAATTTGCCGCTCGGTCAACACATCGCACTTGACGGGGCTCCCGCCCTTGGTCAGTGCCTTGGCGGCATCTGCGAGCAGCGTGGGGGTCGCGAAATTAGGCGGCAGATTGCCCCATTCTTTGGCCAGGTTAACGCCGTTGGCCAGCGCACAGGCTTTGTCAAAAGAAGGTTTGAGTGGCGCGGTACTGTGGACGCCAAACACCACCGTTTGAAGAGCGACAGGCTCAGGCTTGCTCTTGGTCGCAGAGTAGGCATAGCCTGCATCGGCTACACCGGCCACAGCGGCCTGCAATACGGCAGCGCCAGCAGGCATGGCAGTAGACAGCAAAGCCAGTGAGACCAGGACGCGTTTGGCAGGGCTGGACTTGAGCGCATTCATCGCCGCCAACGCCGCTGTTTTAACCTGTTTGGCCGAGCCATCACCTGCACCCACCAGCACCACGCGGTGGGCCAAAAACGGTGCACTCAGGTACAGCTGGAGCAACTTGCCCGCCTTCAGCTTCAAATGATCGGCCTTGATAGCCGCTGCGATCAGTGACGAGGCCTCGTCTTGACCCGCAGTGAACGACTCCCCTACCAGCAGCACCAGCGCATCGCATTTATGGGCCGCAGAGGCAGCCAAGTCGAGTTGTTTAAGTTCAAAATCCATGGGTCATTTGCTTTCTGTAAGGGGAGCTTTGAAAGGCGCGTTGAGGGGTAAGGACGAGCTAGATATGCTGACGCGGTATTGCAACATGGTAAAGCCTGCATGGCGACCCACCACTGCCCAGGCAGCCATTGTCGATGCTGGCAACTGCGAAAGCAGCGTATCTTGCACGACCAAAGTCACAGGTTCGCGGCCAGTCAGCCATTGTTGAATGGCGGCCGGTGAATCTGCCACCAAAGCCCGCCCTTGCGAGTAAAAATTAGCGGACAAAGGCCGCGCACCCAAGTACACCAACGGGGTGTTTACAGGCCACAACCGAAGCAAAGCACGCTGTGAGCGCTGCTCTGGCTGGTCAGACAAGGCAAGCCAACCCACCCACAGCACCGGTGCCACCAACCCCAGTAACCACACACGCGATAACCACGGTGACTGCTTGGCGGCGGCAAACACCAGCAGCACCGTGAGCAAAGCAAACGCCGGTAAGCCCGGTAGCACATAAGCCTCAAGAATATTGCGTGCAGCGGTAAAAAACACCAACGGCGCCACCGTCCAGGCCATCAGGTACTGCCATTCTTTCGGTTGAAAAACAGCTTCAGGAACATCCATGGGGTGCCTTCGCATCCACAGCAGTAACCCCGCCAGCACGGCCACCAGCGTCCATGGCAAAAACCCGCCTGCGCCAAACCACCAGATCAACCCGCGCAACTCGGCATGGCCCTGACCGTACAAGTCCCCTGTCCAGCCGCTGACCAAAAACCGCTGGACATGTTCGCCAACAATGAAATACTGCAAAAAACCAGGCGTGCGGTGCTCAGCCAGCAGGTACCAGGGCAAGGCCAATGCAACGGTGAGCAAAATGCCCCGCAGCCACGGCAGGCGCTGCCACACCGTGAACCAGCGGCCTGTCCAAAGCACCCACAGCCCCAGCGCCAATCCTGTCACCACGGTAGCCACCGGCCCTTTGGCGAGCAACCCCAGCGCCACACCCACAAAAAAGAACCAGCGCCACAGGCTGCGGGCGGTTGTGTCATTCACAGCCACCCAAAACGCCACCATGCAGAGTGTGGTGCTGAACGCCATGAACATGTCCGTCATCACCGCTGCCGAAGCAATAAACCCCACCACGCTGGAAAATAAAACCACCGATGCCGCCAACGGCAACGCCGCTTTGACACGCGCATCCCGAGGCCAAGCCCAAAACAGCGCGGCACTGCCCAAGGCCGCCAGAAACGGGGCCAGCCGTGCCCCAAATTCGTTCACACCAAAAATGGCCATCGTGGCAGCGCTGCCCCAAAACGACAGCGGGGGCTTGCCCCAAAACGGCACACCGTGGTCAAACCAAGGCGTGATCCAGTTGCCGGTTTCCAGCATCTTGCGGGCAATTTCCGCATAGCGCGGCTCGGTAGTGCTGCCCAACGGGTACGCACCCAGTGTACACAGGCGCACCAGCACCACGGCCAAAAGGACGAACGCGATAAACTTGGAAGGGATTGCACCGGCTATAGGGGGTGTACGGGGACTTTGCGGCGCTGACATACGACAGGTAAAGGCGGGTAGAGACTACGGAAGACTTCAGTTAACCAAACACGCTTTATTTTGCTTCAAAACACCACCATCCTCATCTTCTGCGCCAACTGACCTGATGCTTTTCCAATCCTCACTCCGCAAAGAGCTGGCACGCAGCTTTGGTGCCACCTTTGTCGTGCTGCTCACCATCGTGATGACGATGACGCTGTTTCGCGTGCTGGGCCTGACCTCGCGCGGCGGTGTGGACCCGTCTGATTTGATGATTGTGATGTGGTACACGGTGTTGGGCCAGTTGTCGGCGCTTTTGTCGCTCAGCCTGTCCGTCGCCATTGTGGGCACTGTATCGCGCATGTACCGAGACAGCGAAATGGTGATCTGGTTCACCGGTGGCAAGGGCTTAGGCGGGTTTATCGCCCCCACCTTCCGCTTTGCTTGGCCCGTGCTGCTGGTGATTGCCTTGCTGACGCTGGTGGTGTCCCCTTGGTCTACGCAGCAAACCCAGGACATGAAAGACCGGTTTGAAAAACGTGGGGATCTTGATCGTGTGTCCCCAGGGCAATTCCAAGAGTCAGCTGGCGGCAAAAAAGTTTTTTTTATCGACAAAGCCTCGCCCGATGCGCTGTCGGGTAAAAACATTTTCATTTCCGCCAGTGAAGGCGGCAAAGACGCCATCACCAGCGCCCTGAGCGGGCACATTGAAGTGCTGCAAAAAGGGGAACAACAGACAGAAATAGAGGGCAAATTTTTGATCCTCAACCATGGCCAACGCCTGGAAAGCAGCGTGGGCGACAAGCGCATCAAAATCAGTGAATTCGAGGTGTATGGCACCCAGCTGGGCACCAATACCAGCACCAATGCGAGTGAGGTGCCCGCTGCAGCCCGCACCACCCTCACCTTGCTGCGCGAACCCACGCCCACCAACCTGGGCCAGCTCGCGTGGCGCGTGGGGTTGGTGCTGGCTTCGCTGAATTTTGTCGGATTGGCCTTGGCCGCTGCCACCAGCAACCCACGTGCTGGGCGCAGCGGCAACATGTTGTTTGCGGCCTTTGCATTTTTTTTGGTGTTCCAGTTGCTCAACCTGGGGCAAACCTGGATCGCCACGGGCCGGGTCAGCTTCACAGGGGTAACGCTGGGCCTGCATGGCAGCACGTGCGTACTGGTGTGGTTGTGGATTGCCAAACTGCACTTCAACTGGTCATGGCGCTACCTGCTGCCTGCCAGCAGTACCCCCATGTCAGCGCTCGCTGATAACGCCGTCAAAATGCCATGAAGACCCTGCGCCGCCTGATTTACCGTGAGATGCTGATCTCCATCGCCTACGTGACGCTGGGCTTTTTGGCCCTGTTCTTTTTCTTCGATCTGGTGGACGAAATGCAGGCCGTGGGCCGCAGCGGGGCCAAAGGCTACAGCGTGGGTTACGCCTTTTTGTACGTCACGCTGCTGGTACCCAGCCACCTGTACGAGCTGCTGCCCATCGTGGTGCTGATAGGTACCATTTTTGTGATGTCGCGCTTTGCCCAAAGTTCGGAATACACCATTTTGCGCACCAGTGGCCTGGGGCCATGGCGAGCACTGCGCACGCTGCTGGTACTGGGGCTGGGTTTTGTGGTGCTGACCTTCCTCTGCGGCGACTACCTTGCCCCTTTGAGCGACCGCACCGCACAGCTGCTCAAATCGCGCTTTGAAGGCAACATCACCACGGGCCAAACCGGCGCATGGCTCAAAGAGCGCCAGCGCTACCAGTCCTATGCCGTCAACGTGGCGGGCATCGCCCCCAACGGCAATTTGCTTGGCGTGCGTATTTTTGAATTTGACGGTAAAGGCGCACTGGTATCGCAAACCACGGCCCCCAAAGCCAGCTTCGACCACAACGAAGCCTGGCTGCTTGAGGATGCCGACCGTAACGAATTTCAATCCAGCGCACCGAATACAGCCCCTGCTGCCGCACGCCCGCACATCACCCGCACCCCGATCTCCAGCTTCCGCTGGCCGACCGAAATCACGGCCGAAATGGTGTCTGTCGCGCTGCTCAAGCCCGAACGCATGGCCACGCTGGATTTGTTCCAGTACATCCGGCACCTGAACGCCAACGGCCAATCGGCGCAACGCTATGAGATCGAATTCTGGAAAAAAGTCTTCTACCCCCTCGCCTGTCTGGTGATGGTGGTGTTGGCCCTGCCCTTCGCCTACCTGCACTTTCGCACCGCAGGCATCACCACCTACGTGTTTGGCGGCGTGATGATTGGCATCAGCTTCTTTTTGGTCAACAACGTCTTTGGTCACGTCGGCAACCTGCGCCACTGGGAACCTTGGCTGACGGCTGCCGCACCGGGGCTCATCTATTCGCTGTTGTCATTGGCTGCATTCAGCTGGCTGGTGCTGCGGCGCTAAAGCCCCCTTGCACACTTTTCGTAACCCCTTAGGAACCCCATGAAGCAAGGCATCATCTTGTTCGCCCACGGCTCACGTGACCCGCTGTGGCGTGGCCCCATCGAGTCTGTGGCTGCCCGCATCCAGGGCCGCTCGGCCGATCACCTGGTCGGCTGTGCATACTTGGAGCTCAGTGAGCCTGATTTGCCAACATTCGCTGCAAAAATGATAGCTAATGGTGCTGACCAGTTGCGCATACTGCCCATGTTTCTCGGTGTAGGCAAGCATGCCCGCGAAGACCTACCGGTACTGGTGGATGCGCTGCGACGGGCGCACCCTGGGGTGCCGATTGAGGTCAAAGCCTCGGTCGGCGAAGAGGCCCGGTTGTTGGACTTGCTGGCAGACATTGCACTGGGTGCCTAAGCCGCTCAAAAAGCACCCTCCCCCGCCTGGGCCACCAGCGCAGCCACCGGTTTTTGCCCCCACAGCTTGACCATCGCCGGGGTTAAAAACGCATCCAGCAAAGTGGAAGTGATGAGCCCCGAAAAAATCACCACAGCCACCGGGTGCAGTATCTCGGTGCCCGGCCTGTCGGCCTCGAACAGCAAGGGGGCCAGTGCCAGCGCGGCAACCAATGCGGTCATCAGCACAGGGGTCAAGCGCTCCAGCGAACCACGCAGCAACATCGCATCGCCAAAATGCACCCCTTCATGGGCACACAGGTTGATGTAGTGCGACACCTTCAAAATACCGTTGCGAATAGCGATGCCCGCCAGCGTGATGAAGCCCACCAGCGCCGCCACCGACAGGGGTTGACCTGACAGCCACAGCCCCGCTACTGCCCCCACAAGCGCCAGCGGAATATTCGCCATCACGATGGCCGCCAGCACGCCAGAACGGTAGCGTGCGTACAGCAGCAAAAAAATCAGAGCAGCAGAGACCAGCGACAGCAGACCGATCAAGCGGCTGGCGTCTTCTTGCGCCTGGAACTGCCCACCCAGCGTGATGAAGTAAGCCTCGGGCAGCTTGAACTCACCCGTAGCAGTGCGGATGTCCGCCACCACGGCACTGAGGGCACGGCCCTGCGCGTTGGCCGAAAGCACGATGCGCCGCCGCCCATCGTCACGGCTGATTTGGTTGGGACCATCGGACTCCTCCAGCGTGGCCAATTGCGCCAACGGCACGCGACCGGCTGGCGTGTCGATCATCAGCTGCTTCAACCCGTCCATGCCACGCGCCGATTCCGGCAAGCGCAGCACCAGATTGAACCGGCGGCTGCCCTCCACCACTTGGCTCAGGCGCTCGCCATCGACCAGCGTTTGCAGCTCTTGCAACAGCTTGGGCGCTGCCAGCCCATATTGGGCGGCACGGTCGTAGTCCACGCGGATTTTGATTTGCGGCGTCAGCACCTGCTTTTCCACCTCCACATCCACCAGGCCTTCAATGCGGCTGAGGCGTTGACGCAGCGCTTCGGCCTGCCCGCGCAGGGTGTCCAGGTCATCGCCGTAAATCTTGACAGCAATGGACGCACGCACGCCCGACAACATGTGGTCGATGCGGTGGCTGATGGGTTGGCCTATGCTGATCGCCGCAGGCAGGCTACCGAGGCGCTGGCGCATGTCGGCATAAATGGCCTCCACGCTGCGCGCACTGCGCTTGAGCCGCACGTCCAACTCAGACACATGCACGCCCTCTGCATGTTCGTCCAACTCCGCCCGGCCAGACCGGCGGCCTACGTGCACCACCTCCGGCACACCACGCAAGGCGTTTTCCGCCAAGGTGCCCAAGCGTGCCGTCTCGGCCAACGTGGTGCCAGGGTTCAAGCGCAAGCCGACCAGCGCCACACCCTCGTTGAACGGAGGCAAAAACGTGGTGGGGAACAACGGTACAGCAGCTCCCGCCAACAGCACAGCCCCAGCTGCGGTGGCCAGCCAGCGGCGCGGCGTGCGCAGCACCGCTGGCAGCAGCTTGGCATAGCGGGCTTTGACCCAGACCTGAACCCGCGTGTCACCTTGCCCAAGCGAGGTCATGCGCGGCAACAGGTAATACGCCATCACCGGCGTCAACGTGACGGACACCAGCATGGATGCCAGCAGCGATACGATGTAGGCTACCGCCAGCGGCTGCATCAAACGGCCTTCCACACCCGGCAAAAAGAACAGCGGCAGCAGCACCAGTGCCGTGATGACGGTGGCCAGCACAATCACCGAACGCACTTCCAGCGTGGCTTTGGCCACCAAGGCCAGCGGTGACAAGCGCTCTCCAGCAGCCGCCAGGCGGTTTTCTTTCATGCGGCGCAACACGTTCTCAACGCCCACCACGGCATCGTCCACCAGCTCGCCAGTGGCAATCGTCAAGCCCCCCAGCGTCATGGTGTTGATGGAAAGGCCAAAGTACTGGAACACCAACACCGTGGCCAAAATGGACACCGGAATCGCCGCCAGCGAGATCACCGTGGTTCGCAGGTTCATCAAAAAGAAATACAGCACCACGGCCACCACGGCAGCAGCGGTCATCAGCTTGGCTTGCAACGTGGAAATGGAAGCCTCAATGAAACTGGCTTGGCGCATGGTGACTTTGGGCTTACCCATGCCGGCGGGCAAGCTTTTTTCCAGCTGCCCCAAGGCTTCTTCCACCTGCTTTGTCAACTTGACGGTGTCCGCAGCAGGTTGTTTTTGGATGCCCAAAATCACGGCGGGCTGGCCGTTCAGGCCCGCGTCGCCACGCCGTATTGCCGGGGCAAAGGTGACGTTTGCCACCTGACTGAGCTGCACTGCCCGTTGGTTGCGGTAGGCCACGGGGAGGTGCTGCAAATCGTCCAGCCGCAGGGTGCGACCCAGGTTGCGAATCAGGTACTCACGGCCATTGAGTTCCACAAAGCCACCGCTGGTGTTGCCAGAAAAGTTCTTCACGGCATCGGCAATCGCTTCCACCGTCACGCCCAGTGCAGCCATGCGGGCGGTGTCAGGCTGCACCTGGTACTGGCGCACCTCGCCGCCAATGGGTACCACCTGCGCCACGCCGGGGAGGGTCAGCAAACGCGGGCGCAGCACAAAATCAGCGTACTCACGCACCGCCATCGGTGTGGTTTGGGCCACATCAATCGGCAGCGCCAGCAGCATGATCTCCCCCATGATGGAGCTGACCGGCCCCATGCCCACATGCGTCACGCCAGCAGGCAATTGCTCGCGCACCGTGGAAAGGCGCTCGCCCACCATCTGGCGAGCACGGTAGATGTCCGTTTTCCAGTCAAAAGTGATGTAGACGAAAGCCAGACCCATGCTGGAGATGGAACGCACACTCTCCACCCCGGGCAAGCCCCCCATCGCGGTTTCCAGCGGGAAGGTGATGAGTTGCTCCACCTCCTCTGGGGCCATGCCGCCCGCCTCGGCTTGCAGCGTGACGGTGGGTTTGTTCAGGTCAGGGAACACGTCCACGGGCAAGCGTGTGAGCGAAAAAGCACCGTAAATCAATAACACAGCAGCCACCACCAGCACCATCAGCCGGTGGTGCAGCGCGGAATAAACCAGTTTGTCAAACATGAGTGCTTCCCTTCAGCGCACTTGGTTGACCAGCGGTGCGCCTTGCGTCACCACCCGGTCGCCCGAATTCAGGCCGTCCAGCACCGACACGCGAGCGCCATCCAACGGGGCAAAGCGCACCGTGCGTGGCACGAACTGCTCGGCACCGGTGTGTACCCACACGGTGTCCTGGTTGCTGGCACTTTTGACCAGCGCGGCGGTGGGCAGCACCCAGCCTTTGAGCTGCTCTGACGTTTGCACCAGCACCTTGACAGGCTGGTGGATGGCCAAGGGAAAAGTTGGCGGGCCGGTGGTGCGAAACTGCAAGGGAATCGCACCCTCCACCAGCGTGCGCCCCGCTCCGACAAATTGCAAAGCGATGCGTGTACCCGGTGCGGGCACGGCGTAAGCACTGGCAATGTGACCCAGCAAGCTGGCATCAAACGCATGGGCCTCTACCCGCAGCCGTGTGGGGTCTACGATGTCAAACAGCAGCTCGCGGGCGTCCACAACCTGCCCTGCCACCACGTTCGCCGCCGCAATCACGCCAGACACCGGCGCCAGCAGCGATTCTGTGGCCGATACGCTGGGGCTCAGGGCGGCGAGGCGCTTCGTCAAACTGCCCACCTCGGCCTGTGCGGCTTCCAGGTCTTTTTGCGGCACCGTGCCCTCCAGTTGCACCAACCGTGCGCTGCGTTTGCGGGCCAGCTCCAAACTGGCGTTCAACTCAGCGATCAGCGCCTGCTGGTTGCTGCGCTCTATGGCACTGACAGACGAACGCACCACGGCCAGCACCTCGCCCTTTTTCACCGCCTGGCCCAACTGCGGCAAGCCACGGGGCCCTGCTTCGATGCGACCGGCTTGAAGAGGTTGCACGCGGCCACCCGCGTTCGGGTCAGCCACCACACGACCGGTCAATTCCACCGTGGCAGGCTGGCTGCTGATCTGCACGATGACGGTTTGCACGCCCAGTTGACGCTGAGACAATTTGGGCAGAAACACCGATCCATCAGGCTGGCGCTTGGGGCCTGTGCCATTGGCGGCAGGCGGGGCTTCGCCGTGGTCATGGCCTTCCCCTGAAAAAGCATCAAAACTGGCTGTTGTGCACAATCCGAAAGCTACAGCAGCTATGAATTTAAAAGCAATTGAACCACGACGAGTCCAAACGACAACCAGCAGCAGCACCACCACCAGTGCCATAGCGGCATAACCCGCTGCACGCAACCACGGTCGCGCTACGGCGGCGTTGTCCGCAGCGTCATGCGCGAGTTCGGGCACGACCAACTCAGCCGCCAGCGTGTCAGTGTCGCTCCCAGATTGAACGGTCAGCGTGATCAGGTAGGTGCCAGGTTCCAGGAACGGCTTGTCGGAAAAGCTGTAGTCGCCTATGTCCGCATGAAAGCCGCCCACCAGCCTGGTGTTGCCCGACACCAACGCCACCTGGGCTTGCAGCACAGGGGCATTGGTGTCGTAGCGGTCAACCAACACACTCAACTCACCGTTGGCGAGCGTGCCGACGGCTTCCAGGCGGTCAGAATGGGCTTCAAAGCGGGGTGCGAAACGGGGAGCGACATGGGCCGAAGATGACCCCGTGGCACTGGGCGCAGGCGCTGGCCCGTGGTCATGCCCCTCACCGGCCAGGCTCGCCATATGAAACGCTACCAAAATAATAGCTGTCATAGCCCATTGGGCAAGCGCATAAGGGCTAAAAGGCTTGAAAAATACGTTCATGGCAGCAGTCCATAGGCTTGGTTGAGGCGGGAAATGGCGATGCGCACTTCGGTGCGGGCACGGTAAAGGGTGAGGTCAGCGTCGTACTTCTCATGCTCAGCGCGCAGCCGGGTGGGTAAATCGCTTTGGCCCAAGCGGTAGCTTTTGGCGATCAGCGTCTGCACTTCGGCGCTGACCAACGCACGCTGCGTGGCGACGGCCTCGGTGCTGCGGGCATTGGCGAGGCTGGCCTCGGCAGCCTGAATGGCAGCTTGCAGTTGGCGTGTCACCGCATCAGCACGGGCCTGCTGGGCATCCAGTTCTGCACGGGCAGCGGCCAGCTTGGCAGCATTGCGCTGATCGCCGCCCAAGGGAATGCGCAGCGCCAAGCGCAAACTGCTGTTGGGGGGCGAGCCGTCCGCACTGCGGTCGCGGGCCAGGCCCACACCCAGTTCCACCGGGTCACGCTGGTCGGCCTGTGCCAAGGCGAGGCGGGCGAGTGCGGATTCCACCCCGGCCCGCGCCTCGATCGCCAAGGGATGGGGGATAGGCAATGAGTTGGAGGAAGTCAGCGCAGCGGTAGCGGAGATGGTCGAAGAAGGGCCAGGCACACCCAAAGATTCGTCCAGCACAGACACCGTGGCCTCACCGGTCAACGCGGCCCACTGGGTTTGCAGCAGGGTGAGCTGGTTCTGCGCCTGTGCTTTCAGCAGTTCTGCCTGGTACACCTGCGTCTGCGCTTGCAGGCTATCGACCCGGGCCACATCGCCCGCACGGTAGCGCCGGGCCACATCCTGGGCTAGCACATGAGCGTCGATGAGTTTGTGGTCTGCCACGTCAAACTCGCTGTGTTGCAAGGCCACCAGTGCGGCCAATTCACGCAACTGGCCCGCCAGCCTGAGCTTGGCGGCACGTTGCTGGCCCTCAAAAAGCCATTGGTCAGCACTGGCCGCCCCCTGCGTAGGCTGGCGCACGCCAGGGTTCCACAGCGGCACGGCAAGTTCGGCTTCGTAGTCGCGCAGACCCGCACGGCTGCCAATGCGGTCGGTGCGGTGGACGAATCCCAGCCGGGGTGGGCCGGCAAACAGCGCCTGGGCAGCGGCACTGCGGGCAGTTAACTCGGTTTTTCTGTTCGTGTGGGCTTGCGACTGCGGGCTTTGCGCCCACGCCGCGTCCAGCGCGTCGGCCAAATTCAGCGCAATATTGAAAGTGTCGTGGGCGTGGCTGGGGCTGAGAAGCCCCGCACTGCACAGACCCACAGCGACCCATGGCCGCCAAAAAAAGGTTCGCATTCAGTTCTCCGAAAGTCAAAAAACAATGACACTTCGGCGAACCGCTACAAAACAGGGAAAAGTTTGAAAAGTAGCGGCCCGCCCTCAGGCGGGGTGCCACTGCGGGCGATCCAGGCGAGGGGTTGGACGGTCTAAGCGCAGTGGCATCACTTGCGCACGGTGCGCAGCACTGGTTTGGGGTAGGCACAGCGTGGTGCACAGCGGCAACAGCACGTAGTGCAAGCCGTCATGCGCGTGGGCACTGGCGTGTTCTTCAGCGGTCAATGGGTCAGCAGCACCATGGCCATCACCCGGGTGCGCACCGTCCGTGCGGTCCACGTCATCAACATGGGTGTGGCGAGGTTCACCCGCAGACAGGGTCGATAAATCAGCGGCAGTGTTGTTCCACAGATGACCGTTTGCCCAGCTCATTTGCAGGGGCAAGACAAAAATCAACAGCACAATAATCCAACGCTTCATAGAGGCTGATGCTAGCAGACCAGGGAAATCAGCCTCACGCGGAAGCCAGTACCAGCCACTCCATAGACATTTACAGCATAATAAAAACCATTATCAGCATTAATTCGTTATGAACCTGCACCAATTTCGCTTTGTTCAAGAGGCTGTTCGCCGCAACCTGAACCTCACCGAAGCCGCCAAAGCACTGCACACCTCGCAGCCCGGTGTGTCCAAAGCCATCATTGAGCTGGAAGAAGAGTTGGGCGTTGAAATTTTTTCGCGCCATGGCAAACGCCTCAAACGCGTCACAGAACCCGGTCAGCATGTGTTGCAAAGCATTGAAGTCATCATGCGCGAACTGGGCAATCTGAAGCGCATTGGCGAGCAGTTCAGCGCCCAGGACAGCGGCACGCTGAGCATTGCCACCACCCACACGCAAGCACGCTATGTGCTGCCCATACCGGTAGCCAAACTGCGTGAGGCCTACCCCAAGGTGAACGTCAGCCTGCACCAGGGTTCCCCCCGCGAAGTGGCGCGGATGCTGATTGACGAAATCGCTGAGATCGGCATCGCCACCGAATCACTCTCTGATTTCCCCGAACTCGTCACCCTGCCCTGCTACGAATGGCAGCACGTGCTGGTGATGCCGCAAGGCCATCCGCTCGCGAAAAAGGAGCGCGTAACGCTGGAAGAGCTTGCGTTGGAGCCGATCATCACCTACCACCCCTCCTTCACAGGCCGCACCCGCATCGACACCGCCTTTGCCGCCAAAAAGCTGGTGCCCCGCATCGCGCTGGAAGCCATTGACTCGGACGTGATCAAAACCTATGTGCGCCTCGGGCTGGGCGTGGGCATCGTCGCCGAGATGGCCGTGCGCGAAGACGGCAGCAATGGCGATTTGGTGGTGCGCCCCGTGGGCCATTTGTTCGGCCAAAATATCGCCCGCGTCGCCTTCAAACGCAGCGCTTACCTGCGCAACTTTGTCTTCAAATTCGCTGAACTGCTGAGCGACCGACTTGACCGCAAACTGATTGCCACAGCACTCGCAGGCACCACCCACGACTACGGCTTATGACCAGGATGGACACCATGAACACTGCCCTACACGCGCAACCACGCACCCCTCCACTCACCACCAAGCTTCCCGCCGTGGGCACCACGATTTTCACGGTGATGTCCACACTGGCCGCCGAGACCGGGGCGGTCAATCTGGGCCAGGGCTTCCCGGACTTCAACTGCGATCCGGCCCTGGTGAACGCCGTCACACAGGCTATGCAGGACGGCCTGAACCAGTACCCACCCATGCCCGGCGTACCTGTGCTGCGTGAAGCCGTTGCTACCAAAATCGCAGCAATGTATGGCCACCAGTACAGCGCCAACAGCGAAATCACCATCACAGCCGGTGCTACGCAAGCCATCATCACCATCATCCTGGCCGTCGTACACCCCGGTGACGAAGTGATCGTGCTGGAGCCGTGCTACGACAGCTACGTGCCCAACATCGAGCTGGCTGGCGGCAAAGTGGTTCGCGTCCCCTTGACGCCTGGCACCTTCCGCCCCGATTTCGACAAGATCAGCGCCGCCATCACGCCGCGCACCCGCGCCATCCTCGTCAACAGCCCGCACAACCCCAGCGCCACGGTGTGGAGCAAAGCCGACATGCTGACCTTGCAGGACCTGCTGGCCCCCACCGACATCCTGCTCATCAGCGACGAGGTGTACGAGCACATGGTGTTTGACGGGGCACTGCACCAAAGTGCGGCCCGCTTCCCTGGGTTGGCGGCACGCGCCTTCATCGTCAGCAGCTTTGGCAAAACCTACCACGTGACAGGCTGGAAGGTAGGCTACGTGGCGGCACCCGCAGCGCTGATGGCCGAGTTCCGCAAGGTGCATCAGTTCAATGTGTTCACGGTGAATACGCCAGTGCAGCACGCGCTGGCCAGCTACATGGCCAACCCGCAGCCGCACCTGGAATTACCCGCGTTCTACCAGCGCAAACGCGATCTGTTCCGTGCGGGTTTGGCCAACACAGCCTTCAAACTGCTGCCCAGCACCGGCAGCTACTTTCAGTGCGTGGATATTTCAGCGCTCAAAGTGGCTGAGCGCGATCTGCCAGAAGCCGATTTCTGCCAATGGCTGACCCGTGAAATCGGTGTGGCCGCGATCCCGTTGTCCGCGTTTTACGGCAACGGGTTTGACCAGCATGTGGTGCGGTTTTGCTTTGCCAAGAAGGATGAGACGCTACAGCTTGCCTTGTCGCGGTTGGCGAAGCTGTAGACGAATCAGGCCTTTTTAAGGCGTGGCCAAATAGTCGTGAACGACTTCGCCCAGGCCCAGCGTCAGATCAGCCACAAAATGGGTGGCTGAAATCACCTCTCGCACCGGCAGTTTGGCCACGTCCACGGTGACGTGCTGGAACAACTCCAGTGCCGCTGGCCCTGTCCAGGCACCTTTGACTTGCACGTCTTCAAGGTAGTAGCGCACCAGCTCCAAAATGCGCGGCGAGCCGTCCACATGCGGGATGATTTTCAGCAAGTAGCTGGGTTCCAGCATGGATTTTTGCACCGCTGCACTGTCGATCACCCTGTGCTTGTAGCCCATGGTGCCTACGGCACAGCGCAAACTGCCGCAGTCCAGCGTGCCAACAATCACCTCACCCTCATGCGAGATTTTGGGGCAGGCGAGTTTCTTGGGGAAACCCCAAATCTCACGGCCACCCGAAATTGGCGCGTCGTCGTCCAGGTACATCGAATGCACATAGCCACCGGGCTTGCCCTGGTAGTGCACGGGAATGACCTGGCCTGATTCGGTGTAGTCGCCAAAACCCGTGGAGTCCGGCATACGGATGAACTCGTACTTGACGACAGGGTCGGTGATCTCTAGCGGCTCAGGCACCACCGCCCGCAAGGCGTCAATGTCGGTGCGGTAAGTGATGACGATGTATTCGCGGTTGTAAAAGCGGTACGGTGGCGGTGGGTAAGACGGATTGGTCAGCGGCATGGCAAATGCCTTGGCACGCACATCTTCAATTTTCATAGCAATAAACCCATACTTATTGGGCTGTCCAGCCACCGTCGGCAGCCCAGGCCACACCGCGAATGTTGTCCGCTGCGGGCGAGCACATGAACACGGCCAAGTCGCCGAGTTGCTCGGGGGTGGTGAATTGCAGTGAGGGCTCTTTTTCGCCCAGCAACTCTTTTGTGGCTTGCGCAATGGTGATTTTCTCGTTGGCCGAGCGGTCATCAATTTGCTTTTGCACCAGTGGCGTCAGCACCCAACCGGGGCAAATCGCGTTCACTGTGACGCCAGTGGTTGCAGTTTCCAGGGCGACGGCTTTGGTCATGCCCACCACGCCATGCTTGGCCGCCACGTAAGCCGATTTGTTGGCCGATGCCACCAGGCCGTGCGCCGAGGCAATGCTGATGACGCGGCCCCAGTTTTTGGCGCGCATACCGGGAATCACCAAGCGCGTGGCGTGGAAGGCGGCGCTCAGGTTGATCGCGATGATGGCGTCCCATTTTTCAATCGGGAACGACTCAATCGGCGCGACATGCTGAATACCTGCGTTGTTGACCAAAATATCCACACCACCAAACTCTGCAGTGGCGTAGTCGATCATGGCGGCGATTTCGGCGGGCTTGCTCATGTCTGCACCGCTGTAACCCACTTTGACGCCCAGCGCCTCGACTTCGGCCTTGGGGCCGGTGTGGTCGCCAAAACCATTCAGAATGATATTGGCGCCTTGCTTGGCGAGTTGCAGGGCGATGCCCAGACCAATACCGCTGGTGGAGCCAGTGACGAGGGCAGTTTTTCCGTTAAGCATGGGTAAATTCCTTGGGTAAAAAGGGGAAACACGTTGGTACAGGTGAGGAAACTATAGCCCGCTGCAAGAGCTAGGCCTGACGTTGCGCTGGACTTTGCATTACTTCGTGCAAACCATCACATACACGCTGTCACACTGACACGGACACTGCCATGTCAAAGCCTTCCAGCACGTTCACCGTGTTGACGGCCAATTCGGCGGTCGCGTAGCCGCCTTCAAACACAAACACCGTAGGCAAGCCCAAAGCGGCGAGACGTTGACCCAAACGGGTGAAATCATCGGCCAACAGGGCAAAGCTGGAAATCGGGTCGCCCGCGAACGTGTCCAAACCCAGCGACACCACCAGCGCATCGGTCTGGTGCACGGCAATCCGGGTGCAGGCGGCTTCCAACGCCCCAAACCAGGCGGCCACGCTGCTGCCTGCGGGCAACGGCAAGTTCAGGTTGAAACCCAGACCCGCGCCCTCACCGGTTTCGTCCGCATGGCCCAGGTAAAAAGGGTACTCGGTACGTGGATCGCCGTGGATGCTGATGAACAGCACATCAGCGCGTTCGTAAAAAATGCTTTGTGTCCCGTTGCCGTGGTGGTAATCCACGTCCAGCAAAGCCACACGCTGGGCGCCCTGGTTCAGCAGCGTTTGTGCCGCCACAGCGGCGTTGTTGATAAAGCAGTAGCCGCCCATGAAATCGGCCCCCGCATGGTGACCAGGTGGACGCGAGAGGCAAAACGCGGCCTTGCTGTCGCCGCGCGACACCGCCAGCGCAGCACTGTGCGCCGCATCTGCGCCACCTTTCACGGCATCCCACGTGCCCACCAACACCGGCGCACCGTTGTCCATGGAATACAGGCCCAGCTTACCGGTGAAGTTGGTGGGCTCGATGTCGCTGCGCAAGCTGCGTACTGGCCAGACCGAGGGGAAAGCCTCGCGCTCAGCGTTGGACGGGTCCAGCGCCACCCACTGCTGCCATGCGGTTTGCAGGAAGCGCAGATAGCGAGGGGTATGAACTTGGTGCATGACGGCCCGCGCATCCGCATCGGGTGTGCGCAGCACATGGCGACGCAACAGCAACCGATCCGCGACCCCGTTGGCACGCTCAGGCTTCTCAAACGCGGGGACTTTGTCCCCCCGAAAAATCTCAAATCGGGCGGCATGTTGAGTGTGGATAAGGTTGTAGAAGGTGAGCATGGGGTGTTGACACTTTGAAAATACGATAAGGATGCCACGTATGAAAGGCAGATTAAGGGCTGCGTACACAAAACTCGGTAGACACGGAACAGGGGGCATTCCATGCGAGCCGGTTCAATTCATCAAACTCCACTAGACTGTAAACATG
Source organism: Betaproteobacteria bacterium (assembly GCA_025356445.1). Taxonomy (GTDB): domain Bacteria; phylum Pseudomonadota; class Gammaproteobacteria; order Burkholderiales; family Burkholderiaceae_C; genus Defluviibacillus. The sequence goes on along the minus strand of JANXSZ010000024.1, from coordinate 156,942 downwards.
TAACAAAATGATTGACCTGTAGCACCACAGATGAGATCAGAATTTGGCGCCTCACAGCCCCAGCACAGACCGCAGATACCCCGGCGTCAGCCAAGACGAAACCTGCTGTTTGGGTTGGCATTGGCTGTTATTTTGGTATCGGGCTGCTTGATTGCGCTGACATTGGCCTACCTGCGGACACAGGCGATTGAATCGGGCAAGCGACTGACGGAATCGTTTGCCCATGTCATAGAAGAGCAAACCACACGCACGTTTCAAACCGTAGACCAACGGTTGCAACTGGCGGCAAGCAGCTTGGCACAACTCCAGGCTTCGGGTAAGCTGGATATGCAGTCGGCTCGTGCACTGCTGCATGAGCAGGCCAAAGAACTGCCTTTTGCACGCGTGCTGTTTGTCGTCGATACGCAAGGCCGCGTTACTTACGATTCAAACGGCAGTTCTGTAGGCGTTGACGTTGCAGACCGGGCCTACTTCCAAATCTACCAAACGCAGCCGCTGACTACATTCCACATCAGCCCTCCTTTGCGCGGTCGTGTCAGTGGCAAATGGATCATCAATGCCGTGCGCCCCTTGTCATCGGCCGATGGCACGTTTTCGGGACTTATCGTTGCTTCGGTGGAACCGCCCTATTTTGAAGAGCTTTGGAGCTCTGTCAATTTGGGGGCTGATGGCTCGGTTATCTTGTTCCGTCGTGATGGCGTGCTGATGATGCGCAGCCCGTTTGATGATGCAGTCATGGGGAAAGAGTTTGCAGGCCGCTCTTTGTTCCGCGATCTGTTGCCGCGCAATCCTGCTGGCAACTTCGACATAGCCAGCCCTATTGACGGCATAGTCCGCATGTTTTCCTACCGCACCTTGTCAGCACAGCCTGGACTGGCAGTGGTGGTCGGTCAATCGTACCAAGTCATCTTGGCACCTTGGCGGCAACTGGCTGCCGTAGGAATCACCACCTGGGTTGCCGCCTCGTTGGCCATCGTCATTTTGTGTGCCTTCCTGAACCAAGCCTGGCGACAAAGAATGCAGACAGAAAACCATGTTCAGGACATGGCGCAACGGCTTACCCTGGCAACAGATGCAGCCGCTATTGGCGTTTGGGACTGGGATCTGGTAACAGACCAGTGGTTCGCTACCCCCACTTATTTCACCATGCTGGGCTATGACCCCGAAGAGGGCTTTGTCAACCGCGACAAATGGCTTGATCGTATCCATCCCGAAGACAAGGATATGGTGGCGCAAAAGATTCAGGCCGTGCTGCTCTCTGGCGACGGCACGCCCTACCACTACGAAGCACGACTGCGGCATGCCGATGGCTCGTTCCGCTGGGTCAGCGTGAGCGGACGCGTGCTCACGCACACGCCTGAGGGCAAGGCCAGTCGTCTGTTGGGGATTCGGGTAGACATCACGGAGCGAAAGCAAAATGAAGCGGCCCTGCAAGCCAGCGAAACCCGCTACCGGGAATTGTTTGAAAGCAACCCCCACCCCATGTGGGTCTATGACCTTGAAACCGCAGCCTTTCTTGCAGTCAACGATGCTGCGGTGGCCCACTACGGCTACAGCCATGAAGAGTTCTTGGCGATGACGATCCGCGATATCCGTCCGGCGGAAGAATTGGTGCGTCTCGAACAAGAGTTGCACCAAGCCCGTTTGGGGCGCAGCGAAGCAGGGCTGTGGCGCCACTGCCGCAAAGATGGCAGCCTCATTTTGGTTGAGATTACCTCGCATGCCCTGAAGTTTGGCGATCGCCAGGCGAAGCTGGTGCTGGCCAACGATGTGACCGAACGCAAACGCGCTGAAGAAAAACTCCGTCTCAGTGAAGAGAACCTGGCCATCACACTGCAATCCATTGGCGATGCCGTGATCGCCACAGACGCAACAGGCCGGATTACCCGCATGAACGCCACGGCCGAGCGCCTGACGGGCTGGGCTCTGACAGAAGCCACTGGCCGGTCATTGCCCGAAGTCTTTCAAATCATCCATGCCCAGACACGCACGCCTGCGGCCAATCCGGTACAACTGGTGATGGCGAGCGGGGACGTTGTGGGACTGGCCAACCACACGGCGCTTCTTGCCCGTGACGGGAAGGAATACCAAATTTCAGACAGTGGTGCGCCCATCCGAGATGCCTCAGGCCAAATAGTAGGGGTGGTGCTGGTGTTCAGCGATGTGACAGAGGCCTACCGTGTACGGCAATCCCTCGCCACCACGGCAGAACTGCTGGAGCGCACCGGGGAAGTTGCCAAAGTCGGTGGCTGGGAGCTGGATTTGCAAACAATGCAGCCCTTTTGGTCGAAAGAAACATGCCGCATCCATGAAGTTGATCCGCTTGTGGCGCCCCCCCTCGACCAAGCCATCAACTTTTATGCCCCCAGCGCCCGAACGACCATCCAGACAGCGGTACAAGCGGGCATTCAATTCGGAACGCCCTGGGATCTGGAACTGCCCATGATCACCGCCAAGGGAAAGCATTTGTGGGTGAGAGCACAGGGTTTCCCCATGATTGAAAATGGCAAAGTCATCAAGTTGCTGGGCGCCTTCCATGACATCACCGACAGCAAGCAGGCCGAAAACACGCTCCGCGAGGCAGCACTGCACACCCAGACCATTCTCGACAACATGCTGGACTGCGTCCTCACCAGCACAACGCAAGGGATGATTGAGTCCTTCAACAAATCAGCCTGCACTGTGTTTGGCTACACCCTTGAGGAAGTGCTGGGAAAAAATGTGTCCATGCTGATCCCCGAATTGCATGGGCAACAGCACGATAGCTACATACAGAATTACCAGAAGACTGGCGAATCCCGCGTCATCGGCATCTCGCGCGAGGTGCAGGGCAAGCGCAAGGATGGCAGCATATTCCCCATGAGCCTGTCCGTATCCAAGGTTACACGCGCTGGACAAACCACGTTCATCGGTGTCGCCCGCGATATCACCCAACGCCGCCAGGACGAAGAAGAAATCCGTCGCTTGGCCTTTTACGATGCGCTGACCGGACTGCCCAACCGCCGTTTGCTGATGGACCGCCTCAAGCAAGCCATGGTGACTTCCGCTCGCACCACAGCGCATGGCGCCCTGATGTTCCTGGATCTGGACCATTTCAAAAGTCTCAATGACACCTTGGGACACGATGTCGGTGATGTGTTGTTGCAGCAGGTGGCAACACGGCTTCAGTCTTGTGTGCGCGAAGGCGACAGCGTGGCGCGCCTGGGCGGGGATGAGTTCGTGGTGCTGCTGGAAGCGTTGAGCGTCCATGACCACGAGGCAGCAACACAGGCGGAAATCATCGCGAACAAAATCCTCGACACCCTGAGAAAAACGTACAACCTGCACGGACATACCCACACCACCACCACCAGCATTGGCATCGTCGTCTTCATGGGCGACCATGACGCGCTGGATGATTTGCTCAAAAAAGCAGATTTGGCCATGTACCAAGCCAAATCCGCAGGCCGCAATGCAGCACGGTTTTTCGATCCAGCCATGCAGGCGGCAGTGGCAGACCACGATTCACTCATCAAAGAGATGCACCAGGGTTTGACACTGCAAGAGTTTGTGCTGCACTACCAAATCCAGGTGAACGGTGATGGGGCAACCACAGGCGTGGAAGCACTGGTGCGCTGGAACCACGCCTTGAATGGCCTGGTTTCTCCCGTACAGTTCATCACGCTGGCAGAAGAAACAGGATTGATCCTGCCCTTGGGCCAATGGGTGCTTGAGACCGCCTGCGCCCAACTGGTAGCGTGGGCAGACCAACCCGAAACCGCACACTGGACCATGGCTGTCAACGTGAGTGCCTCCCAGTTTGCGCAAACTGATTTTGTTGACCATATTGCCCAGGCACTGCAAAAAACTGGAGCCAACCCCTATTTACTGAAACTTGAATTGACCGAAAGCACACTGGTTGACGATGTGGAAGATGTCATCGTCAAGATGAATGCCATCAAGGCCTTTGGTGTGGGCTTTTCACTGGACGATTTTGGTACAGGCTATTCCTCGCTGTCGTACCTCAAGCGCCTGCCACTGGACCAACTCAAGATTGACCAGTCGTTTGTGCGTGATGTCCTGACCGACCCCAGCGACGCAGTCATCGCCCGCACCATCCTGGCACTGGGCCACAGCCTGGGGCTGACGGTGATTGCCGAGGGCGTAGAAACCGCAGAGCAGCGTAACTTTCTTGCCAGCAGCGGCTGCGACGCCTTCCAGGGCTATTATTTTGGACATCCTGTGGCGGCCAATGCCCTGCTCAAGACACCCCACCAAGCCAACGGTGACGTGAACTGAACGCCCTGAGCGGCACAAGTCACAAGTCACGGGCAACAGGAAAAGATCACCCCAGCTGTCCCCAAGCCTTGTCCAGCCTTTTGACACTCACCGGCTGAGGCGTACGCAGCTCCTGCGCAAAAAAGCTGACCCGCAGTTCCTCCAGCAGCCAACGGAATTCCTGCATCCGGGCATCGGCCACGCCCTTGCGCTCGGCCACCAGACGCCAGTAGCGTTGCTCTTGCGGACGCAATTCCGCCATCCGTGCCGCATCGCGGGCAGGGTCAGCCCGGTATTTTTCCAAGCGCGAGGTGATGGCTTTCAGGTAGCGTGCAAAGTGCTGTAACGGCCCCCACGCGGAGGCGGTCAAGAAGCGCTTGGGCATCAAACGCGCGAGCTGCTGGGCGGCGTCTGCCGTGGCTTCGGGAGCATTTTTGGTGTCTTTGATTTTGCGGGCCGCCGTGGCGTACTCGGCCAAAATGGTGGCCGCCAGCCTCGCCACCTCATTGGCAATGAGGGTCAGGCGGCCACGGCCTTCTTCGATGCGGCGTTTGAAGTCGAACTCGTGTGTGGGCAGGGGGTCTAGCAAAAAAGCCCGGTCAAGGGCCACGGCAATGATTTGCTCGCGCAGCTCTTCCAGCGTGCCACCGCCAGAGCCGTCCGCATTTTTGCCAACCTGCATGAAGGTGACAGCCATCTTTTGCAGGTCTGGGATGTTTTTTTCCAGATACTTCAGCGCGTCTTTGATCTGCAAAGCAAACAGACGGCGCAGGCCAGCGCGGTGCTTGGCGGCGGCGACCTCAGGTTCGTCAAAGACTTCGATGGTGACAGCATCACCCGCGTCAATCAGGCCAGGGTAGCCAATAAGGGTGAGGCCACCTTTTTGGATTTCGAGCAATTCAGGCAGCTCGCCGAATGTCCAAGCGGTGTGGCGTTGAGCGGCCAATGCAGCGGACTGTGCTTCTTTTTTAATAGCTGGTACAGCATGCCCTGTATGCTGTAGCGGCTTATTTTCAGGCTGAACTGCGGCTTGAACAACTGAAGAGGTGGCCGCAGCCGCATTGCTGGCCATCTTCAGCCCCGCCAACGCCTGGAATGCGCCCCGTGCCTGCGCACCCAATTCGGCTTTGAGCGCCCCCAAATTACGCCCTGTGCCCAACTGACGGCCATGTTCGTCCACCACGCGGAAGTTCATGAACAGATGGGGGCTGAGCATGTCGGCCTTGATGTCGGCACGCACAATATCGAGCGAGGTGGCCAGTCGCACCAGCTTCAGCACCGCGTCGATCAACGCCCCGTGGCCGAACAGCTCAGGCGCGTTCAACGTCTCAGCCATCCTGGTGGCGGTGTCAGGCAGCGGCACCAAACGCGAGCGGGGGCGTTGGTGCAAGGTTTTAAGCAGCGCCTGGATTTTGTCTTTCAACATGCCTGGCACCAACCATTCGCCACGTTCGTCGTTGACTTGGTTCAGCACGAAGAGCGGCACGGTAACGGTCAAACCATCTTTGGCGTCGCCCGGCTCGTGCAGGTAGGTGGTGGCGCAGTCCACGCCACCCAAACGGATACTGCGCGGGAAAGATTGCGCGGTGATGCCAGCAGCCTCATGGCGCATCAACGCGTCGCGGGTCAGCAGCAACGGGTTGATGAAAGGCTGCGATGGCACAAGGGCCGCCGCGAGAAGCCATTTTTCCGGGTTTTCGCTGGCTTTGGCCTGCTGCTGGGCATGCTGGTGCGCCCGCTGCTGGTCGCGCAGCCAACTCTCAAGCCCTGCACCACTGCACATGTCTGCGGGCACTTGTGCGTCGTAGAAGGCGTAAATCAACTCGTCATCGACCAGCACATCTTGGCGACGGGACTTGTGCTCCAGGTCTTCCACCTGCGCAATCAGCTTTTGGTTAGCGGCCAGAAAAGGCAACTTGGTGTCCCACTGCCCGCCGACCAGCGCTTCACGGATGAAGATTTCCCGCGCCGCCACCGGGTCAACCCGGCCAAAATTCACACGCCGACCGCTGTAAATCACGATGCCGTAGAGCGTGGCCCGCTCCAGCGCTGTCACTTCGGCGGTCTTCTTTTCCCAATGGGGGTCGAGCAACTGCTTTTTGAGCAAATGGTCAGCTACCTGCTCAATCCACTGCGGCTCGATGGCTGCAATGCCTCGACCAAACAGACGGGTAGTTTCAACCAGCTCGGCACAGACGATCCAGCGCCCAGGCTTCTTTTTCAAATGTGCGCCGGGATGGCTGTAGAACTTGATACCGCGTGCGCCCAGGTAGACCGCCTCGTCTTCAAGCTTGTAGCCCACATTGCCCAGCATGCCTGCAAGCATCGAGAGGTGCAGTTGCTCATACGACGCGGCCTGCGTGTTGATACGCCATTTGTGCTCGGCCACCACTGTCAGCAACTGGCTGTGGATGTCGCGCCATTCACGCAGGCGGCGCACGTTGATGAAGTTTTGCCGCAGCAGGGATTCGTACTGGCGGTTGCTGAGTTTGTGGTCAGTTCCGTGGCCTCCTTTGTTGTCGCCCAGCCATTTCCATAAATTCAAATACCCCGAGAACTCACTCTTGTCATCGTCAAACTTGGCATGTGCTTGATCCGCCTGCTGTTGCGCCTCCATGGGCCGGTCACGCACATCCTGCACGCTGAGGGCAGAGGCGATGACCAGCACCTCGTCAAGCGCACCGCGCTCACGGGCCTCCAGAATCATGCGGCCCACACGCGGGTCTAGCGGGAGTTTGGACAATTCGTGACCGATGCGCGTCAGCTCATTCGCCTCGTCCACCGCGCCCAGTTCGGCCAGCAGCTGGTAGCCGTCGGCAATGGCTTTGGGGCGTGGGGCTTCCAAAAACGGGAAGCGTTCCACATCCCCCAGGCGCAAGCCCTTCATGCGCAAAATCACCCCGGCAAGAGACGAGCGCAGGATTTCCGGGTCGGTAAAACGCGCACGGCCGTTGAAGTCTTTCTCGTCATAAAGCCGGATGCAAATGCCGTTCGCCACCCGCCCGCAGCGCCCGGCGCGCTGGTTGGCCGACGATTGGCTGATGGGCTCCACCAGCAACTGCTCGACCTTGCTCCTGAAACTGTAGCGCTTCAAGCGCGCTGTACCTGCGTCAATCACGTAACGGATGCCGGGGACAGTCAGCGAAGTCTCCGCCACATTGGTGGCCAGCACGATGCGTCTGCCGCCGTGGCTGTCAAAAATACGGTCTTGCTCGGTTTGGCTCAGGCGGGCAAACAGCGGTAACACCTCGGCGCTGCGGTACAGCGGCTGGTGCGCCAAATGCTTGCGCAGGTGGTCTGTCGCTTCACGGATTTCACGCTCACCGGGCAAGAAAATCAGAATATCGCCCGCGTTGTGCGGGTCACGCCAGAGTTCGTCCACACCATCGGCAATCGCGCTGTTCAGGTCGTAATCGCGCGATTCCTCAAACGGGCGGTAACGCTGCTCCACCGGAAACATACGGCCCGACACCATGATGACGGGCGCAGGGCCACTTTTGCTCTCAAAGTGCTTGGCAAACCTGTCCGCGTCAATGGTGGCGGAGGTCACAATGACCTTCAAATCCGGGCGGCGTGGCAAAATTTCTCGCAAATAGCCCAGCAAAAAATCAATGTTCAAGCTGCGCTCGTGCGCCTCGTCAATGATGAGTGTGTCGTAGGCTTTAAGCAGTGGGTCGGTCTGCGTTTCAGCCAGCAAGATACCGTCGGTCATCAACTTGACGGACGCATCCCGCGAGAGGCGGTCTTGAAACCGCACCTTGAACCCCACCACATCGCCAAGCGGCGTGTTTAATTCCTCGGCAATGCGTTTGGCCACGCTGCTGGCGGCGATACGGCGCGGCTGGGTATGGCCAATCATCCTGCGCAGGTGCGGCGGTGTTCCCTCGGGCGCATTGCACTTGCCACGGCCCAGCGCCAAGGCAATTTTGGGCAACTGGGTGGTCTTACCGGAGCCCGTTTCACCGCAAACGATGACAACCTGGTGCGCGCTGATGGCCTCCATGATTTCTTCGCGCTTGGCAGAGACGGGGAGGGATTCTGGAAACTCTATCTTTAGGGGCATGGGGGGATTATCGCTGAACTCTTTCCCGGACACGTGTTCACGTATTCACATATTCACGTGCTACACTGGATTCTCCAGCACTTAAGGAGGATTCGCTGTGTCAAACTTGACCATCTCGATGGATGACCAGCTCATCAAACAAGCCCGCGTGCGTGCCATCCAGCAAGGCACCTCGCTGAGCGCCAAGGTGCGTGAATTTTTGCAACAGTACGCGAACGGCTCAGACGATGTCCTGCAAAAGCAACGCGAGGAAGCCACCGCTCGGCTGATGGCCACGATGGAAGCGGCCACGGCGCAGACCACCCAAGCCACATCCACAACGCCCCTCACCGCCGCCAAGTCAAACACCTTACGCAGCGAAATGTATGACGGTGATTACCGTACCCGCGACCGTATGGCACTTCCCCCCTCTCAGCCATGAGCGTGTTTTTCGATACGAATGTACTGGTGTACTGCACCGACACCGCTGCCCTCGCCAAACAGGCTGTTGCCCGACGCTTGGTAGCCCTGGCAAGTGCAAAGGGCGATAGCGTCATCAGCACCCAGGTGCTGATCGAACTGTTCAATGTGCTGACACGCAAGCAAAAAATGCCCGCAGACACCGCCCGCACAATGACTTTGGCCTACACCGGATGGACGGTGGTGCAAAGCGATCTGGCACTTGTGACGGCAGCCATGGACAAAGCCATCCAGCATCAGTTGTCCATATGGGATGCGATGGTGGTGGAAGCCGCACTTCGCGCCAATGTGCAAACTTTGTACACCGAGGATTTGACGCATGGGCAGCGGTTTGGGGGGATGACGGTGGTTAATCCGTTTTACAACTAACGAACTTCACCACAGGTCATTAAACTCCCTTCGCAATAGCTCACAGCTCAACTTCATTTCTTCGCCCCCATGTCCACTGTCTTCAATTTCACCTTCGTCCCCTGGTTCCGCTCAGTTGCGCCCTACATCCACATGCACCGGGGCAAAACCTTTGTTATCGGTATCGCGGGTGAGGCCATCGCGGCGGGCAAACTGCAACACTTGGCGCAAGACTTGGCACTGATTCAAAGCATGGGCGTCAAGATCGTGCTGGTACATGGCTTCAGGCCCCAGGTGAACGAGCAGCTCAAAGCCAAGGGCCACGCAGCCAAGTACTCGCATGGGATGCGCATCACCGACGAGGTAGCGCTGGATTGCGCGCAAGAAGCCGCTGGGCAACTGCGCTACGAGATCGAAGCAGCCTTCAGCCAAGGTTTACCCAACACGCCCATGGCAGGTTCTACGGTGCGGGTGATTTCAGGCAACTTCATCACGGCGCGGCCCGTGGGCATTGTGGATGGCGTGGATTTCCAGCATTCCGGGCTGGTCCGAAAGGTGGATGCGGCAGGTATCTTGCGCACGCTGGATTTTGGCGCCATGGTGCTGCTGTCACCCTTTGGTTTTTCGCCTACGGGCGAGGCGTTCAATCTGACGATGGAAGAAGTTGCCACCAGCGTAGCGATTGCCTTGCAGGCCGATAAGCTGGTGTTCCTGACTGAAATCCCTGGCATCCGCATCGACCCGCTGCAACCCGAAGGCGAAGACAACCCGATTGACACCGAACTGCCGCTGGCCGCTGCTGAAAAGCTGCTGGCCGCCCTGCCCGCTGCGCAAAACCCCACCGATACCGCGTTCTACCTGCAGCATTGCGTGAAGGCTTGCAAAGCTGGCGTGGAGCGCAGCCACATCCTTCCGTTCGCGCTGGACGGCTCAGTGCTGCTGGAGATTTACGTCCACGATGGCGTGGGCACCATGGTGATTGACGAAAAGCTCGAATCCCTGCGCGAAGCCACCAACGATGACGTGGGCGGTATCTTGCAACTGATTGAGCCGTTCGAGAATGACGGCACGCTGGTCAAGCGCAGCCGCACGGAAATCGAGCGCGATGCTGACCACTACAGCATCATCGAACACGATGGCGTGATCTTTGCATGTGCAGCACTCTACCCTTACCCGGAAGCCAGGACGGCTGAGATGGCTGCCCTGACCGTATCGCCGCAAAGCCAAGGTCAGGGTGACGGCGAACGCATCTTGAAACGCGTAGAACAACGGGCGAAAAACGCGGGGCTGGACAGCATCTTTGTGCTCACCACCCGTACCATGCACTGGTTTTTAAAACGTGGTTTTGTGCAAGTTGACCCGGATTGGCTGCCAGAAGCGCGCAAACGCAAGTACAACTGGAACCGCAAGAGCCAAGTGCTGGTAAAACGGCTGGCTTGATTTTTTTGCCTTTCACCGTCCCCTGACAACGCACACAACAAACAACTTTCTCTCATGGCCACCCGAAAATCTAAAAACCCCTTGCTCGACCACGAACACATTACCCTGGTACTGCAAGGCGGTGGTGCCCTTGGGGCCTACCAAGCTGGTGTCTATGAAGAACTGGCCAAAATCCCTAGCGAGCCCCATTGGGTGGCGGGTGTTTCCATTGGGGCCATCAACGCCGCCTTGATCGCGGGTAACCCACCAGCCAAGCGTGTGGCGCGGCTACATGAGTTTTGGGATTTGGTCACGTCGCGCACCAGTGGGCTCACGCCCCTGTTTGACCAGCAACGCGCCGTGTTTCACCAGTTTGGCGCAGCGATGGCAGCGGTCAGTGGCGTAGAGGGCTTTTACACCCCGCGTATGCCGCCACCGATGCTGCAACCCGAAGGCACCGATGCCGCGATCAGCTACTACGACACCAGCCCACTGCGTGCCACACTGGAGCGTTTGGTCGATTTTGATTTGATCAACCAGCAGAAAATCCGTCTCTCGGTGGGTGCAGTGAACGTGCGCACCGGTAACTCGGTGTACTTTGACAACACCATGCAAAAGATAGGCCCTGAGCACATCATGGCCAGCGGCGCATTGCCACCCGCGTTCGCACCGGTGATGGTGGAAGGCGAGCCTTATTGGGATGGTGGCGTCGTCTCCAATACCCCGTTGCAGTACGTACTGGACATGCGCGGCCCCGCCAAAATGATGATTGCCCAGGTCGACCTGTTCAGTGCCCGGGGTGAATTACCACGCAACATGGGCGACGTGACTTCGCGGCAAAAAGACATCATGTATTCCAGCCGTACCCGCTTTGGCACCGACAAAGCCGCCCAGATACAGCGCAACAAAAAAGCCATCTGCAACCTGATCGCCAAACTGCCCCCCGCCCTGCGCAACGATCCCGACGTGAAGCGCCTGGAAGCCGCCAACCGCACCGCCCACGTCGATATCGTCCACCTGATCTACCGCCAAAGTGCGTTCGAGCAAGAATCCAAAGATTACGACTTCTCACGCTCTACGATGCTGGAACATTGGGCCGCAGGCAAACGCGATATGCAAAACACGGTGGCACACCCGGATTGGCTGACCAAATCAGGCGCAGAACAGGGCGTGACGGTGTATGACCTGTCGCGGGAAGTGCGTGCTGTCCACAACTGACCACAGCTTCATAACGAACTGCGCACCGAACGGCAGGCAAGCCCTATAAGAACCGGTCCAACAACTTGCGTGACCCCTTGTCCAACGCGAGTTTGTCCGCCACCACAAACTGCAAGCCGTGGCTGCTGGCGATCAGCAGGCGGCCATCGGCCAGACGGCGAATGTCTTCTTCCGTCTTCAGAATGAAACTCGCGTCGCCCCTGTCCGTCACCACATCCCAACGGCTGGGGGTGGAGAACGTAGAGACCGTTTTGATGCGCTGAATGTGGGGTAAAAAATCGCGGCTGGCCAGCTCTTCCGTCAGCAGTTGGCGTGGTATTTCAGGCAATTGGGTGAGATCGTCCACCCAAGCCAGTTCGTGGCCATCGGTGCCCACCAAGGAGATGCCTTCGTCAGGCGCAGAAATCGGGTGCGCACGCACGGGCACCACACCTTCGTGGTGAACGCCATGGGCATCCGTCAACACCAAGCGGCCAAAGCGGTTGCGGGTGAGTTTGGGGAAGGCAGGAGCGGGGGCGGTGGTTGTCATGGTGGTGATCGTGATTTTCACAGGCTTCCAACGGGTTGCATCTCTGCGTGGGCAGACAGGTTGACAGGCAGCATGGGCAAGGCGGCATCTACCGTGCCCCCACCACTTTGGCCACTTTCACCTTCGACAACCTCGCGCCGCGCCTGTGCTTCGTACAAGCGCCAGTACGCGCCCTGCTTGGCCATCAGCTCTTCGTGCGGGCCGACTTCGACCACTTGGCCTCGGTCCATCACCACCAGCCTGTCCGCCTTACGCAGCGTGGAGAGGCGGTGGGCGATAGCGATGGTGGTGCGACCCAGCACCAGGTTGTCCAGCGCTTTTTGGATTTCTTTCTCGGTTTCAGTGTCTACTGACGACGTGGCTTCGTCCAGAATCAAAATGCGCGGGTCAATCAGCAGTGCACGGGCAATCGAGATGCGCTGGCGTTCACCGCCGGACAAGCCCTGGCCGCGCTCACCCACCAGGGAGTCGTAGCCTTGCGGCAATCGCAAAATGAACTCGTGCGCATGGGCGGCGCGGGCGGCAGCAACAATCTCGCTGCGGGTAGCCCCAGGCTTGCCGTAGGCGATGTTTTCAGCAATGGTGCCGAAAAACAAGAACGGCTCTTGCAGCACCAAACCGATGTTGCTGCGGTAATCGGCCACGCCCAGGCGGCGCAAATCCACGCCGTCCAGGCTGATGGTGCCTTCGGTCACGTCGTAAAAACGGCAAATCAGATTGACCAGCGTGCTCTTGCCAGAACCGCTGTGGCCCACCAGACCAATCATCTCGCCAGGGCGGATGTGCAGGTTCAAGCCGCGAATGACGGCACGGTTGCCGTAGCGAAAGCCAATATCACGCATCTCCAAACTGCCTTTGACAGCGGGCAGTTTGACGGGGTTGGTCGGCTCAGGTACGTTGGACACATGGTCCAGGATGTCAAAAATGCGCTTTGCGCCCGCAGCGGCTTTTTGCGTGACCGACACGATGCGGCTCATCGAGTCCAGCCGCCCATAAAAGCGCCCGATGTAGGCGATGAACGCCGTCAGCACGCCCACGGTGATTTGCTGTTTGGACACCAGCCAGATGCCAAACGCCCACACCACCAGCAGGCCAATTTCGGTCAACAACGAGACGGTGGGAGTGAACAGCGCCCAGGTTTTGTTCAGCTTGTCGTTGATCTCCAGGTTGTGCTTGTTCGCGTCGCGAAAGCGGGTCGCTTCACGCTTTTCTTGTGCAAAGGCCTTGACCACGCGGATGCCGGGGATGGTGTCGGCCAGCACGTTGGTGACTTCGCCCCACACACGGTCAATTTTCTCGAAGCCGGTGCGCAGACGGTCGCGCACCAAATGGATCATCCAGGTGATGAACGGCAGTGGCAGCAGTGTGACCAGCGCCAACCAAGGGTTGATGGAAAACAAAATCAGTCCCGTCATGACGATCATCAGCACATCGGTCGCGAAATCCAGCGCGTGCATCGACAGGAACACGCAAATGCGATCCGTTTCTGAGCCAATGCGCGACATCAGATCGCCCGTGCGCTTGCCACCAAAGTAGTCCAGCGAAAGACCCAGCAAATGCTCGAAGGTGGCGGTACGCAAATCGGCACCGATACGCTCAGACACCAGCGCCAGCAAATAAGTGCGCCACCAGCCCAACGCCCAGGCCAGCAGGGCCGAACCCAGCAGCCCTCCCAGGCACAGAATGACCAACCCGTGGTCAATGTCTTGCCCGTTTTGGAACGGAATCAGCACTTTGTCCATCAACGGGATCGTCAAATAAGGGGGGATCAACGTGGCGGCGGTGGAAAGCATGGTCAGCACAAAGCCGAGCAGCAACTGGCTGTGGTACGGTTTGGCAAAGCGCCACAGCCGCAACAGCACCCAGGTGGAAGGCGGCGTGTGCAGCTCGCGGGCACAGGTAGGACACTCTTCCGAATCCGGCGGCAAAGGGGCGCGGCAGCTGGGGCAAGTGGGCAAATCGTCACTGTCCTGGACGATTTCACCGTGCTCTTCATGACGGGATTGGGCTTGCAGTGCGTCAAATTTTTCTTGCCAGCGCTGGGCTTGCAGGTTCAGCGCAAGGCTGAAACGCCAGGTGGCGAGGCGCTGGTGTGTGTCTTGCAGCTCCAGCGTGCCGACACCGGCATGGTCACTCAGGCGCATGGACAACTCCGGCGTGAGCGGCCATTCCGTCCAACCTGATTGGGCAGGCACCCAGGCCAAGACGCGCTGGGAGGTCAGCACCAACCAACCTTGTGTAAAGTGGAGTTGCGCGTCCAAGTCAACCCCGAGCGTACTTTGAACGTTTTCTTGAGGAAGCAAACAAGCGTGCAACGCGGTGTGTGCTGGATGGTCTTGCGGAATATCAGCCACTGACACTAACTTAGACACGTGAGAATTTAATTTTTGCATTGTGATTTCAACAAACCGATTGCCAAGAGCCTGATCAGCCCTGTGGCTTAACGCTGCGGTTGCAGGAACGGACTACTGATTTTCTCTCACGCCCAACACATCACACCACATAAGAACAACATGACCTCTATCTCACCCGCCATGACCGCCGAAATCGAAGACATCAAGCTGCTGCGTATCAACTATTTGCGCGGCCCCAACATGTGGACGTACCGCTCGATTCTCGAAGTCTGGCTGGATTTGGGCGCGCTCGAAGACTGTCCTACCAACCTGATCCCTGGCTTCACCCCACGCCTGACAGCCTTGCTGCCCGCGTTGATCGAACACCACTGCGGTGTGGGCGAACGCGGCGGCTTTTTGCAGCGGCTGGAGACAGGCACCTGGTGCGGCCATGTGCTGGAGCATGTGGTGATCGAGTTGCTCAATTTGGCAGGTATGCCCACTGGCTTTGGCCAAACGCGCAGCACATCCAAGCGCGGCGTCTACCGCATGGTGTTCCGTGCGCGTGACGAGCAAGTCGCCCGCCTCGCGCTGAGCGAAGGCCACACGCTGCTGATGGCGACCTTGCGCAGCGCACCATTTGACGTGGAAGCCGCCGTGGCCCGTATCCGCGAAAAGCTGGATGACTGCTACCTCGGCCCATCCACCGCAGCCATTGTGGGCGCAGCCACTGACCGTAACATCCCGCACATTCGGCTGAACGAAGGCAATTTAGTGCAATTGGGCCACGGGGCCAAGCAGCGCCGCATCTGGACGGCTCAAACCGACCAAACCACCGCCATCGCGGCGGGTATCGCCCGCGACAAAGACCTGACCAAAACCCTGCTCAAAGCCTGTGGCGTGCCCGTGCCCGAGGGTAGGGTGGTCAACAGCGCTGACGAAGCCTGGGAAGCCGCGCAAGACATCGGCCTGCCCGTGGTCATCAAACCCTCTGACGGCAACCATGGCCGGGGCGTGACGCTGGATTTACGCTTGCGTGAGCATTTTGCCGAAGCCTTCAAGATTGCTGACGAAGAAGGCTCTGAGGTGCTGGTCGAGCGCTCCATCCCTGGCGACGAACACCGCTTGCTGGTGGTAGGTGGTAAAGTGGTCGCTGCTGCACGCGGTGAATCCGTCTGGATCACTGGCGACGGGGTGAAAACCGTTGAGCAGCTCATTGCCAGCCAGATCAACACCGATCCGCGTCGGGGCTGGACGGAAGACTTTCCCTTAAGCCCGATTGACCTCAAGATCGACCATGTCATTGTGCAAAACCTGCAACGCCAGGGTCTGGACGGCAAAAGCGTGCTTAACCCTGACAAGCGCGTGCTGGTGGTGCGCAACGGCAACATGGCCATGGACTGCACCGCCCTGGTTCACCCCGAAGTCGCCCACGCAGCCAGTCTGGCGGCACGGGTGGTCGGTCTGGACATTGCAGGCATTGACATGGTGGCAGAAGACATCAGCCAGCCGCTGCAAGCCCAAGGCGGCGCGATTGTCGAAGTGAATGCTGGCCCTGGTTTATTGATGCACCTGAAGCCCGCTGAAGGCACGCCCCAACCGGTAGGCCAAGCGATTGTGGACCACCTGTTCGCACCCGATGAGACGGGCCGAATCCCCATCGTGGGCGTGACGGGTACACACGGCACCTCCACCATTGCCCGTTTGGTCGCTTGGTTTTTACACCTGGGTGGCCGCCATGTCGGCTTGGCCTGCCGCGAAGGTCTGTACCTGGGCAACCGGCTGGTCGAGCGCCAAAGCGCCGCACGCTGGGAACCCGCCTACCGCCTGCTGATGAACCGCGCCGTGACCACCGTGGTGGCCGAGAACGACGCCACCTCCATTTTGCAAGATGGGTTGGCCTATGACCGTTGTCTGATTGGCGTCGTCACCGATCTGGACGGCATTAAAAGCCTGAAAGACTTTGACATTCAAGACGAAGCACAGCTCTTCAAGGTCATGCGCACCCAAGTGGACGTGGTTTTGCCCGAAGGCTTTGCCGTGCTGAACGCCGACGATGCCCGTGTGATGGGCATGGCAGAGCTGTGCGACGGCCAAGTTGTGCTGTACGGCATGGACGCCCACAGCACCGCCATGGAAGCCCACCGCGCCCAAGGTGGCCGGGCGGTGGTTTACCAGCGTGGCCGCGCCGTGCTGTTCACAGGCACAGCAGAAACCACGGTGACCAACGTGGATGCTGTGGTGAGGCGCTTGAATGCAGCACGGACAGCTACAAATACGGTAGCACCCGATAGCGCACGGGGCATCAGCGAAGCCGCTGTGCTGGCCGCGATTGCCACTGCCTGGGCGCTGGGCATCGTGCCCGAACTCATCAGCGCCGGTCTGGACACCTTTGCAGTAGATGCAGCCATGGCCTTAGCATCACCGATCATTGCTACAAATTCGATAGCTGGTGTAACCCACTCAGTAAGCACGTAAAGCCTATTTCGCTTAAAAACTGATTTTCAGCCCTCTTCAGTATCTCTTAGCATCTTTTAGCATCTCTTCAGAACAAAAACTGACCGAAAGCCCCTCATGGAAGTCTCTCGCATTCGCGCCCTGCGGGGCCCCAACCGCTGGAGCCGCCACACCGCCATAGAAGCCGTGGTCTCTTGCAGCGACACCGAGCTGTCGATTGCCGACATGCCCGGCTTTGAAGCCCGCATCCGCGCGCTCTTCCCCAGCATTGGCGCCTTGCGTGCAGGTACGGCCAAACGTGCACCCATCTCACTCGCCCACGTGCTGGAGCAGGCCACGCTGGCGTTGCAAGCCCAGGCCGGTTGCCCCGTCACCTTCAGCCAGACCCACGCCACACCCGAGGCCGGCACGTTCGAGGTGGTGGTGGAGTACAGCGAAGAAGACGTGGGCCGCATGGCCATGGACGCCGCCATCCAGTTGGTGCAAGCCGCTTTCGGTGGTCACGGCGAAAACCGAGGTGATAGCGACAGCCATGATGCTGCCGCTGAATTCGATGCGGATGCCACGCTGGCTGCGCTGCGCGACAAAGACGAAGACGTGCGCCTTGGCCCCAGCACCGGCTCCATCGTTGATGCCGCCATCGCACGCGGCATTCCCCACCGCCGTCTGACGCAGGGCAGCTTGGTGCAGTTCGGCTGGGGCAGCCAGCAGCGCCGCATCTGGGCCGCCGAGGTGGATGCCACCAGCGCCGTATCAGAAGAAATCGCCCAAGACAAAGACCTGAGCAAACGCCTGCTGTTAGCCGCAGGCGTGCCTGTGCCCTTCGGTCGCCCGGTAGAAACCCCTGACGACGCCTGGACTGCGGCCCTGGAAATTGGTCTGCCTGTGGTGGTCAAGCCCTTGGACGGCAACCAGGGCAAGGGCGTCACCGTCAACGTGGCCACCCGCGAACACATGGAAGTGGCCTACAAAGCCGCTTTAGACATCGGCACCGTGATGGTTGAGAAATTCCTGCCTGGCAGCGACTACCGCCTGCTGGTGGTCGGCAACCGCCTGATCGCCGCTGCCCGGCGCGACCCCCCGCACGTGATTGGCGACGGCGTGCTGACCGTCAAGCAGCTGGTGGACAAAGTCAACGCCGACCCCAAACGCGGCGACGGCCACGCCACATCGCTCACCAAAATCCGCTTTGACGACATTGCGGTGGCCAGACTGTTAATGCAAGACCTGACCCCATCAGACATCCCCGTGAAGGGGCGACGCGTCATCTTGCGCAACAACGCCAACCTCAGTACTGGCGGCACCGCCACCGATGTGACGGACGATGTGCACCCCGAAGTGGCAGCACGCGCCATCGACGCCGCCGTCACCGTAGGTCTGCATGTCTGCGGCGTGGATGTGGTGGCAGAAACCGTGTTGCGCCCCCTGGAAGAACAAAGCGGCGGCGTGGTGGAAGTCAACGCCGCACCCGGTCTGCGCATGCACCTGTCGCCCTCTTACGGCAAAGGCCGCAACGTGGGCGAGGCCATCATCACGCACCTCTACGGCCACAGCGACAAGCATGGCGACAAATACGGTGACAAGCACGGTGACAAACTGGGCTGCAAACTCGGTGCCCAGCAAAGCGACAACGGCCGCATCCCTGTGATCGCCGTCACCGGCACCAACGGCAAAACCACCACCACCCGCCTCATCGCCCACCTGCTGACCACTGGCGGCCAGCGTGTGGGCATGACCAACACCGATGGCGTATACGTCGATGGTCGCCAGACCGACAGCGGCGACTGCAGCGGCCCTCGCAGCGCACGCAATGTGCTGATGCACCCCGATGTGGACGCGGCGGTGTTTGAGAGCGCACGCGGCGGCATCTTGCGCGAAGGTCTGGGCTACGACCGCAGCCAGGTTGCCGTCGTTACCAACATAGGCGCGGGCGACCACCTGGGCATGAACTTCATCCACACCCCCGAGCAACTCGCACAGGTCAAGCAGGTACTGGTGCACAACGTGGCCAGCAACGGCTACGCGGTGCTGAACGCCTCTGACCCCCTGGTCGTCAGCATGGCCGCCACCTGCCCCGGCCAGATCATCTACTTTGCCATCGACCGCCACCACCCCGTCATCTCCACGCACCGTGCCCAAGGCCGGCGCTGCGTGTTCGTCGATGGCGACACGCTGGTGGCAGCCGAAGGGGCATGGCGCGAAAGCATCCCGCTGCGTGACATCCCTATCACCCGCAACGGCCACATCGCCTTCCAGGTCGAAAACGCGATGGCCGCCGTGGCTGCCGCTTGGGGTGTGGAACTGGAGTGGGACAGCGTGCGCCGAGGCTTGGCCAGCTTCGCCAATGACGCCGACAACGCCCCTGGCCGCTTCAACGTGATGGACTACCGGGGTGCCACCGTGATTGCCGACTACGGCCACAACGTGGACGCCATGCGGGCCCTCGTCAGCGCCGTGGCTGCCATGCCCGGCCAGCGTCGCAGCGTCGTCATCAGCGGCGCTGGCGACCGCCGCGACGAAGACATCCGCGACCAGACCGTGGTGCTGGGCGATGCTTTTGACGATGTGATTTTGTTCCAGGACGCCTGCCAGCGTGGCCGCGAAGACGGCGAAGTGCTGGCCCTACTGCGCCAAGGCTTGGCCGGCGCCAAACGCACCCAGCATGTCGAAGAAATCCACGGCGAATTCATCGCCATCGACCACGCCCTAGAGCGCTTGCAGCCAGGGGATTTGTGTCTGGTGCTGGTCGATCAGGTGGAAGAAGCGCTGGCGCATTTGGGTAAACGGATTGCGGCGGGGTGAGCCATCTGTCCCCATGTCATGCCCTTGCCCGCTAGCGGGCAAGGATTGAGACAAAGTTTTATCCCCTTCAACGCCACTTGAACATGCGCGCCAGCAGCCAGCCACTCAACACGCTGAAGCCCGTAAAGCACAGGAACGACCAGTTGGCAATCGACCCCCCCAGCAGCGTCCAGTCCACCTTGGTGCAGTCTCCGCCACCCCGAAATATCATCGGAATCGCGCGCTTGAGCGGGAAGGTTTCTACCATCCCGTAAAAATCTCGCCCACACGACACCACTTCGGGCGGATACCACTGCAACCAGCTCTGCATCGCCGCCACATACGCGCCGCCCACAGCAAACAAAAACAGCAGCGATGTGAAAGTAATTTGCAAGCCTTTTTTGCCACTTGCGCTTGCCAGACCGGCGAAGAAAGCTACCAAAATGAGAGCATAGCGCTGCACAATGCACATCGGGCACGGCTCCAGCCCCACCACATGTTGCAGGTACATGCCAAAAGCCAGCATAGCGATACAAGCGACGCAAAACAGCGCCAGCACACGGCGCGGTGCCGCATCAATCCAACTCATCAACAGCATTCGATTCCTTTAGGCGCTGGGGCCGGGGTTAAGGGTGGACCGTATTGTCTGTGGGTTTGTGTGAGGTTGGGAAGACAAGTTCCGTTGGATAGGAGAGCGCGCGTGGGTTTGGGTTGGATGGGTTACCGCACCCACGAACGGGTGCCCCTGATCGTCATTGCTATCACACACGCGGGCCACGTATCGGCAAGCGCCTGAGGCAGGCGAACATCAAGGCTGTGCGAAATGGCCAAGTCGCCTGAGCTTCATCAGCGGCGACCACCCCAGCCGCGTCCACCACCGTAGCCGTAGCCATAGCCCCCCCCATATCCGCCTCGGTAGCCGTAATACCCCGGCCCGACCACCACAGGGGCAACTTGCACAGCGGGGTTAACCACCACGGGCCCGCCGTAGCCATAGCCATACGGGGCAGGCACCACAGCGCAGCCGGTGAGCGACGTAACGAGCACAATGGCACAGGCAATGAGTTTCATAGCGGACTCCAAAAAGGGACTGAGCCTTTACAACGCGCCGTCCACTTCATGCGCCCACACAGCAAATGCAGAGTTTTGTAAATCTGGGTAAAACCTCAAGGCTCACGCCGCATGGCGTTGTTCGGCATCCCATCCTTTACACGCCAGTGCGATGTAGCGCGGTACAGGGCGTGAGCCGGTGCGGTACTGGCTCACAGTACGGCGTGACACGCCAATGGCGGCGGCGGCATCGGTCAGGCTGAAGCGGTTGGTGTCTTGCCAATGGCGAAAATCAACATTAGCGGCCATGCCGGACTGCGCCAATGCCATTTCAATCACGCGATCCGCATCCAGCGAAGCACCGCAATCCCACTCCAAAGTCCAGCCGAAATCAGCCACCTTGGCTGTCGCGAATTCGGTGGCGTTCTCCAGCGGCGCAAAACTCGCCAGCCGCGCGACAAGCTCAGACATATCGACACGCAACTGACGACCATCCGAGTAGGTGACGCTCACAAGGCTGCCCGGCCCGGCGGAGACGCAGACCAATCTTGCTGCTTGCTTTTTCATAGTGCTTTTTCCTTACCTTTTCCGTGGGTTGTTCATCACCGTCCATTCGGCATCCACCACGGTGATATTCGTGGCCATCCACTGCACAGCTACCGCCAAAACCTTGGCAGGCACACCGGAGTTGACAACAGAGCCGTCTGTGGCAATCACGGCCTTACCGTCTGGGTGCAACACGTGCGCGTGAACCGGAGGATGCTCATTGCCGTGAACTTTGATAATCCAGCCATCACCGGTAAATATTTTCCCCATACCCAGATAATAGAGCAACTATTTCTCTACATCAAGCCCTCATGCTTCAGTCACACGAAACCCGCCCCACACCAAGGTTCACCCAACCCCTGGTCTTCGTCGATCTGGAAACCACAGGCGGTACCGCCACACTCGACCGCATCACTGAAATCGGCATTGTGGAAGTGTCTGACGCCGGAGTCACGGAATGGAGCAGCCTCGTGAACCCGCACACCCGCATTCCGCCCTTCATTGAGCGGCTGACGGGCATCAGCAATGCGATGGTCAGCAGTGCCCCGGCGTTTGAAGACCTGGGGCACGACCTGCTGCAACGTCTGCAAGGCCGCTTGTTCGTTGCCCACAATGCACGCTTTGACTACGGCTTTTTGAAGAACGAGTTCAAGCGCATGGGGATCAGTTGGTCGTCCAATGTGCTGTGTACCGTGCGGCTTTCCCGCCAACTGTTCCCGGAGCACAAGCGCCATAACCTGGATGCGCTGGTGGAACGCCACCAGCTTTTCATCCCACCCGCAGACCGCCACCGGGCGCTGGGCGATGCGCGCTTGATCTGGCAATTTTGGCAAAAAGTGAGCACGCTACGCAGTGCTGATGCGCTCCACAAAGCAGTTACCACCCTCAGCGCCCGCCCCAGCCTGCCCCCACACCTGGACGCAACGGTATTGGACGAGGCCCCGGAAGGCCACGGCGTTTACCTGTTTTACGGCGAGAACAGCCTGCCGCTCTACATCGGCAAAAGCAAAACGCTGAAGAAGCGCGTGCTCTCGCATTTCAGCGCTGACCACAGTTCGGCCAAAGAAATGGCGCTGTCGCAGCAGGTGCGGCGTATCGACTGGATCGAGACGCAAGGTGAACTCGGCTCGCTGCTGAAGGAATCCGCGCTGGTCAAACAAATGCAGCCCACACACAACCAGCGCCTGCGCCGCGCTGTGGAACTGTGCAGCTGGCAATTTGACTTTACCTCCAACGCAGCCCCCACCTACGCCCGCCCCGCCCTGCGCTGGGCTTCAGATTTGAACTTGGGCCGCCAAGACAACCTCTACGGCCTGTTCACCAGCCAGCGTGATGCCAAAAAGCAACTGACCGACATCGCCACAGAGAACCAACTCTGCCTCAGCCTGTTGGGCCTGGAAGCCGCCGCACCCGGCAAACCCTGCTTTGCTCACCAGCTGGGCCACTGCGCCGGGGCCTGTGTGGGCAAGCAAGCGCCTGCGCTGTACAACGCCCGACTGGCCATCGCCTTGCAGCGCCTCAAAGTGGCCGCGTGGCCGTACGCTGGTGCGGTAGGCATTCGCGAAGGAAGCGATTTGCATGTGATCGACGCCTGGTGCTACTTGGGCACAGCCACCACCGAGGAAGCCACCTGGGCACTGCTGGAAACCGGCAAACCGGTGTTTGACAAGGATGCGTACCGGATTTTGAAAAGCCTGCTGGCCAAGGCCAAGGTGGTGCCGCTTACACTCCCGCCATGATTTTTTTTAACGCATCCCTCCACCAACCCCGTCGCGCCACACTGACCCGCTTTGCCAGCCAAGCCTTGTTAGCCGGTCTGGTAGCTTTGGCGCTGACAGGCCTCACAGCCTGCTCCGGCGGCGGTGACAGCAAAGCCACCACCGCTGTCGCCATGGCCTCGCCCCAAAACACGGGCATGTTCTCCGCATGCACGACCAAAGGCGCACAAAGCGATGCCAAGGCCAGTTTGGGGAAATTCATGGTGACAACCAACGTGTGGAACCCCAATTCCGCCAGTGGCTACCAGGAGTGCGTGAACGCCAAATACGACAACGCTACCGGCCTCGTTGACGCCAAAATCACGTGGGATGCCACGCCCATCGCCAACGAAGTGTTGTCTTACCCCAACCTGGCCTATGGCTGGCAGGTGGGCACTGACCAGGGCAGCACCAGCCCCAAACTGCCCGCCACGGTAGGCAACGTGGGGGATTTGATAGCCAGTGGCAAGGCAGAAACGACCTGTGCGCCGGGCGCCACTTGCACCATGAACACCGCGTTTGAGCTGCTGTTCAGCAACACACCTACACCGAATGTGTGGCCCCCAACCGCCGAGATCATGGTGTGGCTGCAAGCGACTTGTCAGGAATGCAATGCGGGCAAGCTGGCCGGCACAGTGACGATTGATGGCGTGATTTTTGACATCTACAAGGGTGCAGTGACACCCCCTACTGGCACGGCTTCGTGGACGTATGTGGCCTATGTGGCCAAAACCACGGTGACGCAGTTCAATTTCAACTTCAAAAATTTCTTGAACGACTCGGTAACGCGCGGCTACATCAAGAGCAGCGACTATTTGGCCGTGGTGGAGCTGGGTACCGAGATCACCAAGGGGCAGGGCAACACCGTGATCAGCGGGTACGGGATTCGCTGAGGCTGAGGACTTAGGCTGCTGTTTCGGTGGCTTTCAGCTCTGCCTGTAACCACAGCATCACCTCCCCCGGCATATTCACTGTGCGCAGCGCCATGAAAGCGGTCTGCGCCTCGGGGTAGCTGCGGCGCAGCATATTCAGCCATTGTTTCAGCCGTCCCGCGTGATGGCGCGGCTGGATGTGCTGGCCCACCAATTCCCAGTACAGCGCGATCAAAGGGAGCAACTTGGCCCAAGGGAACGGATGGACAGCCGTAGCTTGGTCGTGCGCCACGATAGCCAGCGCCAAACCGGGGTTGGTGACAATGCCCCGGCCCAGCATCAGGGTGGTGCAACCGCTCACCTCGCGACAGCGCAAGGCGTCTTCGACAGTCCAGATTTCGCCATTGGCGACGATGGGGATGGTGACGGCGTCCCGGATGTCGCGCACCCGCTCCCAGTACGCCGGTGGGCGGTAGCCATCGGCCTTGGTGCGGGCGTGGACAACCAACTCTGACGCACCACCGCTGGCCAGCGCCAGGGCGCACTCTTCGGCCCGGCTGTCGTCATTGAAACCCAGGCGCATCTTGGCGGACACCGGTATGTGGGCAGGAACCGCGCGGCGCACGGCGGCGACGATCTGGTGCAGCAGCTCAGGCTCGTCCAAAAGGACAGCACCACCCCGATGGTTGATGACGGTCTTGGCTGGGCAACCGAAGTTCAGGTCAATGCCCGCCGGGTTCAGCTCCGCAAGCCGAGCGGCGTTTTCAGCCAGGCACACCGGGTCTGAACCGAGTAACTGCGGCCGCACCAGCACCCCCGCAGGGGTGCGGCTGCCGTGCAGCAACTCCGGCACGATACGGGTGAACACGCGCTTGGGCAGCAGCATACCGGTGATGCGGATGAACTCGGACACACAGCGGTCAATGCCACCAACGCGGGTCAGCACATCGCGCAGGGTGTAGTCAAGCAGACCCTCCATCGGGGCCAAAAGCAGCGTCATGGCAGCAGCGTCAATGAACCTATTTCAAGCCCAGTTTCAAGCATGGTTAAGCATGCGATAGGCGCCATAAGCTTGTCAGTTCTGCTGAGCGCGCTACAAAAAGAGGATCACTCGCATCCGTTGCCTTGGGGTGCTGGGGGCGCACATCGGTACGGTTGACCACCTTCAGACCGGCGGCGTCAATCCATGCCAGCAGTTCAGCGCGGGTGCGCAGCCCCAGGTGTTCAGCCAAATCAGACAAGATCAACCAGCCTTCACCGTCAGCTGCCAAATGCGCGGCCAGACCGCTCAAAAAGCCGCGCAACATGCGACTCTCAGGGTCGTACACGGCGTGTTCAATGGGGGTGCTGGGGCGGGCGGGCAGCCAAGGGGGGTTGCAGATGATGAGCTTGGCTTGGCCGTAGGTGGTCAGTGGGGGAAACAAATCGCACTGCACCAGCTCGACTTGATCCACGCCGGGGCCACTGCCCATACAGCCCAAGCGCGTCAAATTTTCACGCGCACAGGCCAAGGCACGGTCGTCCAGCTCGGTGGCAATGATGCGTGCGGTGTTCGGGCTGACCATGCGCCGCGCCATCACAGCCGCCAGCACGCCGGTGCCGGTGCCAATGTCAAGCACCAGGCCATCAAAAGGTTTTCGGTGCGCTTTGCGGCCTGTGGCCGGCAAGGTGGCCTCGGCGACCAGCTTCAGATACTCTCCCCGCACAGGTGAAAACACGCCGTAATGCGGGTGGATGCGGTTGTCTGGCTCCTCGCCCAGCGCAGGAATTTCAACGCCTTTTTTGCGCCATTCATGGGCACCCACCAAACCCAGCAGCTCGCGCAGGGACACCATGGATTCACCCGCATGCTCAGTGGTGGCCAGCGCCACCTCGCCATAAGCTTCCACACAGGCCTCACGCCAATCGGGGGCGCGGCGCAGCGGGATGCTGTAGTCAGCGGCCAGTGGCATCACCACCATGGCAAGCAGGCGGGCGCGCTGGGATTGCGCCTGACGGTGCAGGTTGAAGGCGTCACGCGGGGACAACTCGGGCGCGGGTTTGGCCCGGGCTTTGACTTTGGTGGGTTTGCGGTCTACGCGCCGTGCCAAGGCTTGCAGCAGTTGCCGGGCGTTTTGAAAGTCACCGCGCCACAGCAGGGCCGTGCCTTCGGCAGCGAGCCGGTAGGCTGTATCGGCATTGAGGGTATCGTCGGCCACCATCACGCGCTTGGGCGGTGGGGTGCCACTTTCGGAGCGCCAGCGGGCACTGTGGGCGATGCCGTCTTCTGTCCACAGCAATTGGGGAAACGAGGGGGAGTCTGTGGCGTTCATGGAGGCAATCAAGGCAAGGGGACAAAGAAGGCATCGATTATCACGGCGCAGGGGAATTGCCTTCAAATTACCCTCAACAACGGTTGAGAAGCACCCAGCCTATGCGCTACAGTTGTGCGTTCGCAAACCGTATATCAACCATCTCAATCAACGAAGGAGTTCATCATGGCAAAAGGAATGCAAAGCCAAAAAATGGTCAAGAAACCCAAGAAGGACTTGACGCCCCCCAAAGCCATTTCACCCGATGCGGTAAAGCCTACCGTCACCACGGTGGTGCCGATCAAGGGCAAGCTGAAGAAGTAAATTGCCTTTCAGCGCACAGCGGCAGGGTCACGGTAGCGGTCAATCCGCTGGCGTGGCCTTTTTTTCGCCATCTCCCCAGAGAAAAGGCGGCTATCCGAGCAAAACTTATCTGGCTAACGCATTGCATCACTGAAAGCTAACATGACCCACCGCCGTACAACCTGGAAATTACTTGCCCTCTCAGGCCTGATGGCCCTGGCTGCAACC
This sequence comes from Betaproteobacteria bacterium, assembly GCA_025356445.1. Lineage (GTDB taxonomy): Bacteria > Pseudomonadota > Gammaproteobacteria > Burkholderiales > Burkholderiaceae_C > Defluviibacillus. The sequence goes on along the minus strand of JANXSZ010000024.1, from coordinate 130,031 downwards.
TTCACTCACGCTGCCGACATTTACGTGATGTCCTCAGGTGGTTTCACCGAAGCCTACAAGCAGTTAACGCCTGAGTTTGAGCGCAGCACAAAACACAAGGTGGTGTCATCCTACGGCGCCTCCATGGGCGGCGCACCCGACTCGATTCCCAGCCGGTTGGGACGCGACGAACCGGCTGACGTGGTGATCTTGGCTGCTCCAGCCCTGGATGCGTTGATTGCAGCAGGGAAGGTTCGCGCGGGCAGTCGGGTCGACTTAGTGCGTTCCAGCATCGGCATGTCGGTCAAAGCGGGGGCACCAAAACCAGACATCAGCACACTGGAAGCCTTCAAACGCACGCTGCTGGAGGCCAAATCTATCGCTTACTCAGCCAGCGCCAGTGGCACCTACTTTTCAACCGACATGTTGAAAAACTTGGGGCTAACCGAGCAAGTGCTGCCCAAAACCCAGCGCATCGTCAGCGAGCGTGTGGGCACAGCAGTCGCACGGGGCGATGCTGAAATCGGCTTGCAGCAAATCAGCGAACTGCTGCCCTTGCCAGGGTTGGACTTTTTGGGGCCAATTCCAGCTGAGGTGCAGCTGGTGACACTGTTCAGCGCAGGTATCGCGACAAATTCCAAATCACCCGAAGAAGCGCAACATCTCATCAAATACTTGTCGTCTGCGGCAGCGGCCCCAACGATTGCCAAAACCGGGCTGGAACCCATCACCGCACCTTAAGCGTCCAGCTGCCCACCCACCATGCGCAGCACCCGGCTGCACCGCGAGGCCAGGGTCTGGTCGTGCGTGACCAGCACAAACGCCGTGCCCTGGTCACGCGCCAGTTGCAGCATCAAATCAAACACCCCCTCGGCTGAAGCCCGGTCCAGGTTACCCGTCGGCTCGTCGGCCAGCACGCAGGCCGGGCGCGTTACCAGCGCACGGGCAATCGCCACGCGCTGGCGCTCGCCACCAGAAAGCTCTGCCGGGCGGTGCAGCAAACGTTCTTTCAGCCCCACCAGCGCCAGCATCTCGGCCGCCTGCGCCGCAGACTGCTCCGGGGCCATGCGACGAATCCACAGCGGCATGGCCACGTTGTCACGCGCGCTGAACTCGGGCAGCAGGTGGTGAAACTGGTAGACAAAGCCCAAATGCTGGTTGCGCAACGCCCCTTGCGCTGCACCGCTGAGCTGCGACAGGTCTTGCCCTTTCAAATGCACCTTGCCGCTGGTAGGCGCATCCAGACCACCCAGCAGGTGCAACAAGGTGCTTTTGCCGGAGCCGGATGCACCGACGATGGCGACGGTTTCACCGGCATGGACAGTGATGTCCACACCACGCAGCACAGTGACATCGAGACGGCCTTCAGTGAAACGTTTGCTGACAGCGGTGCCTTGCAGCACAGCTTGGGAAGATAAGGTATCCATAGGCTTATTCATAACGCAGCGCCTCCGCAGGATTCACCCGGCTGGCACGCCAGCTCGGGTACAGGGTGGCCACAAACGACAACACCAAAGCAATGAGCGCAATCGGCACGATGTCGCCGCTCTGCGGGTCGCTGGGCATGCGGCTGATGAGGTACACATCAGCGGGCAAGAACCGCGCTTGCAGCAAGCGCTCCAGTGCGGGCACCAGCACATCAATGTTGAAAGCAATCACCAACCCCAACCCCAAGCCTGCGAGCGTGCCCAGCACACCCACCATCGCACCCTGCACCACAAAAATCTTCATGATGCTGCGCGGGCTGGCCCCCAGCGTGCGCAGAATGGCGATGTCGGCGCGCTTGTCCGTTACCGTCATCACCAGGGTGCTGACCAAATTGAACGCGGCGACAGCGACGATCAGCGTCAAGATGATGAACATCATGCGTTTTTCGAGCTGCACGGCGGCGAACCAGGTGCGGTTTTGCTGTGTCCAGTCACGCATGATGACTTCCGTACCCAGTTGCTCAGCCAGTTGGCGACCCACACGGCGGGCTTGGTGCAAATCTTTGAGCTTTACACGGATGCCACTGGGGCCTTCCAGGCGAAAAATACGGGCTGCATCGTCAAGGTGCAGCAGCGCGAGGCTGGAATCGTATTCAAAATGCCCTGAATCGAAGGTGCCCACCACCGTCATTTGCTTCAGGCGTGGCACCACACCTGCCGGGGTGACTTGGCCGCTGGGGGCAACCAGCGTCACCCTGTCGCCCGTCACCACGCCCATAGACCGGGCCAACTCACCACCCAGCACAATGCCGAATTCACCGGGGATGAGCTTGTCCAAAGCACTGTTCTTTTGCCCCTGCATCAGGTCGGTCACTTGTGACTCCAGCGCTGGGTCTATGCCGCGAATCACAGCGCCTTTCATCTCCTCACCGCGCGCCAGCAGGGCTTGGGATGCTATGAAAGGTGCAGCACCCACAACCTCAGGGTTTTGCCGCACTTTCGCCAGACTGGCCTCCATATTCGGCAAGGCACCGCCGCCAGCCGCGTAGATTTCAATGTGCGACACCACGCTCAGCATGCGGTCCAGCACTTCTTTTTGGAAGCCGTTCATCACGCTCAGCACAATGATGAGCGCCGCCACGCCCAGCGCGATGCCCAGCATGGACACGCCAGAAATAAAAGAGATGAAACCATTGCGCCGGGTGGCTCGCCCAGCCCGCGTGTAACGCCAGCCCAGGGTCAGTTCGTAAGGGAATTGCATGGGCCGATTCTGGCATGGTGCCCACCGCCCTAGAATTGAAGCACCGAGCGCGGTATGCTGGTATGCCAGCTTTGCCAGACCACCGAAGACTTCTAAGCCTCTACGCATCTACGCCGCCATGCATTTGTTGATTCCCTACGCCAGCAGCCAAGCGCCCGGCTTTGATGAAGCACTGCGCTTGCTCAAACTGCCCAACCTGGAACGCGTGTTAGCGCTTTTCCCCCTTTTGTATGTGGACGAAGGTGAGTTGTCCAGCTTTTCACCGCCACATGAGCGTGCCCATGCCCGTGCGCTGACCGGTATCGACAAGCCACCACGCCTTGACGATGGCCGTTTCCCCTGGGCTACCTGGCATGTCCTGCAACAAAACCAGACCTTCGACCGTACCGCCGCCTGGGCCTTCATCACGCCCTGCCGCTGGGACGTGGCCGCTGACCACATCCGCATGGGCAACCCCGCCACACTGAACCTGAGCGATGCCGACTCACAAGCGCTGCTGGAAGCCATGCGGCCCTATTTTGCTGAGGACGGCATCGCCCTCACTTACGACAGCCCAACCCGCTGGCTGGCCACGGGCGATATCTTTCGTGGACTCGCCACCGCATCGCTGGACCGGGTGATTGGCCAAAGTATCGAGCGCTGGATCCCTGAAGCCAAGCAAGCCCGTCCACTGCGCCGCCTGCAAAACGAAATGCAGATGCTGCTGTACACCCACCCGGTGAACGACCGGCGCTTGGCGCAGGGCCTAGTCGAGGTGAATTCATTTTGGATCAGTGGCACCGGGCGTGAATCCGCGCTGGTCGGTGCGCCTCTGCATTCCGGGCTGGACTCCAGCTTTGACTGGGCTTCCGAATCCCAATTCATCCCTGCGGCCCCCGAAGAGCATTGGCATGACCCCCAACCCGGCTTGCCCGGTATACCCCCCTCATTGGACGCTCTCACAGTCCATATCCCGCAAGCCCTGCGTGAAGCCACTCTGCGTGAAGACGGTGCGGCCTGGGTCAAGGCTTGGCAGCACATTGACGCCACCTGCTGCGTGGATTTGCTGCGTGCCGAACAAAATGCGGGCTTGCCAACGCCCGAATGCCCGCTGCCCCAGCTCACCCTGTGCGGTGAGCGCCATGCCTTCACCTTCCAAGCGGTGCCGCAAACCAAACTGTCCCGTTGGTCAAAGCGGATTTCCAATATAATCAACCGTAAGCCCGCACAGGATGTGCTAATCAAGCTATGAAAATTGAAGTGCGTGACGCCCCTCCTCGCGCCGTGTGGGCCTTGGAGCAAGCTGGCGTCCACCCGCTGCTGGCCCGCCTGTTCGCTGCCAGAGGGATGCACAGCAAAGACGAACTGGACGAAGGCCTCGCCCGCCTGTTGCCCCCCCGTACCCTCTTGGGTGCCGCCCAGGCTGCTGTGATGCTGGCCAATGCCATCCATCAGCACAAGAAACTCTGTATCGTGGCCGACTACGATTGCGACGGTGCCACCGCCTGCGCCGTCGCCGTGCGTGGCCTGCGCCTGCTGGGGGCCCGCCACGTCAGCTATCTTGTGCCTGACCGCGTGGTGGACGGCTACGGTCTCACGCCGCCCATATCAGAACGCGTGAAAGCCAGCGGCGCAGACATGCTCATTACCGTGGACAACGGTATCGCCAGCGTCGAGGGCGTGGCGACAGCCAAAGCCCTCGGCCTGGACGTGCTCGTCACCGATCACCACTTGCCCGGCGTGAAGGACGGCCAGATTTTTCTGCCCAACGCTGATGTGATCGTCAACCCCAACCAGCCCGGTTGCGACTTCGAGAGCAAGAGCATTGCCGGTGTCGGCGTGATGTTCTACGTGCTGCTGGCACTGCGGGCTGAATTGCGCCAGCGCGGTGTCTTTACCGCTGAGAACCAGCCTAAGCTCGATACCTTGCTGCCGCTCGTCGCCTTGGGCACCGTGGCCGATGTGGTCAAGCTTGATGCCAACAACCGCCGCTTGGTTGCCCAAGGCCTCAAGCGCGTGCGTGCCGGTGCGCTGCCCGCAGGCATGGCGGCGCTCTTCACCGCCGCTGGCCGCAAAGCCAACGCCGTCACCACCTTCGATTTCGGCTTCGCCCTTGGCCCCCGCATCAACGCTGCTGGCCGACTGAGCGACATGACGCTGGGCATTGAATGCCTGCTGACCGACGACCCCACCCGCGCCGATGCGCTGGCCAAACAGCTTGATGCCATCAACCGCGAACGCCGCGAAATCGAAGGCGGCATGCGCGAACAAGCCTTTGCGATTGCTGAAACCTTGTTCGATGACACCGACGAGCCACCGCCCGCCATCTGCGTCTTTGACCCCGACTTCCACGAAGGTGTGGTGGGCATCGTGGCCAGCCGCATCAAAGACAAGTTGCACCGCCCCACCTTTGTGTTCGCCGCCAGCGCCGCCCCCGGCAAAGAGCACGAACTCAAAGGCTCAGGCCGCTCCATCCCCGGCTTTCACCTCCGCGACGCCCTCGATCTGGTCGCCAAGCGCCACCCCGACGTGCTGCTGCGCTTCGGCGGCCACGCCATGGCCGCAGGCTGCACCATCGCCGAAGAACAGTTTGACCAGTTCGAGCAAGCCTTGGCCCAAGTGGCCCTGGAATGGCTCACTGCCGCCACCTTGGCCCGCCGCATCGAGACTGATGGCCCTTTAAGCCCCGAATACCGCCGCGTCGAACTGGTAGACACCCTGCACAAAGAAGTCTGGGGCCAAGGCTTTGCGCCGCCCACGTTCAGCGAGGAAGTGGAAGTGGTGTCACAGCGCCTGGTAGGTGAAAAGCACTTGTCGCTCAAACTCAAACACCAAGGCCAGCCCGTAGACGGGATTTGGTTTGGCCACACAGAGCCATTGCCGCCCCGGGTGAAGCTGGCGTTTCGGCTGGACGCGGACGAGTGGCAGGGGGTACGTAAGGTGAAGTTTTTGATTGAAGGGGCAGAGGTTTAAGTCCTTCGCGGCACACGGCATCAGACGCCGCCCGCCAACACAACCCTCACAGCCGCCAACTGCCGACGCGACACCGCCAGCACCTCGTTCAGACCGTTCAGCCGCACCACCCAGGTTTCGCCCTCCTCTGCGGGTTCACGGCTGTACTGGCGGTCCAGCGCACGCAGTGCGTGGCGGGCGACCAAGGCGTTTCGGTGGATACGCAGGAATTGCGGGTACTGTTCTTCCAAGTCATTCAATGCACCATCCAGGATGTGGCTTTTGTGAGCAGTGCGTACCGTGAGGTACTTCAGCTCGGCTTTGAAATACAGCACCTCGGCCAACGGTACGCGCTCGGTGCGGCCTCGGTCTTGGATCAACAAAGAATGGAGGGGCGTATCAGGTGCCAAATCAAGCTGTGGCGCTTGTTGATTGGTCTTTAGGCGCTGCACTTTTTGTAGCGCTGCTTGCAAACGCTCCAGACGTACGGGCTTGGTGAGGTAGTCCACGGCGTCGAGCTCAAAGGCCTGTAGCGCATGCTCGGCATGGGCCGTCACAAAGACTACGGCAGGAGGAGAAGGCAGACGGCTCAGGTGCTGGGCAAGGTTCAGACCACTCATGCCAGGCATGTGGATGTCCAGCAGCACCAAGTCAAACGGGCTCTGCACGGATTCATGGACTATCATTTCCATAGCTTCAACAGACCGACTGGCTTGCAGTACAGCCGATGTAGAGCCACTTCGACAGTCACCCAGCAAGGTGACCAATCGGGCTCGCGCGAGAGGCTCGTCGTCCACCACCAACACGCGCAAAGAGGGTGGTGAATGAGAGGGCAAAAGAACAGATGATGGAGGCAAGGTCATGGAGCGTCCTTTTCAGCGGCAGGTATCTCGATACGCACCTGGTACACACCGTTTTTCAACACAGCGTGAAAGCTGCTGTGCAAGTCGTGCAGCAGGCTGAGACGGTTGCGCACGTTGTCCAACGCCAGGCCTTGTCCGGACTCACCGGGGCCCGCAGGAACAGTGTTGCTGACTTTGATGACCACACGGTTGCCGCGCCGCTGGGTAGACAGGGTGAGCTGCGCCCCGTCTGCACTGGGCTCCACCCCATGTTTGACCGCGTTTTCTACCAGCGGCTGTAAAAGCAAGGGGGGTAAACGGGCCCCGTTCGCAGCAGGGTCCAGCGTCCATTGCACCCGCAAGCGATCGCCAAAGCGCACCTGCTCGATGGCCAAATAGCGCTGTGCCAAGGTGACTTCCTGAAGCAGGGTCGTCGATTCCCCTTGCTCAGCCAAGGCATGGCGAAAAAGATCACTCAAGTCTTCGAGCAACGTCTCGGCCATGGCGGGCTCGGCGCGTACCAGAGCGATGGCACTGTTGAGGGTGTTGAACAGAAAGTGCGGACGGATACGGGCTTGCAACTCGGCCAGCCGGGCAGCGGTGGTCGCAGGCGTGCGGCCTTTGGCACGCAACACCAGCGCGGCAACCAGCAGACCGGACAGCAGCGCCCCACTGGCGGCGCTGGCCAACCAAGGGGCTGCAGGGATAAAACCGGTGAAGGCCAGCAAACCACAGCCGTACAGCCCTGCCAAGGCCCCAAGCACCATCCCTAGCGCGTACTGCACAGAGCGGGGGAAGCGGGCCAGCATTTTTTTAAGTCCGCACACAGCGATCAGCCAGCCCAGCGTGGCGGTCAATGTGCCACTGGTCAACAGCGACAGCGTGGCCAGCCAGTCCCACAGGTTGCTGGCCGCAAACATCGAAGCCACACCCACCACGGACTCGACGAACAGCACCGCACGCAAGACCACGCCAACTTGGCAAGCATCAAAAACCAGGCTACGCGCTACACCAGAGACAGGCGTCAGCGGAGCACCAACGGATGCCGGCTGGAAGGCCGATAAAATTTGTGAATCTTCCATAGCTTGTAGCCACCCGTCCCCATGTCAAAAAACCAACTCGATACCAAATCCCAAGCCTGGTCGGCTTTGTTCACAGAGCCTATGAGCGATTTGGTGAAGCGCTACACCGCCAGCGTATTTTTTGATAAGCGCTTGTGGCAAGCCGACATCGCCGGGTCGCTGGCACATGCACAGATGCTGGCAACCCAAGCCATTATCTCCAAGGACGACCATGCCGCCATTGAGCGAGGCATGGCTCAAATCACCGGTGAAATAGAGTCGGGCAGCTTCAACTGGCAACTGGATCTGGAGGACGTTCACCTCAACATTGAAGCGCGTTTGACTCAGCTGGTCGGGGACGCAGGCAAGCGCTTGCACACAGGACGCAGCCGAAATGACCAGGTCGCCACCGACGTGCGGCTGTGGTTGCGCAGTGAAATTGACCTTATTAGCGTTCTGCTGGTTGAATTGCAACAGGCACTGGTGGAGGTAGCTGCGAAAAACGTGGAAGTGATCTTGCCCGGCTTTACCCACTTGCAAGTGGCGCAGCCCGTGAGCTTTGCCCACCATTTGCTGGCCTATGTAGAGATGTTTGCGCGTGATGCCGAACGCATGGCCGATGTACGCCGCCGGGTGAACCGTTTGCCATTGGGCGCCGCAGCCCTGGCCGGCACCAGCTATCCGCTAGACCGCGAGCTGGTGGCCAGCCTGCTTGGCATGGTGGACGCGCAAGGCTTGCCTTGCGTCTGTCAAAACAGCCTGGACGCCGTGAGCGACCGCGACTTTGCCATCGAGTTCAGCGCTGCAGCCTCGCTGGTGATGGTGCACATCAGCCGCCTGTCGGAAGAGTTGATTTTGTGGATGAGCCAAAATTTCGGCTTCATCCAGATTGCTGACCGCTTCACCACGGGCAGCTCCATCATGCCGCAGAAGAAGAATCCTGACGTGCCTGAGCTGGCGCGCGGCAAAACGGGCCGTGTGGTGGGCCATCTGGTGGGTCTGATTACGCTTATGAAGGGCCAGCCACTGGCCTACAACAAAGACAACCAGGAAGACAAAGAACCCCTGTTTGACACGGTGGACACACTCAAAGACACGCTGCGCATTTTTGCCGAGATGGTGGGCGGGCAAATGAACCCTGTGACGGGGCTGAAAGAAGGTGGCATCACGGTCAAGCCCCAAGCGATGGAACTGGCTGCGCGCAAGGGCTACGCTACAGCGACGGATTTGGCCGATTACCTGGTCAAAAAAGGCTTGGCTTTCCGCGATGCGCATGAGGTGGTGGCCCACGCCGTCAAAACTGCCATCACACAAGGCATTGATTTGAGCGAATTGCCGCTGGCTGAACTGCAAAAATTCAACCCTGGCATTGAAAACGATGTGTTTGAAGTGCTGAGCCTGCGGGGTTCACTGAACGCCCGCAACACCTTGGGCGGTACCGCACCAGTGCAGGTGAGACGGCAAATTGAACGGCATGTGGCGCGGTTGAACACCGCCCTGTCGCTTTAAGACACGGAATCGGGAGGCGGCAACCCCGCCTGCTGAAACTCCGCCTTTTTCTTCAGATCCTGGTCGGAATCAGCGTACCTCTGGGCAATCGCCCTGAAGTCTTCTTTGATAGACAGAAAAGCATCCACCACATCCGGGTCAAAGTGCGTACCACGGCCTTCGGCAATGATGGCAACCGCTTTTTCGTGGGGCATACCTTCTTTGTAAACCCGGCGGCTGATGAGCGCGTCATACACGTCGGCAATGGCCATGAAGCGTGCAGAGATGGGAATATCGTCACCGGCCAACCCTTCAGGGTAGCCCGAGCCATCCCATTTTTCCTGGTGAGAGAGCGCAATTTCCTTGGCGAACTTCAAAAACTCAACCTGTACACCCAGCGACTGTTCGGCGTGCTCAATAGCGTCCCGCCCAAGCGTGGTGTGGCGCTTCATGATTTCAAATTCGTAAGGCTCGAATTTGCCAGGTTTGAGCAAAATACGGTCAGGAATACCCACCTTGCCGATGTCGTGCAGCGGGGCCGACTTGAACAGCATATTGATGGTGGCATTCGTCAAAAAAGCGCTGAACCGGGGATGCAGTTGCAGCTTTTTGGCAATCGCCAAAATGTAATACTGGGTGCGGCGAATGTGGTTGCCCGTATCTGAATCGCGCGTTTCCGCCAGCGACGCCATGGTGAGAATCGTCACATCCTGAATGGCTGCCACCTCGCGGGTACGACGGGTCACTTCCTGTTCCAGGAATTCATTTTTATCGCGCAAAAAATCGGCTGAGGCCTTCAAGCTAAGCTGGGTCTTCACCCGTGCCAGCACGATCGGTGGGCTGATGGGTTTGGTGATGTAGTCCACCGCGCCCAACTCCAGGCCACGGCGCTCATCTTCAATTTCGGCTTTTGCAGTCAAGAAAATGACAGGGATATCACGGGTGGCCGGATTGGCCTTGAGCTGGCGGCAGACCTCATAACCGTCCATCTCGGGCATCATGATGTCGAGCAAAATCAAATCAGGAGGGGCATCGGAGTTGACGATCTTGAGCGCCTTCTCACCACCATTAGCCACCTTGACTTTGTAGTCCATTTTTAACAAACTGTGCATCAGCATCAGGTTATCAGGCGTGTCATCCACCACCAAGACAGTAGACTTTTTGGGAAGATTAACCAGGTGGTCGTCCATGGGTTCAATTTCAGGTTTTTTGCTGGTTTACCGCGTTCAGTAAGGTATTCAAAGCGACATCGAAATCAAAGTTCTTGATGGCAGTTTCCAGCTCGGCATAGTCCACAGTGAACGCAGCACGGAGCAGGGCAGCGTTCTCCTCCAATACCGCCCCCGCCTCAGGATCATCTTGGGACAATAACCGTTGCAGTCTACGGCACACCTCAGTAAGCAGCGGCCTATCTCGGCTGGAAACAGTCACGCCAATAAGGCTATTCGGGTTCGCCCTTGGGACGGGCAAGGTCGCACGCGGCGTCTCCAGGCCCAGCCCCATGCGGGCGGTGAACCAAAATGTACTGCCTTGACCATACTCGCTCTGAACGCCTACGTCACCGCCCATCAATTGGGCTAAATTCTTGCTGATCGCCAGCCCCAGGCCCGTTCCCCCGTATTTGCGGGTTGTCGAGGCGTCAGCCTGTTGAAAACGCTGGAACAAGCGGCTCATTTGTTCGGGCGTGAGGCCGATACCCGTGTCCGACACGGCAAAGCGCAACACCACGTCTTGACCCGTGCGCTCAAGCACCATCACCGAAACGGTAATTTCACCGCGCTCGGTGAATTTGACGGCGTTGTTGGCGTAGTTCACCAGCACTTGGCCTACCCGAAAGCCATCGCCAACCAAGCTGCAAGGTACATCGGGTGCCACGTCAAAAATCAGCTGCAGGTTTTTGGCACGGGTTTTGTCCTGCAACAGGGTGGCTACGCTGTCGAGCAAACGCTCCAGTACAAACTCGGTGTTTTCGATCGCGAGCTTACCTGCTTCAATTTTGGAAAAATCCAGAATGTCGTTGATGATGCGCAGCAGATGCTGACTGGAATCTTGTATTTTTCTGAGGTAGCCGCGCTGCTGTGCCGACAAATCGGTGTTGAGCACAATGTGCGACAAGCCGATCACCACGTTCATGGGGGTGCGAATCTCGTGGCTCATGTTGGCCAAAAAATCCGATTTAGCCCGTACCGCAGCCTCGGCCAAGTCACGTGCCTTGATCAAAACCTCTTGGTTTTTACGCCGCTCAGTGATGTTTTCGTAATAACCGCTCCAAACGATATCTCCGTTGGGATAAGGAGGTGCCGCATAAGCCGATATACGCACCCAACTGATTTTGCCGTCGATCAAATAACGCAGTTCAGAGCTAATAGGGGTGTAGCCTGAGCCCTCACGCAACGCCTTATTGCGGCATTTAATCTCTTCCTGGACAAGAAGCGCATCCTCAGGAACAGCATGGCGCCAGCGGCTGGCAGGCTCATTGAGCAGTTCAGAGGCGGTCACACCCAAAATCTGTTCGACGCGGCTGCCCGCGAAGCTGAATTTAACGCTGTCATCAGCAAAAATGACGATCTGGTAAACCGCCAATGGCAGGGAATCCGAAATAGACATGATTTGCTGGCGCGCCGCCTCTGCTGTCGCACGGGCCGATTCCAAGGCGGCTTGTGCTGATTTTCGGACTGTGACATCGCGCACGGTGATGCACACACAGCGGCCCATTTCCGCATTGAAGGGCAGTTTGGCCACACTGATTTCAATCGGCAACTCACTGCCGTCTTTGCGCAAGCCCAGCACATTCAAATCGCCAACCATCAGGTGCTGCGCCGAGGCATCCCGCCAGAAGTCAGCCCGCAATTGGGCAAAGCTGTCGCGCTCAGACAAGGCAATCAAGGTAGTCACAGGCCGCCCTGCCAACTCACCCATACCGAAACCAAAAATCAAATCAGCTCGTGGATTGCTGAACAAAATTTGGCCAAATTCGCTCTCCACCAGAACCCCATCTGGCGATGAGTCGATGATGGCCCAATACCAGTCCTCGGTCGCCCGCACAGCCGACTGGCGTAACTCCAGGTCTTTCGCATCAGCAGCAAACCCCGCAACCTGTTGGCGGAGTTGCTTAATTTCTTCCTGGGCTTGCGCCAACTGGTGACGGGTCGTGTTATCGGTCATTGAAAACTTACCGGCAGGGCTCCTTGGGTTCTGGCAGACTCTAAACCAATACGGCTGGCCGCGTTGCCTGTGTTGGGAATACAGGTGGCGCTAATGGCCCAGTTGCAACCCACAGCACAGCCACAAGGCTTGAGGGAAAACAAACTTGAATACCCACTTCACCAACTTCACCCACTTCAAAACTTTCTTCAGCCTGTTCACCACAGGCTTAACCCTGTTTTTGATAGGGGTTACGGCACAGGCACAAGGGCCAACGCAAGCCTTGCAAATCACCCGCCTCACACCCCAAGGTGAAGTGGCACAGGTGCGCCAGCTGGTTGTCCAGTTCAACGAATCGGCCATGCAGTTTGGCGACGCCAACGCGCCTGCACCGCTGACACTGCAATGCAGTGGCACCCCGGACACGCAGGCTACCCAGGGCTCAGGCCGGTGGGTCAGTGACAAAGAATGGACATTCGATTTCAACGAGGACTTGCCCCCTGGTGTCCGCTGCACCTTGCGCACACGACCGGGCTTCAAAGCCCCCAATGGGCATGCGCTGACTGGCAAGCCCACGTACCTGTTCAACACTGGCGGCCCCTATGTCCAGACAACGTGGCCAGACACCTACGAAGCCGTGGACGAGGCACAGTACTTTGTGTTGAAGCTCAATGGCCCTGCCACGCGGGCATCCGTACAAGCGAGCATGTGGTGTGCCGCAGAGGGCCTGGGTGAACGTGTGCCAGTGAAGCTGATTGATGGCGCCGAGCGTGCTGAGCTGCTGGCATCTCTTGGCCTCACTAAAACAGCCGCCATTGAACCGCTGAAGTTCGTCACCCTGACCTGCAACCGGCGCTTGACCGCGGGCAGCAAGGTGCAACTGGTGTATGGCAAGGGGGTCGCCACACCTTCGGGTGTTGCCAACACAGTGGAAAAGCGCTTCAGCTTCAAAGTGCGCGAGCCTTTTGCCGCCAGCTTCAACTGCGAGCGCGAGAACGCCCAATCGGCCTGCCTGCCCATGCGTCCGATGACACTGCGCTTCAACGCCCCTGTGTCCCGCAAGCTGGCTGAAGCCGTGGTGCTGCGTTCTGCCAAAGACAGCTTCAAGCCCCGTTTTGACAAAGATGAAGACAACAGCGATGCGCTGGTCAGCAGCCTCAGCTTCCCCACGCTGCTGCCCGAGCAAACGCCGTTCACCCTGGAACTGCCCAAAGGCTTTCAAGATGCCGCAGGCCGCACGCTGCGCAATGCCGACAATTTCCCCATGAAAGTGGCGACAAGCGCGATGCCGCCCCTGGCCAAATTCGCCGCTTCGCCCTTTGGCATTGTGGAGCGCTACGCCGAGCCGGACAGTGACAAACCGGGCCATTTGGCGCTTTTACCTGTCACCCTGCGCAACGTGGAAGCAGCGCTGGCTGTCAAGAGCCTGACTGCTGGCAAGGTCAGTGATTTGCAACTCAAAACCGATGCTGACATCATCACATGGCATCACTTGGTCAAATACTATGACCGCGATGCAGTGGAGCGCAGCCGTGCCAGGCAAGACAGCACCACACTGCTGCCGAAAACGCTCAACCCTGACGATAAAGACTGGGTACAGTCACGCCAAATCTCGCTACTGACAGGCCAGAGCAATGTCAAGGTACTGGATTTACCCCAACTGCAAACCCAAGATCCACGCCCGTTTGAAGTGATTGGCATTCCGCTGCCCACCGGCTTTCACGTCGTGGAAATCGCGTCGCCCCGTCTGGGCGCTTCGCTGCTGGACGAGCGCTATGGCAAAGAGCGGACGATGTACGTGCGCACCTCAGCCCTTGTCACCAACCTGGGCATTCACTTCAAACTGGGCCGCGACAACGCCGCCGCCTGGGTGACGACACTGGACAAAGGCCAACCCGTCGCCAATGCCCGCGTGCAGGTGTCGGACTGCAATGGCAAAGCGCTGATGAGCGGCAGCACCAATGCGCAAGGCGTGGTGATGCTCGATGGTCTGGCGCCTGATGCACCTCAATGCCGAGGCAACGACTACAACAGCGCCTATTTCGTCAGCGCTCGCGCCAAAACCGGTAGTGGCAACAGCGCCGCCACTGAAGACGATATGGCCTTCACCTGGAGCGACTGGAACCGGGGCATCGAGCCTTGGCGCTTCAACCTGCCCACCAGCCGCGAGGCGCAACCCGACAACCGGGCGCACACCGTGTTCGACCGCACCCTGCTGCGCGCTGGTGAAACCGTGTCGATGAAGCACTACCTGCGCAGCGAGACACGGCAAGGCTTTGGTCTGCCTGCCAGCAGCCCTGACACCCTGGTCATCACCCATGTGGGCAGTGGGCAAAGCTTCACCCAGCCCCTCGCGTGGCACAAAACCGCCACGGGTGGACGCAGTGCAGAAAGCAGCTTTCAAGTGCCTGTAGCGGCCAAGCTGGGCGTTTACGCGCTGGAACTGAAGGGCAAAACACCAAACAATCCTGAAGCCAGCTACAGCACCGGCGAATTCCGCATCGAAGAATTCCGCCTGCCCGTGCTGGAAGGCCGCGTCACCCCGGTGTTCCCCAGCGATAAGAAAGTCTTGATCAATGCCAAAACCGTGCCCGCCAGCGTGCAGGTCAATTATGTCGCCGGTGGTCCTGCCACCCGCCTGCCGGTGCGCGTGTCTGCCCTGGTGCGCGACCGAGCGATGAATTTCCCCGATCACGATGACTTCAGCTTCAACCCGCCCCGTGGCAAGACGGCATCGACCAGCGACGGTGAAGAAGAAACCGCTGCCCACCAAGACCAGCGCGTCGTCGCCGACAAACTGCCAGTAACACTCGACAAAGATGGCGCGGGCAAAGTCAGCATCGCCAACATCCCCACCAGCAAACGCCCCCAAGAGCTGCTGCTGGAAGCCACCTACGCCGACCCGAACGGCGAGGTGCAAACCCTGCGCAGCGTGAACGCGCTGTGGCCTGCGGGCGTGGTGGCGGGCCTCAAAACGGAGAGCTGGGTGTCGGTGAAAAACCAAGTCAAATTCCAGGCCCTGGCGCTGGACTTGAGCGGCCAGCCGCAGGCCGATGTGGCGCTGGAGGTCAAGGCCGTGGTCCGCATCACCACCACCAGCCGCAAACGCATGGTGGGCGGCTTCTACGCTTACGACAACAAGACCGAGACCCAAGATTTAGGCAGCGTCTGCACCGGCAAAAGCGACAGCCGTGGCCTGCTGCTGTGCGAGGCCAAACTGGGCGAGCCAGGGGAAGTGGAGCTGATCGTCACCGCCAAAGACAAGGACGGCAACACCACGCAAGCCGCCAGCACCGTGTGGGTGACAAAACAAGGCGAACTCTGGTTCGGTGGCGACAACACCGACCGCATCGACCTGCTGCCCGAAAAGAAAAGCTACCAAGCCGGTGAGACGGCCAAGTTCCAGGTGCGCATGCCCTTTCGCTTCGCCACCGCCTTGGTCACCGTGGAGCGCGAAGGCATCATCGAGACGCAAGTGGTGCAACTGAACGGCCAAGACCCCACCGTCAGCCTCAAGATCAAACCCGAGTGGGGGCCGAATGTGTACGTGAGCGTGCTGGCGCTGCGGGGCCGTTTGCGCGAAGTGCCTTGGTACAGCCTGTTCACCTGGGGCTACAAAGCACCGCGTGAATGGTGGACAGCGTTTTGGTTCGAGGGCCGCGAATACGTGGCCCCCACCGCCCTCGTCGATTTGAGCAAGCCCGCCTTCCGCCTCGGTGTGGCTGAGATCCGCGTGGGCACCCAAGCCCACCAGCTGGACGTGAAAGTGGTGGCCGACAAAGCGAGCTATCCGGTGCTCGGCACCGCCAAAATCACTGTCAGCGCCAAGCTACCCAACGGCCAGCCTGCGGCCAATGCCGAAGTGGCCGTGGCCGCTGTCGATCAAGCCCTGTTGGAGCTGATGCCCAACCGCAGTTGGAACCTGCTTGACGCGATGTTGCAGCGCCGTGCCTGGGGCGTGGAAACATCGACCGCGCAAATGGAAATCATCGGTCGCCGCCACTATGGCCGCAAAGCCGTGCCTGCGGGCGGTGGCGGCGGGCGCAGCAGCACACGAGAATTGCTCGATACGCTGCTGCTGTGGAACCCCAAAGTGGTACTCGACGCCAACGGCCAAGCCACGCTGACCGTGCCGTTGAACGACGCGCTGACCACCTTCAACATCGTCGCCATCGCGGACAGCGGCACCCGCCTGTTTGGCACCGGCCAGACCCGCATCACCACCACGCAAGACCTGCAAATCATCAGCGGCCTGCCGCCACTGGTGCGTGAGGACGACCAGTTCCGTGCCCAGTTCACGCTGCGCAACACCACCAAGCAGGCGATGAAAGTGCTGGTCACGCCCAAAGCAACGCTATTGAATATAGAGCAACAAACCATTGATATACCTGCTGGAGAGGCTAAAGAAGTGGTGTGGAACGCCACCGCACCCGCCCAACTCGCGCAGACCCGCGCCGAGGCCATCCTGTGGGAAATTGAAGCCAAAGACGTGACAGCGGGAACCAACCCAGCCACGGCAGCACGCGATGCCCTCAAAGCCCGTCAGCGCATCATCCCCGCCATCCCCTTGACGGTGCAGCAGGCCACGCTGGTTCAGCTTGGAGGAAATGGTGAAAATAATTTCAGCCTCGACGTAGCCCCACCTGCGGATGCCATCCCTGGCCGGGGCGGGCTACGCCTGTCGCTGCAACCCAAATTGGCCGAAGGTCTGCCCGGCGTGCGCGACTGGTTCGTCAACTACCCGTTCGCCTGCCTGGAGCAAAAAACCAGCAAAGCCGTGGGCCTGCGCGACGGCAAACTCTGGCAAAACGTAGCGGCCCAAATCCCCACCTACCTGGACAGCGACGGCCTCGCCAACTACTTCCCACCGCGCGATGGTGAAGCCAACCGGGGCAGCGACACCCTGACCGCCTACCTGCTGGCCACCACCCATGAGGCCGCCAGCGTCAACCCGCTGTTTGCGCTGTCTGACGAGGTGCACGCACCGATGGAACGCGGCTTGATCGCCTTTGTGGAAGGCCGCATCCAGCGCGAGTTCTGGAGTCCGCGCAAGGATATGGACGTGCGCAAACTCGCCGCCCTGGAAGCCCTCTCGCGCTACGGCAAAGCCCAAGGGCGGATGCTCGCCAGCATCACCCTCGCCCCCAACCAGTGGCCCACCAGCGCCGTGATCGACTGGCTGAACATCCTGCGCCGCGTGAGCGACGTGCCCCAGCGTGAGACGCGCATCGCCGAGGCGACCAACATCCTCAAAGCCCGCCTCAGCACCCAAGGCACCAAGCTGATTTTCAGCACCGAGCAAGACGATTACTGGTGGTGGCTGATGGTGGGTGGCGACGTGAACACCGCCCGCCTGCTGCTCGCCGTGATGGACGACCCCGCCTGGAAAGACGACCTCCCCCGCCTCGCCAACGGCTTCATCGCCCGCCAGCAACGCGGTGCGTGGAGCACGACCACTGCGAACCTGTGGGGCGGGTTGGCACTGGAAAAATTCAGTGCCAAGTTCGAGGCCACGCCGGTAGCGGGCTTCACCAAAGCGAGCTTGGGTGCGCAAAGCGCCCTGGTGGACTGGTCGCGCCCTGAACGCAGCAACACAGTCTTCCTGCCCTGGGCCAAAGACGCGGGTAAAGAGGGTGTCAAAGACAAGCTGACCGTCAGCCAGCAAGGCATCGGCAAACCCTGGCTCACCCTGCAATCGGTCGCCGCCATCGCGCTCAAAGCTCCGGTCAGCGCAGGCTACCAAATCAAGAAAACCATCACTCCCGTGGAGCAGGCTGTACCCGGCAAATACACCCGGGGTGACGTGCTGCGCATCACCCTGGAAGTCAACGCCAGCGCCGACATGACCTGGGTCGCCATCACCGACCCCATCCCCGGCGGTGCCACCATCCTGGGCAGCGGCCTGGGCCGGGACTCCGCAATAGCCACTGCAGGCGAAAAGAAGAGCGGTGGCGGTTGGCCCGCGTTTGAAGAACGCAGCTTCGAGTCCTTGCGCAGCTATTACGAGTACCTGCCGAAAGGCGTGGTGAAAATGGACTACACCGTGCGGCTGAACAACGTGGGAGACTTCGCGCTGCCCCCATCACGGGCAGAGGCCATGTACGCACCGGAGATGTTTGGGGAATGGCCGAATGCGCGGGTGAAGGTGGAGGCGCGGGTGGATGGGAAATAGCGAGCTATGCGTTCTACCAAACCTCCACAGCCAACCGATCCGGCACCTGCCCAAAAGCCTTGTCTCGGCTAACCAAGGTTGCGCCCACGGCTACCGCGTGGGCGGCAATCATCATGTCGAGTGCGTCCAAACTGATGCCTTTGGCCTCCCAGGCTGAGCGCAGTTCACCAAAGCATCGTGCCACCGTGTCATCCCACGGCAAAACATCGACACGCAACAGCACCTGAATCAGTGAATGCTTCAAGCGCTCAGGTTTACCCTTGCGGTGCCAGCCATATTCCAATTCAGCCAACGTCACGCTGGAGATTCCCACACTGCCAACAGACACGGTGGAGAGCTTGTGCAGCAACGTGATGTCCCGCCCTTGCATGATGTGACTGACGATGTTGGTATCCAACAAGTAGCGCAAACTCATTCTTCCCAATCCTCAAAAGGATCACGGTGAGGTTGTGTTTGGTTACGTTCAATCAAAAAATCATCATCTTTATTGAGCGCTACAACATCTAAAAGACCTTGCCAATCCGTAGGCTTGCGTGACAGCACCACATCCCCCGAAGCGGGGTCACGGCGGATGAAAACTTCAGCCTCTTTGAAGCGGAATTCCAAAGGCAAGCGAACGGCTTGGCTACGGCCTGTAGCAAAAATTTTGGCGGTTTGTTGCATGAGAAAACCCCTTGAAATGGATAGCTGACATGATAGCTACCAGCATCTACCCTTGTCAAGGCAGCTATTTGCTCGGTCGTTTCGTTGTCGGTCAGCAGCAGGGCGACCTGGGCAGGTCGGACACATTGACGGTGTAGCCCGATGGGTTTTGACCCAGCACCACCGTAGCGACGGGTGCGTCACAATGAACAAAGGTGGCATTGCGCGCTGGGTAGCCGAAATAACATTTTTACAGGCTGAAAGAAAGGATGAAAAGGATGAAAAGGATGAAATTGTGCTGGATGCCAGCAGCCTGAAACTGGCCCGACACGGGTGGGCGCTGCTGCAGGTGGTAACGGTAACTTGGTGGTGGCGGTGACGGCCTTAGCTCCCAGCGCTGCCCTCGCCCTGCCCAGCTTCGCCGAAGTCAAAGCCGACTTCCGCCCCTCTGACACCGTCATCCTCGACCGCAATGGTGGAACCCTCCACCGCCTGCGCGCTGATACCACTGTGCGGCGCGGGCAGTGGGTGGTGCTGGAAGACGTTTCGCCTGCGCTGCGCACAGCCCTGGTGCTGAGCGAAGACAAACGCTTTTACGACCACAGCGGTGTGGACTGGCAGGCGGCGAGCGCAGCGGCCTGGGGAAATTTATGGAACCGGCGCACGCGGGGTGCATCCACCATCACGATGCAGTTGGCAGGTTTGCTTGATGGCGACTGGCGGGCCGGTTCGGGCGGGCGCAGTGTCGCGCAAAAGCTGGGGCAAACAGTGGCGGCGCAGGTGCTGGAGCGGCGCTGGCGCAAAGACCAGATTCTGGAGACGTACCTGAACCTGCTACCGTTTCGCGGCGAGTTGGTGGGCATCGACGCGTTGAGCCGTACGCTGTTCAACAAAGCGGCACTGGGGCTGGACGCGCGCGAAGCCGCTGTGGCGGCAGCACTGGTGCGTGCCCCGAATTCCAAGGTCGCACAGGTGGTGCAGCGGGCTTGCGCGGTAGAAAAAGCCATCGCTGTAACCTCTTCACCGCTGGCATCACAGGCACCACAAACGCCCGTGGACTGCACCGGGCTGGACTTGTTCGCCACGGTGGCGCTGCAACGCAAAGCCTTTGCGACGGACGAGGGCATCGCACCGCATCTGGCTCGCAAGCTGGTGCGGGAGGCGAAGGGGCGTGACGGGGTGAACGCCACGACCTTATCCTCAACATTAAGCGCACCGCTCCAGCGCTTCGCCCTGCAAACGCTGCAACGCCAGCTGCGCGAACTCAAAGGCCGCAACGTAGGAGACGGGGCCGTGCTGGTGCTGGACAACGCCAGCGGCGAGGTGCTGGCCTGGGTCGGTTCGTCGGGCACGCTGAGCCAAGCCGCGCAGGTGGATACCGTCACCGCGCCGCGTCAAGCGGGTTCCACGCTCAAACCGTTTCTCTATGCCCAGGCGATTGCCGAGCAGCGATTGACGGCAGCATCGCTGCTGAACGACGCTGCCACCCAAATCCCCACGGCCAGTGGCCTCTACATTCCGCAGAACTACGACCACCAGTTCAAAGGCTGGGTATCGGTACGCACCGCACTGGCCGCTTCACTCAACGTGCCCGCCGTGCGCACGTTGGTGCTGGTGACGCCAGATGCGCTGCACCGGCAACTGCGGGCGGTGGGTTTGCCGCTGAAGGAAACGGGTGATTACTTCGGCTACAGCCTCGCTCTGGGCAGTCCCGAAGTGACCTTGTTGGCGCTATCAAATGCATACCGTACTTTGAGCAATGGTGGTCGGTACAGCCCGGTTGTTTACCAAAACCCCACTGCCTCCTCCAAATTCACGCTGGCCCTTGACCCCCGCGCCGCCTTCATCGTCAGCGACATCCTCTCAGACACCAACGCCCGTGCCCGCACCTTTGGCACAGACAGCGTGCTGGCCACCCGGTTTTGGACGGCGGTGAAAACCGGCACCAGCAAAGACATGCGCGACAACTGGGCCGTGGGCTACTCGCAGCGCTACACCGTGGGCGTGTGGGTGGGCAACGCCAGCGGTGCGGCCATGCACGACGTGAGCGGCACCACCGGCGCGGCCCCGGTGTGGGCAGCGGTGATGCAGCACCTGCACAACAAAACCCCCAGCGTGGCCCCCATCCCACCCGCCGGGCTGACGGCCTCACCCACGCATTTTGAAAACCAGACCGAGGCCAGCCGCACAGAGTGGTTTTTGGCGGGAACGGAACAACATCAGATTGCTATAAATTCAGTAGCTGCCATAGCATACCCAGTAAGCACCAAAGCCGAAAAATCTTATAAATTAGAGGACAGTCACATTACATCACCCTCCCCCGGCACGATTTTGGCGCTGGACCCGGACATTCCCCCTACGCGCCAACGGGTGCAATTCGCTAGCATTGGCGCGCAAGCCACCAGCCGCTGGTTGGTGGATGGCAAAGTGATGGCGCAGGGGCCGCAGGCCCAATGGCTGCCGTGGCCGGGCAAGCATGTCATTCGCTTGACCAGCGCACAAGGCGTGGTGCTGGACGAGGTGCGGATTGAGGTACGCGGAGCTGGGGTGAAGTGAGGTCAGGTGAGGGAATATTTCAAGCCCGGAAACAACATTTCAAGCCTGGAACGAACGTGGTCACCGCACAATCACTGCAACAAGCCCGTGACCTTTTCCCCTTCCTTTTCACCCCGGAGACCCGCCCTGTGCCCCAAGTTATCACCAACATCGAAGACCTGCGCATCCTTGCCGAGCAACGCGTGCCGCGCATGTTCTACGACTATGCCGATTCAGGCAGCTGGACCGAGAGCACCTACCGCGCCAACACCACCGATTTCGCACCCATCAAATTCCGCCAGCGCGTGGCCGTCAACATGGAAGGCCGCAGCACCGCCAGCGAGATGATCGGCCAGCCCGTCGCGATGCCGGTCGCCATTGCACCCACCGGGTTGACCGGGATGCAGCACGCTGATGGTGAGATTTTGGCAGCGCGTGCGGCCAAAAAGTTCGGCGTGCCGTTCACGCTCTCGACGATGAGCATTTGCTCGATCGAAGACATTGCCGCTGCCACGGATCGCCATCCGTTCTGGTTCCAGCTCTATGTGATGCGCGATCGGGACTTCATCGAACGCCTGATTGACCGTGCCAAGGCCGCGAACTGCTCCGCACTGGTGCTGACGCTGGATTTGCAGGTGCTGGGCCAGCGCCATAAAGACCTGAAAAATGGCCTCTCAGCCCCCCCCAAGCTGACCGTCCCCAACATCCTCAACATGATGACCAAGCCCCGTTGGTGTCTGGGCATGCTGGGCACGAAACGCCACGGCTTTGGCAACATCGTGGGCCATGTGAAGGGCGTAGAAAACATGGGTAGTTTGAGCGAATGGACGGCCAAGCAGTTTGATCCGCGCCTTTCCTGGGCCGATGTGGAATGGATCAAAAAACGCTGGGCAGGCAAGCTCATCATCAAAGGCATCATCGACGCGGAAGACGCCAAGCTTGCGGTGGCTTCGGGGGCCGATGCAGTCATCGTCAGCAACCACGGCGGACGGCAACTGGACGGCGCGGAATCGTCCATCCGTGCCCTGCCCTCCATCGTGGCGGCGGTAGGCTCGCAAATCGAGGTGCATCTGGACAGCGGCATTCGCTCAGGGCAAGACGTGCTCAAAGCCATCGCGCTGGGTGCCAAGGGCACCTACATTGGCCGTGCGATGCTGTACGGGCTGGGCGCAATGGGCGAAGCGGGGGTGACGAAGGCACTGGAAATCATCCACAAAGAGCTGGACATCTCGATGGCCTTTTGCGGCCACACGCAGCTGCTCACCGTGGACAAGTCGATTTTGCTGCCAGGGTCGTTTCCGGTTTAAGGGGGGTAACCTTCTAGATCAAATCAGATACTAGCGCTTGCCAGTCGAGCTTTAAGCGCTATGTTTTCTGAAGTCAACTCCGCAATGGTTTGCTTCAGGCGGGCAATCACCCCCTCAGGTGTTTCCGGATCGGTGCGCTCAACAGCCTTGGCGGCGCGGACTTGGCGTGCCGCCTGTTGCAGCTCTTTTTTGCCACCTGCAGCAGCCGCGACCTGCTCGGTTTCAGGCAATGAGGCAACAGTGGCGGCGGTGTTAATGGAAATGGTGCCGGACTTCACGGCAGCCACGAGTTCAGGTGCCGCGGTTTTCTGGATTTTCTCGATCAGGCTGAAGGTCGCGTTGCTCAGGCGTGCCGATTTGGCCAGGGCTTCACGGGTGGGCTGCGCTTGGGTAGCCGATGGCGCAGGGCTGACCACGGGTGTTGACACCGCCTCATCCCAAGGCGGTGAAGTGTCTTCTGGCGCTGAGGTCGCGCTCGGCACAGGCTGCCCAAGCCCGGCCAGAATGTCTTTTTTACGCAGAGCCAGCACGCCACGCTGGTAGTCGGACACGCTGCGCCGCCCGAGGTGCTGGTCGATCATCCACAAGTACACGTCGTCGAAGGAGTTGAAGGCGGTGTTTTGCACTGTGTTGTAAGGGATGCCGTGCTGGGTGCAAATACCGTAGCGGTTGTGTCCGTCCACCAGCACATCACCCCACAACACCAGCGCATCGCGGCAGCCCTCGGCCAGAATGCTGCGCTCCAGGGCGGCGTGCTCTTCAGGGGTTAGCGGGTCGATGTAAGCGAGCAGGGTGTCGTTGACGGTGATGGGTGTGGGCATGGCGCAAAGACAAATCAAAAAAGGGCGTGATTGTAGAAGACCGGCCTGTCCCGGACCTAGCCCGCAACCAACGCAGCATAGGCACGACGCGTCTCCGGGGCTACCGCAGCCAGCACTTGGGCATAGGCGGTTTGGTGGCGCGCAAGCAACCGGGCTGAGGCCACGGTTTTCGAGCGGCAAAACCAATGACAGGTGTGCTGCATCAAAAACAGCTCAGCGGACAGGGTGTAGGCTTTGTTCTTGGGGCTTTGGTTGAGGCTGTTTTCAACCGCTTGGACAATGCCTTGCGCATGGATGCGCATGGCTTTACGCAGGTCAAACGTGGCAGCGGGGAACAGTTTGTCGGCGTAGGGGAAGGCCAGGGCAAATCGGCTTATCCGTGCTTGGCTTTCCTCAACCTTGTCACACTCAATGACGAAGCGGTTGAGTTGTTCGCACAGGGCAAGCTCTGACGTGGTCAGCAAATTCCACACTTGCGCTTGGCGTACAGGTTCCACCTCGCCCAAGGCACGCAAATAGCCTTGGGTCAAGCTTTCCATCAGTTTTTCAATCTGGTATTGGCTCAAGAGCGCCCCCAACAAAGCCACGCGCTGTTTTTGCTCTCGCGTTTTGAGCTGGTACGCGCCAAAGGCAACAAATGCCAGCAGGGTAAAGAAGTCCATGGGCTGCAAGATCGGGAAATTAAGGGGAAAGTGGAGGAAAAAGAAGGAAGCTGGAGTGTAGTGGGCACCAAGCTGGCCCACTTGCTGCTTGCCTGTGTAGCGTCACTTCATTGGGTTTAGGGGCGAACGCCTAAAATACCCAACGCTTCACTCCAAGCTGGGGCTGCGCAAGCGACCCCGTTTCCACCGCACAGAGCGGCACACACAATGGCTACAACTGCTGCTACAGGCACAAGAGGATCAACAATGGCTGTCGAAAAATCAAAAATCATCTACACACTCACGGACGAAGCGCCTCTGCTGGCTACCTGTTCGCTGCTGCCCATCATTCGGACGTTCGCAGCGCCCGCAGGCATCGACATTGTGACCAGTGACGTGTCGGTTGCCGCACGTATCTTGGCTGAATTCCCGGAATGCCTGACGCCAGCACAGCAGGTGCCGGACAACTTAGCCGAATTGGGGCGTCTAACGCAGTTCCCTGACACCAACATCATTAAATTGCCCAATATCAGTGCATCCGTGCCCCAACTTGTGGCAGCGATCCGCGAACTGCAGGGCCAAGGCTACAACATCCCCAACTTTCCTGAAGATGCAAAGACAGAGCAGGACAAGGCGACGTTGGCGAAATATTCCAAAGCTTTGGGCAGTGCAGTCAACCCCGTGCTACGCGAAGGCAACTCGGACCGCCGTGCGCCAGCAGCCGTCAAGCGCAATGCCCGCAAAAAACCCCATTCGATGAGCAAGTGGAGCCCTGCTTCGCGCACCCACGTGTCGCACATGCATGGTGGCGATTTTTACGCCAGCGAAAAATGCCTGACGCTGGACAAGGCCCGCGATGTCAAGATGGATTTGGTCACCAAGAGTGGCGAAACGATTTTGCTGAAAAAGAAGGTTGCGTTGCTGGAATCCGAAATCATCGACAGCATGTTCATGAGCAAGAAAGCGCTGTGCAAGTTCTACGAAGATGAAATGGAAGACGCACGCCAAACGCGCGTGATGTTCTCGCTGCACGTCAAGGCCACGATGATGAAGGTATCGCACCCCATCGTCTTTGGGCACGCGGTAAAAGTGTTTTACAAAGACGCTTTTGAGAAACACGCCAAGCTGTTTGACGAACTGGGCGTGAACGTCAACAACGGGCTTTCCAGCGTTTACGAAAAAATCGCCACCCTGCCCAGCTCCAAGCGCGAAGAGATCATCAACGACCTGCATGCCTGCCATGAGCACCGCCCTGAACTCGCCATGGTGGACTCTGCCAAAGGCATCACCAACCTGCACGCGCCGAACGACGTGATCGTCGATGCGTCCATGCCCGCCATGATTCGCCAGGGCGGCAAGATGTGGGGCCCCGATGGCCGTCCGAAGGACACCAAGGCCGTGATGCCCGAAAGCACCTTTGCCCGTATCTACCAGGAGATGATTAACTTCTGCAAGACCAACGGTGCTTTCAACCCCGCCACCATGGGCACCGTGCCCAACGTGGGCCTGATGGCACAAAAAGCAGAAGAGTACGGCTCGCACGACAAGACCTTTGAGGTGCCGACCGAAGGCGTGGCCCGCATTGTGGACATCGCCACCGGTGAAGTGCTGCTTGAACAAAACGTCGAAGCAGGGGACATCTGGCGCATGTGCCAAGTCAAAGATGCACCCATTCGCGATTGGGTCAAGCTGGCAGTGAACCGCGCTCGCTTGTCCGGTATGCCCGCGATTTTCTGGCTCGACGAATACCGCCCCCACGAAGCTGAACTCATCAAAAAAGTCAATACCTACCTGGCAGAGTACGACTTGACGGGCCTGGACATCCAGATCATGTCGCAAGTGCGTGCCATGCGCTACACGCTGGAGCGCGTGATTCGTGGCAAGGACACCATCTCCGTCACCGGCAACATCCTGCGCGATTATTTGACCGACCTGTTCCCCATCATGGAACTGGGCACCAGCGCCAAGATGCTCTCCATCGTGCCGCTGATGGCCGGTGGCGCGATGTTCGAGACCGGTGCAGGCGGCTCCGCACCGAAGCATGTCAAGCAACTGGTGGAAGAAAACCACCTGCGCTGGGATTCACTCGGTGAGTTTTTGGCACTGGCCGTTTCGTTGGAAGACCTGGGCATCAAGACAGGCAACAACAAAGCCAAAATCCTGGCCAAAACCCTGGACGATGCCACCGGCTTGCTGCTGGACAACGGCAAAGGCCCTTCAACCCGCACCGGTGACCTCGACAACCGTGGCAGCCACTTCTACTTGGCCATGTACTGGGCGCAGGCTTTGGCAGCACAAACAGAAGACGCAGCACTGCAAGCGCACTTCACACCACTGGCCAAATCGCTGGCAGACAACGAAGTGAAGATCGTGGCTGAACTCAAGGCGGAACAGGGCAAAGCTGTGGACATCGGTGGCTACTACAAGGCCGACCCCGTGAAGACGGAAGCGGTAATGCGGCCTAGCGGTACGTTCAACGCGGCGTTGGCAGCAGCAAACGCTTAATGGAGGTAGGCCTGGGCATGCCCGCAAAAGTGGGCATGCCATTAAACACAGGCTTCTTCCCGCTTCAAAAAAACAAGCCAGACACGCAGTACAGGCCAAGCCTGCACTGCGTGTCTGGCAAATTGAGAGTCTCAGCCCCCCGAATCACTCACGGATTCGTGGCTTCGCTGGCCTCTTCAGGTGCCTTGGTGTGCTTCAAGAACATTTGAGCTGCCAGGATACCGACCTCATACAGACTCCCCACGACCATCAGCAAGATAATCATCGAACCGGCATCCGGTGGTGTAACCAGGGCTGTACCTACAGCGGCAGCGACCCAGAAGTAACCCCGGTATTCACGCAATTGGGCCACGCTGACCAAGCCCATGCGCACCACCAGAATGACTGCAACAGGCACTTCAAAAGCCAAGCCGAAGGCCAGGAACATGCCGATCACAAAGCTCAAATACTCTTCGATGTCAGGCGCCGCCGTGATCGACTTGGGTGCAAAGCTCTGGATAAAACTGAACACCTGACCAAACACAAAGTAGTACGAGAACGCGACGCCCGCAAAAAACAGCAGCGTGCTGGAAATCACCAAAGGCAATACCAGCTTCTTTTCATGTGAATACAGGCCGGGTGCGACAAAGGCCCAAACCTGGTAAAGCACGATGGGCAACGCGATCATGAAGGCGGCCATGAACATGATTTTCAAGGGCACGACGAACGGCGAGATCACGTTGGTAGCGATCAGCGTAGCGCCCTTGGGCAGGTGGGCGATCAGCGGCGCAGCAAGAATGTCGTACAGCGCAGACGGGCCAGGAAACAGCGCCAGACAAGCCGCTGCGATACCGATGGCCAAAGCAGCCTTGATGAGGCGGTCGCGTAACTCCACCAAATGCTGGACGAACGGCTGTTCGCTGCCGGCCAATTCATCGTCGGCGTTCTTAGGTGGGGGAGAGTCACTCATAGAATGCAAAAAGGCAGCGCTTGCACGCCGCAGGCTCTGGTCAAACGGTTTTTTGAGGGCGGTAGCGCGCGACGCGGGCGGCACCAGACAAGGCTTTGGTGCGCACACCGGCACGGGCTTTGTACCACTGCGGCATCACGCCGGTCTTGACGCGCCAGTGCTTTTGAGGGCGCTTGTATTCGGGATAGACGGTGTACGCGTCGTTGCCCATTAAATCAGAATGTGCTGAAGTCAGAGCGGGCGTATCCCCGGTGGCATCTGACCACTGCTTTTCAAAATCACTGGCACTGGTGTGGATGGTGTTTTGCACGTCACGTGCTGCACTTTCCACGGTGTCCTTCATTTTTTTGAGTTCGTCCAACTCCATCGAGCGGCTGACTTCTGCCTTCACATCGGCCACATAGCGCTGCGCCTTGCCTAGCAAAGTGCCCACAGTACGGGCAACGCGGGGCAACTTTTCGGGGCCGATGACGATCAGCGCCACGGCACCGATAAGCGCCATCTTGGAGATGCCGAGATCAATCATTGATAAGACGTGTCAAGATTTTGGCATCAAGACTTGGTCTTGGCTTCAACGTCAATCGTGGTTTTTTGTGCTGTAGCAGCGGCATTTGCGACCTGACCGGGCGCAGCAGCAGCAGCAGCGGCGTCATCGGAAACCGATCCGTCTTTCATGCCATCTTTAAAGCCTTTGACGGCACCACCCAAATCAGAACCCATGTTCTTGAGCTTTTTGGTGCCAAAGACCATCACCACGATCAACAGCACGATCAACCAGTGCCAGATAGAAAAGGAACCCATATAAACAATACTCCTGAGGAATTTGAGATTCTAAGGTGCGCAGAATAAAAACTGCGCAACCGGTGTTCTAGCCACGCAACCAAGGGCGCGGGCCACCCATCACGTGAAAATGCAAATGGTGAACTTCCTGCCCGCCCTCGGCACCCGTGTTGGTAACAATGCGGTAGCCGCCTTCAGGGTAAGGCTTGCAGCCTTCTTGCAGCGCCAACTTGGGCGCCAACACCATCATTTTGCCGATCAATGCTTCGTGTTCTGGCGCAAGGTGTGCCATCGACGGGATATGCAACTTGGGAATCAGCAAAAAATGGACAGGTGCCCAAGGATTGATATCGTGGAAAGCGAACACGTCGTCGTCCTCAAACACCTTGCGTGACGGTATTTTGCCCGCAATGATTTTGCAAAAAATGCAGTTCTCTGGTGCGTGCACGGGGGGCTGAGCAGGGGAGTGCAAGACACTCATACCGATTCTCCAACGGGCTCACTGGCATTCATTGCCACCATCCCTTTGACAATGCGGTACAGGAACCAGATTGAAATGATGCCCCAGGCAATCCAACCAGGTGCGAAAAACAGCAGCCACAACGGCGCCGTCAGCACATACAACAAACCGGCCCAAAGCACTGAGCGGATGCGCCAAGAGAAATGGCTGGCCTGCCAAGTGCCCTGAGCCTCACCTTTTTTGACCAGATCTATCGCCAAGGCGATCAACAGCAGGCCCGCCCCCATTTGGGCACCAGGCAACACAGCAGCAACAGCCACCAGCAAGTGCAGAAAATAGCTGATCCAACCGACTGTCTTCAGGCTTTGGGCCTTATCGCGGTTGACGGCTTGGACATCAATGACATCGTTCATGCGGATGCTCCTGCGTTAGACGTTGCTTCCAACTGTTCGCGCGCGAGCACCTTGCGCAAGGCCTTTTCTTCGATGCCGCTGGTGCCTTCGCGGCGTTCCAGCTCGGCAATCACTTGGGCTGGCGTGAGGTTGTAGTGGGCCAGCGTGATGAGGGTGTGGAACCACAAATCGGCCACTTCATTCACGATTTTTTGAGGGTCACCGCCATAGTCCGCATCTTTGGCCGCCAACACCACTTCAGTGGCTTCTTCACCGACTTTTTTCAGGAAGGCATCGGAGCCTTTGTGCAGCAGGCGAGCCACATAGCTGGTGTCAGGATCGCCACCGTTGGCAGCTTTACGGCTTTCAATCACCGCACTCAGGCGGGCCAGGGAATCATTAGAAGTCATTGGGATTATTTGTAGATGGATTCGGGGTCTTTCAAGACCGGCTCAACCGATTTCCATGTGCCGCCTTGGGTATCGTGTTCATATTTCTGAAAAAAGCAGCTGTGACGCCCCGTATGGCAAGCGATCCCCGGCTCGTGGCCGGTTTGCGTGACCTTGAGCAAGATCACATCGTTATCGCAGTCCATGCGCATGTCATGCACCGTTTGCACATGGCCAGACTCTTCACCTTTGAACCACAGCCGCTTGCGAGAACGGCTGAAGTACACCGCCCGGCCCAGCTCGGCGGTTTTTTGCAGCGCTTCGCGGTTCATCCAGGCGAACATCAGCACATCGCCACTGCTCTGCTCTTGCGCAATCACAGGCACCAGGCCTTGCGCGTCCCACTTCACATCGTTTAACCAGTTCATACGGGGATTGTCGGTGATTTACTCGGCCATCACGATCAGAGTCACACGACGATTCTGGGCACGGCCTTCCACGGTAGCATTGCTGGCGATGGGTTTGGACAGCCCAAAACCAGTGCGTGCCACGCCGCCATCCACAAAACCGTTTTGAACCAGTTGACGCGCGACATGCTCAGCCCTGCGCAATGAGAGCGCCTGGTTCAAAGCCTGCCCACCTTCGCTGTCGGTATGCCCCTCTACCCGCACCTGGTTGATACCAATTTTGACAAGTCCTTTGGCAATATCCGTGACGAAAACACGCCCTGTTGCATTCAGGGTGTCATCGGCGGTGTTGAACAAAAGCTTGCTGTCAGAGAAATCCAACGCCCAATCCTGGCTGTCCTCTGTATTTTGGGTAAAACCCATGTCTTTCAACGCGGCGACTTGCGCGGCATTGAAGGTCGCAGGCCGCACAACCGCAACAGAAGGGACTGCTACAGGCGCAGTCTGGCAGCCGCACAGGGCAGCGCTAAGCAAAACGCCTGCTACAGCCGATTTCAGCAGCAAAAGAAAAGGGGGAAATCGCCTAAATTGCATAACCACTTTCAAGTAGCAGTGACCGCCTGAGAGGCGAACACATCGCCCTCATCAGCCACCGCGTAAATACCTCGCTTCAGCCTTTTTGCACGGTACATCACGGCATCGGCACAGCGTAAAAGACCGTCTAACGATTGTCCATGGTCAGGAAACACCGCTACCCCCAGCGTAGCACTGGTATGCACCACACCCGCAGTTTGCGTGGGTATGGGTACGGCCATGGCTTCGGTCACTTTGGCTGCAATGTGCTTGGCATCGTCGATGCTGCGCAAAGGGGTCAGCATCACGGCAAACTCATCACCGCCCAGCCGAGCTACCGCATCACCTTCGCGCAAATGAAGGCGAAGACGGCGGGCAAACTCCACCAAAACCTCATCGCCTGCGGCATGACCCAGGGTATCGTTGATTTCTTTGAAATGGTCGCAATCAATGTAAATGACAGCCAAACGCGTACCACCGGGCCCACTGGCGTCCATCGCATTGGCCAGTCGACCCAAAAAATGCGCCCGGTTGGGCAAGCCCGTCAAACTGTCATGAAACGCTTGGTGCGATAGCACTTCGTTAGCCGCCTGGAGCTTGTTTTGCCGCTTGAGCAACTCCAGTTCATGCCCATGGATCTCGTCCAGCAATGCATTGAAGTCTTCGCTCAGGGCATGGATCTCCAGCACTTGTGCCGATGGTGCGCGCAAAGAAAAGGTGCGGTTGATACGGGCAGTACGGGTGAGGCGGGCCAGACTGTCCAGCGGCTGAACAATGTCACGCTCAAACCGGCGGGACAAACGCGCACCCATCAAACCAACCAGCGCCAGGCACAGGCCAATGGCGAACAGTACCTCCATGAAAAACTGTACGTAAACCGCAAAACTGCCACGCACACTGATACGCCCCACCACTGCGCCGTCATGCACCACATCGGCATTGGCCGTGTACAACAGTATGTTCTGCCCCAACACACTCACCAGCGCATCCACTTGACTGCTCTGCTGATATTGGTAATGCGCCAACAAGACACCGCCCGTATCGCGCAACTCAGCCTGCCACAGGCCCTCTTGCTCAGCAATCAACGCCAGCGTCTCTTGGGCCGAAACGGTATCCCGAAAAACTACCGCAGCCTGGACGGTGTAGGCCATGGAGCGGGCGATAAGGCTCAAATTTTGGTTCACATAGGCGCGCAAAGTCAGAAACGAAATCAGTGTCAGCATGGCGCCTGCTGTGACCAACGCGCTGATACCCAAGCGCAGGTGGGCGCGTCGCAGCTTGACCAGCAAGGATTCACGCGTGAGCGTCATGGCGCAGACACCTTGGGTACCCGCGCCAAGCGCAAGACCTGTGGATTCACACGTAAGCCACTGCGCGAAATGGCGTCCAGATTGGCAGAAAAACGCTGTGCTGCCGGCTGAGTCAATGGTTTTTCAATGCTGGGTTCGACACAAAACATGCCGCCATCCGAGCAAAATTCAGCGCCTTCGCCCACCGTCAGCACGGGGCTTCCCACCACTTGACGCAGCAGCCGCCGTGCGTTTTCAGGTGGCATGGCGGCCACATAGACCGCATCGCACAGCCGCAGCACGTCCTCGTTCGTCTGGATCGTTTGCACCGCCACAGGCCGTGGACCCGGCGCAGATGGCCCCACCAGTGCAAGCTGCTCCAGCAAACCGGGATGACCCAATACACACAATCGAATCGGATGGGAAGCAGAGGGCCAGCGGGTGTAGCTGACAATGCCACTCACCACAGAAGCCAACTGAACAAGGGCCAAGCCCGGCACGGTTGGTACGGCTGGCAATACCGGCTGTGGCCACGCGTTGGCCATGAACAAAGTCACAATCACCCCGCAATGAGCTATTTTTTTCATAGCGGGCGATGACCATTTATCCATGACAAGAAGCCAATTTCGCTTTAAATTCTGACGGGAATACCCCGTTCAGCCATGCGTGCTTTGGCTTGCCCCACGGTGTACTCGCCGTAGTGGAAGATGCTGGCAGCCAATACCGCATCAGCACCGCCTTGCTGCACACCATCGGCCAGATGATCCAGGTTGCCCACACCGCCAGAGGCGATCACCGGCACGCTAACAGCATCACTCACGGCACGGGTCAATGCCAAATCAAAACCAGATTTGGTGCCGTCACGGTTCATGCTGGTCAGCAAAATTTCACCGGCCCCGCGCCGCGCCATTTCGGTCGCCCAAGCAACGGCATCAAGGCCCGTGTTCTTGCGTCCACCGTGGCTGTACACGTCCCAGCCAGGGCCACGAACAGCCTCGTCTTCCGCGCTGCGGCGTTTAGCGTCGATGGCGACCACGATGGCTTGGGCACCGTATTTTTGCGAGGCCTCTTCAATCACCTGGGGGTTGGTGATAGCCGCAGAATTGAAGCTGACTTTGTCCGCCCCCGCATTGAGCAAGCGCCGCACATCCGCCACGGTGCGCACGCCGCCCCCCACCGTCAACGGAATAAAGACCTGAGAAGCCACGGCTTCGATGATGGGCAAAATCAAATCACGGCCATCGCTGGTGGCGGTGATATCGAGAAAAGTCAACTCGTCTGCGCCTTGCAAGTTGTAGCGGGCTGCAATCTCCACCGGATCGCCAGCGTCCCGCAGTTCGACAAAATTAATGCCTTTGACGACGCGACCGCCGGTCACGTCCAGGCAGGGGATGATGCGTTTGGCTAGCATGGCAGGAGAACCTCAAGGGAGAAAAACAACAGAAGAATAACGGTGACAGAGCGCGATGGTGACTTAGATCGCTGTCAGCTGCTGCCAGCCCGTCCACGACTCACCAGGATGCAGGGTGATGGGTGCATCAATCCGTGCCGCCTCTACGCACAGCATGTGCTTATAGCCATCATCAGGCATATCGGCAAGTGCCGCACACAATACAGGGCCAGGGTTCCAGACCACGGTTTCGGTGAGGTTAGGGCTTTGGGTGATCTGCAAGGCACCGGTTTTGTCGTGCAAAACCAAAGTTGGCAAAGCAGCTGCTGCAGCGGCGTAAACGCGATCCATCTCGCTGGCAAAGGTCAGTCCAGCCTCAGCTTGAGGCTGACGTACAGTCATGTCCTGCAAATGCTGCACGGCATCCCAGTAAATTTGACCTTGGAGGCCGTGCAACATCGCTTGGGTGATCCCGCTCACCTGCAAATAGGTGTGTAAAGCCAGCGCGAACGGCCACGCCACAGCATCGGTGTTGCGCACCGAAAACTCAAGGCGCAGCTGCCCCGAGGTCAACCGCACTTGCAACTGTGCGGCGAAAGCACAAGGCCAAAAGGCACGGGTTTGCGGACTGTCTTGCAACGTCAGGGTGGCAATGGCCTCGATGGGCGATGCTGTTTGGCTTTCCAACTGCCACAACGAGGTACGTGCAAAGCCATGCTTGGGCAAAACCACATCACCTAAAACGCGGTTGTTGAACTGCGGAAAACACACGGGGACGCCGCCGCGAATGGGACTTTGGCCATCCAGTACTGCCTTGGGACTGAGGTAGAGTCGCTCTTGGCCGTCAGCGGTCTGCCATGACAGCACATGCGCGCCATGCAACGCGATACGCACATGGTCGCCAGCGGGCAGGTTTAAACCAATTTCAGGCAAAGTGCTGTTCGCAGTTACAAAGGTCAGCAAGGGTCACTCGGCCAACTCGTCAGCCCGCGCTTGCGCAGCCGCAAAATCCAGATCGCCAGAGTAAATCGCACGACCACAGATAACGCCTTCAACGCCTTCGGACTCCACCGCGCAGAGCTGTTCGATGTCCAACATGCTGCCCAAGCCGCCCGACGCAATTACGGGAATGGTCAATGCCTGAGCGAGTTTGACGGTGGCGTCGATGTTGATACCCGACAACATGCCGTCGCGGCCAATGTCGGTGTAGATGATGGATTCCACGCCCCAGTCTTCAAACTTTTTGGCCAAATCAACGACCTCATGGCCGGTGAGTTTGCTCCAGCCATCGGTCGCAACTTTGCCGTCTTTGGCGTCCAGACCGACAATGATGTGGCCACCAAAGGCGCTGCATGCGTCCTTCAAAAAGCCAGGATTTTTGACCGCTGCGGTACCAATAATGACGTAGCGCAGGCCACCGTCGATGTACTTTTCAATGGTGTCCAGGTCCCGGATACCGCCGCCCAATTGCACTGGAATATCGTCACCCACCGCTTTCAAAATGGCTTTGATGGCGGCGAAGTTCTGCGGTTTGCCCGCAAAAGCGCCATTCAAATCCACCAGATGCAAACGGCGTGCGCCTGTCGCCACCCATTTGAGAGCCATAGCGGCGGGGTCTTCGCCAAAAGTGGTGGACTGGGCCATATCGCCCTGCTTCAATCGAACGCAGTGGCCGTCTTTTAAGTCAATCGCGGGAATGAGAATCATGGTGCCGTCAGTAACGGAGAAGGGTGGAAGGGTTGAGAAATGGGAAAGGAAACAGGTGAAAACAACGGGGTAAGTACAACGCAGAGCGCTTAAGGGTTCCAGTGGAGGAAGTTTTTGTACAAAGCCAGCCCGTGTTCCGCGCTTTTTTCGGGGTGAAACTGCGTGGCAAAAATATTATCGCGTGCGACGGCGGCTGTAAAGCGCTGCCCGTAATCCGCCTCGCCCACGCTGTGGCGCATATCTGACGGTTGTGCGTAGAAGCTGTGGACGAAATAGAAGTAACTGCCGTCCGGTACGCCCGCCCAAATCGGGTGACGAGCGACGCCATGCAAAGCGGTATCCGCTTGGTAGACCTGGTTCCAGCCCATTTGCGGCACCTTGTAGCGGCTGCCATCAGGCTGGATTTGGCCTTCCAGCTGAAAGCGTTTGACCACACCAGGGATCAGGCCCAGACCGGGGGTGTCTTGCTCTTCACTGTGGTTGAGCAGCATTTGCATCCCTACGCACACGCCCATCAGCGGCTTGTTGCGCGCCGCGTCCAGCACCGCCTCTTGCAAACCGGAGTCCACCAGTTCACGCATACAGTCGCGCATGCCGCCTTGGCCGGGCAGCACGATACGCTCGGCGGCCAACACGTCTTCAGGACGGGCGGTAACGATCACCTCGTAGCCACTCTGCGCCGCAACATGCAAGACCGCCTGCGACACGGAGCGCAAATTGCCCATGCCGTAATCCACAACCGCTACTTTTTTCATAGCTGCTCTAGCCAACCAAGCTTGCACATACTGTCAATTTCATTCAAAAACAGGCTCACAGTGAACCTTTGGTCGAGGGAATGGTGCCCAGCGCACGCGGATCGAGTTCCAGCGCCATGCGCAGGGCGCGGGCAAAGGCTTTGAACACGGTCTCAGCCTGGTGGTGCGCATTGTCGCCACGCAGGTTGTCGATGTGCAAACTCACGCCAGCATGGTTGACAAAACCTTGAAAAAATTCGTGCGTCAACTGCGTGTCAAAAGCACCAATCATGCCGCTTGTGAAGGGAATGTTCATTACCAGTCCAGGGCGACCGGAGAAGTCAATCACCACGCGGCTCAACGCTTCGTCCAGCGGCACATAGGCGTGGCCGTAGCGGCGCAGGCCTTTTTTATCGCCTACCGCCTTGGCCATCGCTTGGCCCAGGGTGATGCCCACGTCTTCCACCGTGTGGTGGCCGTCAATGTGCAGGTCGCCTTCGGCGTGGATGTCCAGATCAATCAGACCGTGGCGGGCAATTTGGTCCAGCATGTGGTCAAAAAAGCCAATGCCCGTCGCCAATGTGGACTTGCCCGTGCCGTCCAGGTTGATTTTGGCGGTGATGACGGTTTCAGCCGTGCGCCGGGTCACTTCGGCAATGCGATCGGGCTGGCTGGAAACGAGGCTGATGGGGGAAGTGCTCATGGGCGGGTGGGGCTTTTATAAAGATTCTTGAAGGGCGGTCATCATGAGCGCATTTTCTGCTGCGGTGCCCACGGTCAGGCGCAAACAATCGCTAAGCAAAGGGTGCATTTTAGAAACGTTCTTGATCAAAATGCCACGCGCCTTCATGCCGTCGAAAGTTTGGGCAGCGTTAGGTACACGCACCAAAATCATATTGGCATCACTCTTCCAGAAAGCAACACCCTCCACTTGGCGGGCCAGCCCAGCCAACGCTTCCAAAAGAATAGCACGCTGCGCTTGTATATCAAGCGCTTGAGCAGAAAAAACCTCAGCATGCTCTAACGCAAACAGCGCACATTCGGCATTCAGCACGCTGATGTTGTACGGCGGACGCACCTTGTCTACCTCGGCAATCAGCGCCTTGGGGCCCACCATGTAGCCCAAGCGCACACCGGCCAAGCCAAATTTGCTCAGGGTACGCATCAGCAGCACATGGCTGTGACGGGCCATGCGGGCGATGTAGCTGCGGCTGGCAAAGGGCTGGTAAGCCTCATCAAAAACAACCAGTCCGCCCTGTTGGCCTTGGAGTTTCACTATGTTTTCAATAGCATCGTCATCCCACAGGTTGGCGGTGGGGTTGTTCGGGTAGGCCAAGTAAACAATGCTGGGCTGGTGCTGGCGGATAGCCACCAGCATGGCGGGCAGGTCAAGCTCGAAATCAGGCGTGAGGTCAACGCCGTGAAAGGTCAAGCCCTGCAAGGCAGCGCTCATGGAATACATCACAAAACCCGGCAGCGGCGCGAGGATGGACGCACCCGGCACATCGCAGGCCAGCGCCAGCAGCGAAATCAACTCGTCAGAGCCGTTGCCCAGCATCAGATCAAAGCCTTCCGGCACCTCGGCATAGGCCATCAAGGCACGCTTGAGGTCGTCCACACGCGGGCCGGGGTAGCGGTTGATGGCGACGGCACCGAGACGCGCCCCCAGCGCCGCCTGCAAAGCCGGTGACAGTGCATGCGGGTTTTCCATCGCGTCCAGCTTGACCATGCCCGCCGCGTCTTGCACCGCATAAGCGTGCATGGACTGGATGTCTTGGCGGATGCGGGTCTGGATGAGCGTTTGGAGCGATGAAGAAAAGGTGGTCATGGGCTAAAGCTCAGTAGGGCCGAGTTAAAAAGGAATAACGATGGTCAATGTGCCGATCCTGCAAGTCAAGTGGCAGCGTATTTGCTGTTCCAAGATCAAATCTTCAACAGCAAACCCTCCTCATTTCAAACGCATCTCCGCCGCCCTGGCATGGGCTTGCAAGCCCTCGCCGTAAGCCAGCACTGCTGCGATTTTTCCCAACGACTGCGCCCCAACCTCGCTCACCTCAATCAAGCTGCTCCGCTTCTGAAAGTCGTACACCCCCAGCGGTGAGCTGAAGCGTGCCGTGCTGCTGGTGGGCAGCACGTGGTTTGGGCCTGCGCAGTAGTCACCCAGGCTTTCGCTGGTGTAGGCGCCTAAAAAGATGGCACCAGCGTGCTTCAACAGGGGTTCCCAGCGGTGCGGATCGCGGCTGGAGACTTCCAAATGCTCAGGCGCGATGCGGTTGCTGAT
Source organism: Betaproteobacteria bacterium (assembly GCA_025356445.1). GTDB lineage: Bacteria > Pseudomonadota > Gammaproteobacteria > Burkholderiales > Burkholderiaceae_C > Defluviibacillus. The sequence goes on along the minus strand of JANXSZ010000024.1, from coordinate 91,924 downwards.
GGCGCAAGCCTCTTCCATGCTGCGGGTATGGATCAGCGCACCCCGGTCGTTCAGCGATTTGGCGATGATGGCGGCGCGGGGCATTTCGGGCAGCAGGCGGTTGATGGCGGCTTGCACAGCGTCGATATAGGCGGCATCGGGGCACAGCAGGATGCTTTGCGCGAGTTCATCGTGCTCAGCTTGGCTGAACAAGTCCATCGCCACCCAGTCAGGCGGCGTAGTGCCATCGGCCAGCACCAGAATTTCACTGGGGCCGGCGATCATGTCAATACCCACGATGCCGAAGACTTGGCGTTTGGCCTCGGCCACGTAGGCATTGCCAGGGCCGGTGATTTTGTCTACACGGGGGATGGTCGCTGTGCCAAAGGCCATCGCCGCCACGGCTTGTGCGCCACCGATGGTGAAGGCCCGAGTGACGCCCCCCAGGTAGGCGGCGGCCAGCACCAGCGGATTTTTTTCACCGTTGGGCGTGGGCACCACCATGATGATTTCAGCGACACCCGCGACATGCGCGGGGATGGCGTTCATCAGCACGCTGCTGGGGTAAGCCGCTTTGCCGCCGGGCACATAGATGCCTGCACGGTCAATGGGCGTGACTTTTTGACCGAGCAAGGTGCCGTCTGCATCGCGGTAACTCCAGCTTTGGCCGGTGGCTTGCAGCTGCGCCTGGTGGTAGGTGCGCACGCGGTCAGCGGCGGCTTGCAGGGCTTCGCGCTGCTCTGCGGGCAGGTTGTCGAAGGCTTGCTTCAATTCCGCCTGCGTCAGCTCCAGCGTGGTCATGCTGTGCGCTTGCAGCTTGTCCCAACGTGCGGTGCAGTCCAAAACGGCAGCATCGCCACGCTGGCGCACATCGGCAAGGATGTCCGCGACCTGGGCCACGATGGCGGTGTTGGATTCGACTGAGACGTGCAGTTTGGCTTGAAAATCAGCCTCGAATGTGGCTGATGTGCTTGATAGACGGGCAGGAGTAGCTATTAAATTCATAGTTATCAATCTTTCCGAACAGCCCCTGCAAACGCCTCCAGCATAGGCCGCAATACCGCGCCCTTCAACTTCAGCGCCGCCTGATTCACGACCAAACGGGCGCTGATGTCCATGATGCGCTCCACTTCAACCAAGTGATTGGCTTTGAGGGTGTTGCCGGTAGAGACCATATCGACGATGGCATCTGCCAGACCCGTCAGCGGGGCAAGTTCCATGCTGCCGTAGAGCTTGACCATATCAACGTGAACGCCTTTTTCGGCGAAGAACGTGCGGGCGATAGCGGTGTATTTGGTGGCAACGCGCAAGCGTGAGCCAGAACGTACGGCCGTGGCGTAGTCGAAATCATCGCGCACAGCGACGCTGACGCGGCATTTGGCGATGTTGAGGTCCAGAGGCTGGTAAAGACCCTGGCCACCGTGCTCGATCAGCGTGTCTTTGCCGACCACACCGAGGTCTGCACCGCCGTATTCCACATACGTAGGCACATCGCTGGCACGCACCAGCACCACACGCACGTCGGGGCGGTTGGTGGCGAGCATCAGTTTGCGGGTGGTTTCAGGGTCGTCCAGCACCTCGATGCCAGCGGCTTTGAGCAGTGGCAGGGTTTCGTCGAAGATCCGGCCTTTAGAGAGGGCAAGGGTAATCATTTCACTCTTTCGATGTCGGCACCGATGCCGCGCAGTTTGGCTTCCATCTGGTCGTAGCCACGGTCGAGGTGGTAGATACGGTCGACCAGGGTTTCGCCCTCGGCCACCAAACCGGCAATCACCAAGCTGGCAGAGGCACGCAAATCCGTGGCCATCACCGTCGCACCCGACAGCTTAGTGGGGCCACTGGTGATGGCGATTTTGCCGTCGATTTGAATGGGGGCACCCAAGCGCACCAGTTCATTGACATGCATGAAGCGGTTTTCAAAAATGGTCTCAGTGACCTTGCTTGCACCCTGTGCCACGCAATTGAGCGCCATGAACTGCGCCTGCATGTCGGTGGGGAAACCGGGGTATTCGGTGGTACGGAAAGACTGGGCTTTGAGCTGTGGTGCACCGGGCGAGATAACGCGCAGACCAGCCTCTTCAGCGGTGACGGTAACGCCAGCTTCGCGCAGCTTGTCAATCACAGCATCCAGATGGTCAGCACGGCCATGGCGCAGCAGGGCTTCGCCGCCGGTCGCCGCCACAGCGCAGAGGAAGGTACCGGCTTCGATGCGGTCAGCGACAACTTGGTGGGTACAGCCATGCAGCCGGTCAACGCCTTGGATGCGGATGCGGTGCGAACCGTGACCTTCGATCTTGGCCCCCATTTTGATGAGCATTTCAGCCAAATCAACCACTTCAGGCTCTTGGGCTGCGTTTTCCAGCACCGTCTCGCCGTCGGCCAGGGCAGCGGCCATCAGCAGGTTTTCGGTGCCCGTCACCGTCACCATGTCGGTGGTGATGTGCGCACCGCGCAAGCGGGTTTGACCTTCAGGCAGCTTGGCCAGCATGTAGCCGTGCTCAACGGTGATTTCAGCCCCCATGGCTTGCAGGCCTTTGATGTGCTGGTCTACAGGGCGCGAACCGATGGCACAACCGCCGGGCAAAGACACCGTAGCGTGGCCGAAACGGGCCAGCAGCGGCCCCAGTGCCAGCACCGATGCGCGCATGGTTTTGACCAGCTCGTAAGGCGCTTCAGGCTTGCTGAGAGGAGACGCGTTGATGTGGACGCTGGCGTCTGCGCCCTGCTCTACTTCCACCCCCATGTTTCGGATCAATGCCAGCATGGTGGACACGTCTTTCAGGCGCGGCACGTTGGTCAAATGCACCGGGTCAGCGGTCAGCAGCGCGGCGCACAGCTCAGGCAAGGTGGCATTTTTGGCACCAGAGATCAGCACTTCGCCGTGCAGGGTACGGCCACCGCGAATCAGGAGTTTGTCCATGTCAGGCCTTGTGCGTTGCGTTGGCTAGGGTTAGCTCGTTATCGCCACTCACAGCCCATTCCGCAGGCGTGAAGGTTTTCATCGAAAGAGCATGCACCTCGTCCGTCGCCATACGCTGACCCAGCGTGGCGTAGACTTTTTGGTGGCGCTGAATCAGGCGCTTGCCTTCAAACTCGGCGCTGACGATGGTGGCATACCAGTGGCGGCCATCGCCGTTCAATTCAAGGTGTTCACAGGGCAAGCCCTGGCTGATGAGGGTTTGTAATTCTTGGGCTGTCATGGTGAAGGTCGCCAGTGAGGCTTAACGTGATTTTTAAATGAAACAGTAGGACAGGGCAAAAGGGATGCGCTTTAGCAGCTATCAAAATAGCAGCAAACCATCTGACGCTCAATGCCGGATCTTGTAGCCCGTCTTGAGCAGATGAACCGTCAGCACACTGACGAATACCAGCGCGCAACCGACTACGCCCAAGCTGGCCCAGGGTGACACATCGCTGACCCCAAAGAAGCCATAACGAAAACCGTCGATCATGTAGAAGAAGGGGTTGAGATGGCTCACGCCCTGCCAAAACACGGGCAAGGAATGAATGGAATAGAACACCCCGCTTAAAAATGTCATGGGCATGATGACAAAGTTCTGAAAGGCGGCAAGTTGATCGAACTTTTCAGCCCACAGGCCGGCAATCAAGCCCAAAGCCCCCATCAGCGCAGCCCCCAACACGGCGAAGACCAGAATCCACAAGGGCGCCACAAAGCTGGGATTGCCAAACCACACGGTGACCGCAAAGACCCCCAGCCCTACGGCCAACCCGCGCACGATGGAAGAACCCACGTAGGCCACAAACCACGCCCAGTGCGACAGGGGTGTCAGCAGCAAAAACACCAGGTTGCCCATGATCTTGCTTTGTATCAACGAGCTGCTGCTGTTGGCGAATGCGTTTTGCAGCACGCTCATCATCACCAAACCGGGCACCAGAAAGGCGGTGTAGCTGACGGCGTCATAAACCTTCACGCGGTCGGACAGTACATGGCCAAAGATCAGCATGTAGAGCACAGCGGTCAGCACAGGCGCGGCGACGGTTTGGAAAGAGACCTTCCAAAAGCGCAGCACTTCTTTGTAAAACAGCGTGGAAGCGCCTTGAAACAAGGGGTTTCTCGTTTGGCTCATGCTTGGGCTCCAGCAGTGTTCATCACGTCCAGGAAGACATCTTCCAGGTCAGCTTTGCGGATTTCCACATCATGGGCCTCCAGACCGGCTTCGCGCACCGCAGCGAGGTACTGCTCGATTTCCAGGGCATTCTGGGCGGGGAATTGCACGATACGGCCAGTAATACGGGCTTTCTGCGCAAGCGCCATGGGAAGCTCGCTATCAATTTTGAAGCGCAATATGTTCGATGAAGCCCCCTTGAGTAACTCGCTGGTGCTGGCCAGCGCCACCACACGTCCCGTCTTGAGCATGGCAATGCGGCTGCACAAGGCTTCGGCCTCTTCCAGGTAATGGGTTGTCAGCAACACGGTAGAGCCCTGGCGGTTCAGCTTGGCGACGAACTGCCACAGGGTTTGGCGCAGTTCCACATCGACACCAGCCGTCGGCTCGTCCAGCACGATGACCGGGGGTTTGTGAACCAAAGCCTGCGCTACCAGCACGCGGCGCTTCATGCCACCCGAGAGCTGGCGCATGTTGGCATCAGCCTTGTCGGTGAGGCCCAGGCTGCTGAGCAGCTCGTCAATCCAGTCGTCGTTGTTTTTGACGCCAAAATAGCCGGACTGGATGCGCAGTGCTTCGCGCACGTTGAAGAACGGGTCAAACACCAATTCTTGCGGCACGATGCCAAGTTTGCGGCGAGCGGCGGCATAGTCGGTTTGCACATCGCTGCCCTGCACCAGCACACGGCCACCGGTGGCGCGGGTCAAGCCCGCAAGCACGCTAATGAGGGTGGTTTTGCCCGCGCCGTTTGGCCCCAAGAGGCCGAAAAACTCGCCCTCCTGGATGTCAAAGCTCACACCGTCCAGCGCGCGCAGCGGGGGACGTGAAGCAGATTGAGGGCCACTGGGGGAAGGGTAGTCTTTACAGACTGACTGGAACGAGATCGCGGGCATAGAGCCATCTATTTTAGCCACCGCGCTCAAACTCATCGCAGAGCAAGGCGGCGACGGCCAGATTCTCAGGCTTCAAGGCGCTGGCAGCAAAGCCTCAACACCATAAAGTACGGCCAATTCGTGCAAACGAGGCGCCATGCCGCGCACGGCGAAGCTTTTGTTGGCGGTCATGGCCTCACGGTGGCAATCCAACAGCACGGCCAGGGCTGATGAATCAAAGCGCAGTAAGGCACTGGCATCCACCACCACCTGAGCACCAGCTTCCGCACGCATCGCTTGGCGCAGCTGGGCAGCACAAGCGGACGCCTCGTTCAGGGTCAAGGCGATGGGCAAGGGCTGCATGCTTCAGCCCTTCTTGGCGCTGTTGGCTTTGTTGCGTGTCGTCAAGGCATTGATGAGGCCATCAGCACCGTTGGCATTGATTTCCTGTGCAAACTGGCTGCGGTAGGTTTCAACCAGCCACACGCCCAGCACGTTCAGGTTGTAAATCTTCCAGCTGCCATCAACAGCTTTTTCAAGGCGGTAGTCCAACTGAATCGGGTCGCTGCCCCCACGTACTTCGGTGCGCACGATGACTTCTTTGTCATCAGCAGCCATGCGGGTGGGTTTGACAAAAATCGTTTGGTCACTTGCCTGCGCCAGTGCACCCGAGTAAGTGCGTACAAGCAGGGTCTTGAACTCTTCTTGCAAGCGCTTTTGTTGCTCAGGCGTCGTGGAACGCCACGTGGGGCCAACAGCAGAAGCCGTCATGCGGGCGAAATTCACGTTCGGCATGATTTTGCCATCCACCAGAGCGATGATTTTGTTGATATCGCCCGACATGGCTTTATCAGTGCGGATGGTGTTCAGCACATCGGTGGAGACGCGGGTGATGAGGGCATCAGGGCTTTCATCAGCGGCGTGGGCCATGCCAGCACCTACACCGAAAGCAGCCAGGGCGGTAACAGCAACAGCGCTGTAGGCAAAACGGCTCACAGCAAGGGCCAAAGTGCGGCGATTCATCATGTTCATTCCTTCGCAGAATCTGCGTGACTCTAAAACGTATGGGGAGGATGTTGCGTGTACAGCGGCTTTGACCGGGCACGACGCCTTTACTTTAGTTCACGTTCTCACGTTACTTAAGCTCACTTGGGTGGTGCGTCTTCAGGCACATCATCGGCTTTGTCGCCCAACACCTCACGCCGACGAATTTGCAGGTACACATCACGGGTGAAGGTATAGCGGTCCAGCGCCGCCTCTTCCAGCACATTGCCAGCACGCAGCAGGCTGGCACGAAGATCGACAACACGAAGCACGTACAGGCTGTTTCGCTTGACCACATCGCTCACGTAATACACCGGATCCCCTGTGGCGTTGATGGCGCGGGCAGCGGTGTCGCGCAGCGTTGATGGCCCCAGCAAGGGAACAACGAGATAAGGGCCAGAGGGCACACCCCAGCGGCCCAGCGTTTGGCCAAAATCTTCACGGTGGCGTTCGATACCGGCTTCAGAAGCAATGTCCAGCAGGCCACCCAGTCCAAAGAACGTGTTCAGGTTGAAACGCGTCAGGCTTTCCATCGCTTCACGCGGTTTGAGTTGCAGTGAGTTGTTTACGAAAGACCAGAGATCGGTGAGATTGGCAAAGAAATTGTTCACACCCCGGCGTACGAGGTTGGGCGTGACTTCCTTGTAGGTCTCGGCAACGGGGCGCAAAACAGCTTTGTCCAGGCCCTCATTGAACGTCCACATACTGCGGTTGAACGGCTCCCACGGGTCGCGCGGGTCACTGCGGGGGCCACTGGCGCAGCCGGTCAGCACAGCCATCAGCAAACAGGCCGCCATCAGGCTCAGATGCCGAATGCCCATCGAGAAGGCCAGACAGGAGGAGGTGAGCGTAAGCATAAAAACCTTTATTTCTGAGAGGATGCGGGAGCGACGGGTGCGGGTGCAGCACCGGCCGTAGCAGCCTTGTCTGGCCCATCGGCCGCTTTGTTGAACAGGAACTGGCTGATGAGGTTTTCCAGCACCACGGCCGATTGCGTGCTTTGAATTTTGTCGCCAGCAGCCAGGTTTTGCACGTCAGCACCGGCTTCGATACCGATGTATTGCTCGCCCAGCAGGCCACTGGTCAAAATTTTCAGTGAGCTGTCTTTCGGGAACACGTAGCGCGACTCCATCGCCATATTGACACGGGCCTGAAAGGTTTTGTCGTCAAACACGATGGAATCCACCCGGCCCACTACCACGCCAGCGCTTTTGATAGCCGCCTTGGATTTGAGGCCACCGATGTTGTCGAACTTGGCGCTCACGGCGTAAGTTGAATCGAAATTCAGACTCAGCAAATTGGCTGACTTGAGCGCCAGAAACAACAGCGCTGCCGCGCCGATGACGACGAAGAGACCGACCCACACATCATTTCTTGAGCGTTCCATTTGCTTTCCCCAATGCTTAATTTCTTAATCGTCTTAAATGCTGAACATCAATGCCGTCAGCATGAAGTCCAAAGCCAATACCGACAGCGACGCGACAACCACCGTGCGCGTGGTCGCACGCGACACGCCTTCGGGCGTGGGTTGTGCCTCAAACCCCTGGTAAAGCGCGACAAAAGTCACCGTCAAACCAAAAACAATACTTTTGATGACGCCATTGCCCACGTCTTTCCACACGTCCACGCCGCCTTGCATCTGGCTCCAAAACGCGCCAGGGTCAATGCCAATCAAAAGCACGCCAACCGCCCAGCCTCCCAGGATGCCCACAGCGCTGAACACCGCTGCCAGCAGCGGCATGGCGAACACACCAGCCCAAAAGCGCGGGGCCAGAATGCGGCGAACCGGGTCAACGGCCATCATTTCCATCGCACTGAGCTGCTCACCGGCTTTCATCAGGCCGATTTCAGCCGTCAGCGAAGTGCCAGCGCGCCCGGCAAACAACAGCGCGGTGACAACGGGGCCAAGTTCACGCACCAAACTCAAAGCCACCAGCAAGCCCAGTGCATCGGCTGAACCGTAGCGTTGCAGCGTGTAGTAGCCCTGCAAGCTCAGCACAAAACCCACAAACAAACCAGATACCGTGATGATGGCCAGCGAATAGTTGCCCAAAAAGTGAATCTGGTCACGCAGCAAACTAAAGCGGCGCAGCGTAGGCCCCAAGAGCAAGACCAAACGGGCAAGCAGACGAGCGCCAGCCCCCAGGCCGGCCAGTTGGCTGCGCACAGCAAAACCAATAGTCGATAAAAAGGAGGGCTTCATGATGCCGCCTTGTCAAAACCAAAATCTTGCGCCACCGTAGACCCAGGGTAATGGAAGCGCACCGGGCCTTCAGGCAAAGCGTTGACAAACTGGTGAACCAGTGGATCTGTGCTGTTGCGTACCGACTCAGGCGTGCCTTGAGCAGCGATTTTTCCGTTGGCCAGCACGATCACTTTGTCAGCAATGCGGAAGGTTTCTTCCAGATCATGCGACACGATGATGCTGGTGAGACCCATGGCGTCATTCAGTTGGCGAATCAAACGGGCAGCAGTACCCAACGAAATAGGGTCAAGTCCGGCAAACGGCTCGTCGTACATCACAAGCTCAGGGTCCAACGCAATGGAGCGTGCCAAGGCAACGCGGCGGGCCATACCACCGGAGATTTCACTGGGCATCAAATCACGTGCACCACGCAGACCCACGGCATTGAGCTTCATCAGCACGATGTCACGCACCAGTGCTTCAGACAAATCGGAATGCTCACGCAGCGGGAAGGCCACGTTGTCAAACACGCTCAAATCGGTGAACAACGCGCCAAACTGGAACAACATGCCCATACGGCGGCGGGCGGCGTACAGGTCTTTGGCATTGAGCTGGCCCACGTTTTGGGTAAGTGCGGGCTGACCCGTCAGTGGGTCAACAGCACCGTGCAGCAGCAACTCGCCTTTTTGAGCACGGTGCTGGCCACCAATCAGGCGCAACACCGTGGTTTTACCTCCACCAGATGCGCCCATCAAAGCCGTGACTTTGCCGCGCGGGATGGTCAGTGTCACGCCGTCGAGGATAAGGCGCGAGCCATAGCCAAAACTGAGGTTTTTAAGTTCGATCAGCGGGGATGGGGTAGGTGTATCGGTCATAACAAACAAAAGCCGGAGGGCGTCCGGCTTTTTGAATGATAAGGGATTATCCCAAGCCCCGAAGGGCAGGCCCGGGTTGATTGTCGTTTTATCGCGGCAAATCGCTGAAACCCATTAAAAATTCGTCCACTGACCGCGCTGCCTGACGGCCTTCGCGGATCGCCCAGACCACCAGGCTCTGGCCACGGCGGATATCGCCTGCGGCAAACACCTTGGCCACGTTGGTCACGTAGCCACCGGTGAAGTCAGTGGTGGCTTTGGCATTGTTGCGGGCGTCTTTATCAATGCCAAAGGCGTCCAGCACCGTTGCAACGGGGTTCACGAAGCCCATGGCGAGGAGGACCAAATCAGCTTTCAGGATTTGCTCTGAGCCTGCTACCTCGACCATCTTGCCGTCCTTGAACTCCACGCGCACGGTTTTCAGACCTGTGACTTTGCCTTTTTCACCGACGAACTCTTTGGTAGAAATGGCGAATTCGCGCTCGCAACCTTCTTCATGGCTGGAACTGGTGCGCAGTTTGATGGGCCAATAAGGCCATGTCATCGGGCGGTTTTCCTCGATAGGTGGCTGGGGCATCACCTCGAACTGGGTGACGCTGACTGCGCCGTGGCGGTTGCTGGTGCCTACGCAGTCGCTACCGGTGTCGCCACCGCCGATGACGATGACATGCTTGCCGTCAGCGCGCAATTGGCCTTTCACCTTGTCACCGGCATTGACCTTGTTTTGCTGGGGCAACATTTCCATGGCGAAGTGGATGCCATCCAGATCACGTCCAGGGACGGGCAAATCACGGGACTGTTCGGAACCACCGGTCAGCAGCACGGCGTCGAAGTCGGCTTTCAACTGGTCAGCACTGATGGTTTCTTTGGCCCAATTGGTGACTTTGGAGCCTTTGGGCATTGCGCCAATCAACACACTGGTGCGGATGGTGACACCTTCGGCTACGAGCTGTTCGACACGACGGTCAATGTGGCTCTTTTCCATTTTGAAATCGGGAATACCGTAGCGCAGCAAGCCACCCACACGGTCGTTCTTCTCGAACAAAGTCACATCATGGCCAACACGGGCCAGCTGCTGGGCAGCAGCCATGCCTGCGGGGCCAGACCCCACGACTGCGACCTTTTTACCCGTCTTGTGTTTGGCTGGGCGGGGCGTGACCCAGCCTTCAGCCCAGGCACGGTCGATGATGGCGTGTTCAATGGACTTGATACCCACGGCGTCATCGTTCACGTTCAGCGTACAAGCTGCTTCACAAGGTGCAGGGCAAATGCGCCCCGTGAACTCGGGGAAGTTGTTGGTGCTGTGCAGCAAAGCGATGGCGTTCTTCCAGTCAGCAGGCTTGCCTTTGTAAACCAAGTCGTTGAAGTCGGGAATCACGTTGTTGACAGGGCAGCCGCTGTTGCAAAACGGCGTACCGCAGTCCATGCAGCGTGCGCCCTGGATTTTGGCTTGTGCGTCGTCCAAACCGACGACGAATTCTTTGTAATGCTTCAGGCGCTCGGGGACAGGCTTGTAGCCCTCTTCGATGCGCTCGTATTCCATGAAGCCGGTCATTTTTCCCATGATGTGTCGTCCTTGAATTGATGCTGGCTTACTTGACAGGAATTGCTACGTTTTTAGTAGCCGCTGTAGCCTTACTGGATTGCGCTGCGGCTGGTTTTGCTGCATGAATAGCGGCTTTGGCTGCTTTCTGGGCAGCCATCTCGCCCAAAGCGCGTTTGTAGTCCACCGGGAACACCTTGATGAACTTGGCGCGGGACACATCCCAGTTGTCCAGCAGCTCGCGGGCGCGCTTGCTGCCCGTCCAGCGGTTGTGGTCTTCCAGCAGACGGCGCAGGTTCGCTTCGTCCGTCATGCCTTGGTGCCACAGTGCAGCATCCACCGTACTTGTCTGCTCTGAACTTAAGAGCACTTTGTCTAAAGTGACCATGCTGGTGTTACAGCGTTTGGCGAACTGCCCGTCTTCGTCGTACACAAAAGCAACGCCACCGCTCATACCTGCGGCAAAGTTACGGCCTGTTTTGCCGAGCACGACCACGGTGCCACCGGTCATGTACTCGCAACCATGGTCGCCAGTGCCTTCGACCACCGCCGTCGCACCAGACAAGCGCACAGCGAAACGTTCGCCGGCCACACCACTAAGGAAGGCTTCACCGCTGGTGGCACCGTACATCACGGTATTGCCCACAATGGTGTTGCGCACCGCTTCGCCCCGGAAGTCGATACTGGGGCGCACGATGACGCGGCCACCCGAAAGGCCTTTGCCGGTGTAATCGTTGGCATCGCCAATCAAATACAGCGTGATGCCCTTGGCGAGGAACGCGCCAAAGCTTTGGCCACCGGTGCCTTCGAGCTGGATACGGATGGTGTCGTCCGGCAAACCTTGGGGGTGCACCTTGGTCACGGCACCAGACAACATGGCACCGAGTGAACGGTTGACGTTGCGGGCCACTTCCATGAATTTCACTTTTTCGCCGCGCAGGATGGCCGGCTGCGATTTTTCGATCAGCACGTTGTCCAGCGATTTTTCCAGGCCGTGCTCTTGGTTGGCCACGTGGTAACGGGGTATATCCGCAGGCACGTTGGGTACAGCAAACAGGCGGGCGAAGTCCAAGCCCTGGGCCTTCCAATGTTCGATGCCCTTTTTGGTGTCGAGCAGGTCAGCGCGGCCAATCAGGTCGTCAAACTTGCGAATCCCCAACTGGGCCATGATCTGACGCACTTCTTCGGCGATGAAGAAGAAGTAGTTGACGACATGCTCAGGCTTGCCGGTGAACTTCTTGCGCAGCACCGGGTCTTGCGTGGCCACGCCGACAGGGCAGGTGTTCAGATGGCATTTGCGCATCATGATGCAGCCCTCCACCACCAGCGGGGCGGTGGCAAAACCGAACTCATCTGCACCCAACAAGGCACCGATGGCCACGTCGCGGCCGGTCTTCATCTGACCATCAGCCTGGACGCGGATTCGACCGCGCAGACCGTTCAGCACCAGGGTTTGCTGGGTTTCTGCCAAACCGATTTCCCAGGGGCTACCGGCATGTTTGATGGACGACAACGGGGAAGCACCCGTGCCACCGTCATGGCCTGCGATCACCACGTGGTCACTCTTGCACTTGGCAACGCCTGCAGCGATGGTGCCGACGCCCACTTCAGCCACCAGCTTGACGCTGATGCTGGCATGCGGCGCAACATTTTTCAGATCGTGAATCAGCTGTGCCAAATCTTCAATCGAGTAAATGTCGTGGTGTGGTGGAGGCGAAATCAAGCCTACGCCGGGCACGCTGTAGCGCAACATGCCGATGTACTCACTGACCTTACCACCGGGCAGCTGTCCGCCCTCGCCCGGCTTGGCACCCTGCGCCATCTTGATCTGGATTTGGTCAGCGCTTTGCAGGTATTCGGCAGTGACACCGAAACGGCCTGAAGCCACTTGCTTGATGCGCGAGCGCATGGAATCGCCCTCGTTCAAGGGATAGTCCACCTCAAACACGTCATTACCCAGCAGATCTGACATGGTCTGGCCTTGCTTGATAGGGATACCTTTGAGTTCCTGGCGGTAACGCGCGGGGTCTTCACCGCCCTCGCCCGTATTGCTCTTGCCGCCGATGCGGTTCATGGCGATAGCAAGCGTAGCGTGGGCTTCCGTGCTGATGGACCCCAGCGACATCGCGCCAGTGGCGAAGCGTTTCACGATCTCTTTGGCTGACTCCACTTCGTCCACGGGGATGGCTTTGGTCGGGTCAATCTTGAACTCGAACAGGCCACGCAGGGTGAGGTGGCGGCGGCTTTGGTCGTTGATGAGCTGGGCGTACTCTTTGTACGTGTTCCAGTTGTTCGAGCGCGTGCTGTGTTGCAGCTTGGCAATCGCGTCAGGACTCCACATGTGCTCTTCACCACGGGCACGCCAAGCGTACTCGCCGCCGGTTTCCAGCATGTTTTCGAGCACTGGATCGTCACCGAACGCCGCTTTGTGCGTGCGAATGGCTTCTTCGGCAATCGCGAACACGCCGATGCCTTCAACACGAGAGGCTGTACCCGTGAAATACTTTTGCACGGTTTCGGTGTTCAGGCCAATGATCTCGAACAACTGTGCACCGCAGTAGCTCATGTACGTGGACACGCCCATCTTGGACATGATCTTGGAGAGACCCTTGCCAATCGCCTTCACGTAGTTGTAGATGGCTTTGTCAGCACTCAGATCACCGGGTAAATCCTGGTGAATCGAGGCCAGCGTCTCCATCGCCAAGTAGGGGTGAACGGCTTCGGCACCGTAGCCCGCCAGCACAGCGAAATGGTGAATTTCACGGGCAGAGCCGGTTTCCACCACCAAGCCTGCTGTCGTGCGCAGGCCTTCAATCACCAAATGCTGGTGAATAGCGGACAGCGCCAGCAGCGCGGGAATCGCTACCTGCTCTGGGCCTACAGCGCGGTCGCTGACGATCAGGATGTTTTTGCCACCCTTGATGGCGTCCACGGCTTCGGCGCACAGCGAGGCCAGTTTCGCTTCCACGCCTTCATCACCCCAGCTCAGCGGGTAGGTGATGTCGAGCGTGTAGCTGCGGAATTTGCCCTTGGTGTGGACTTCGATATTGCGCAACTTGGCCATATCGGCGAAGTCCAGAATCGGCTGGGCCACCTCCATGCGCATGGGTGGGTTGACCTGGTTGATGTCCAGCAAGTTCGGTTTGGGGCCGATGAAGGACACCAGCGACATCACGATGGCTTCGCGAATCGGGTCAATGGGGGGATTGGTCACTTGCGCGAACAGCTGCTTGAAGTAGCTGTAGAGCGGCTTATTTTTGTCAGACAACACAGCCAGTGGGCTGTCGTTGCCCATCGAACCCAGACCTTCTTCGCCGTGGGTCGCCATCGGGGCCATCAGAAATTTGATGTCTTCTTGGGTGTAACCGAACGCTTGCTGGCGGTCGAGCAAAGTGACAACGCTTTCCGATGCAGAGGCAGGTTCGCCGCCACCACCCACCACGTCGTCCAGACGGATACGCAGATTGTCGATCCACTGCTTGTAGGGCTTGCTGTTGGCGAGATTGGCTTTCAGCTCCTCGTCGTCAATCATGCGACCTTGTTCCAGGTCAATCAGGAACATCTTGCCGGGCTGAAGACGCCACTTGCGCACGATTTTGTTCTCGGGCACAGGCAACACGCCGGATTCAGAACCCATGATGACCAAGTCGTCATCCGTCACGCAGTAGCGCGAAGGGCGCAGGCCGTTGCGGTCCAGCGTGGCGCCGATTTGGCGGCCATCGGTAAACACAATGGAAGCCGGGCCGTCCCACGGCTCCAGCATGGCAGCGTGGTATTCGTAAAACGCTTTGCGGCGCTCGTCCATCGTGGTGTGCTGCTCCCAGGGCTCGGGGATCATCATCATCACGGCTTGACTGATGGGGTAGCCCGCCATCGTCAGCAGTTCCAGGCAGTTGTCAAATGTGGCGGTGTCAGACTGGTCGGCAAAGCTGATGGGATAGAGCTTTTGCAGGTCTGCACCCAGCACGGGGGAGGACATCACGCCTTCACGCGCCTTCATCCAGTTGTAGTTGCCCTTGACGGTGTTGATCTCACCGTTGTGCGCTACATAACGGTACGGGTGAGCCAAGGGCCACTCGGGGAAGGTGTTGGTGGAAAAGCGCTGGTGAACCAAACCGAGGGCCGACACGCAGCGCTCGTCCTGCAAATCAAGGTAGTAGGTACCCACTTGGTCAGCCAGCAGCAAACCCTTGTAAACCACGGTGCGGCTGGACATGCTGGGCACGTAGTACTCTTTGGAGTGCTTGAGCTTGAGGTTTTGGATGTTGCCGCTGGCGGTCTTGCGGATCACGTAGAGCTTGCGCTCCAGCGCGTCTTGCACGATCACATCATTGCCACGGCCAATGAAAACTTGGCGCAGCACAGGTTCTTTTTCGCGCACGGTGGGCGACATGGGCATGTCGCGGTTGACCGGCACATCACGCCAACCCAGCAGCACTTGGCCCTCGGCCTTGATGGCGCGCTCCATCTCTTGTTCGCAAGCGAGGCGAGAGGCGTGTTCCTTGGGCAAGAAAATCATGCCCACGCCGTATTCACCGGGGGCGGGCAGATCCACGCCCTGCTTGGACATTTCTTCGCGGTACAGGGCGTCTGGCAGTTGAATCAAGATACCAGCGCCATCACCCATCAGCTTATCGGCACCGACAGCGCCCCGGTGGTCCAAATTCTCCAGAATCTTCAAGCCCTGCTGCACGATGGCATGGCTCTTGATGCCTTTGATGTGCGCCACAAAACCGACGCCGCAGGCATCGTGCTCATGGGCAGCAGAATACAAGCCAACATCTTGCAAGCGTTGGCGTTCGTTTTGAATGGTGTCAGGCGTCATCATGGCGCTCTCCTAAGTTTCGCGGGGATGGAAAGTTTATCGCAGAGCAACACCCGTGCCAAATAAAATAAATGGGGTCAGATTCTAATTAATTCCTATCATTACGATGTTTTAACTAATTAGGGACGCATCATATTTAGTAGCAGTAAATGCAGATCAGTTATGCACTGCAAGTCAATCAGATACTGTTTTTTCTTTACGAACAGGTCGACCTGCTTGCGCCTTGATCAAACGGCGGTCCGTTTGTTTTTGTAAATTTGCGACAAACTCACCATCACCCAAGGCCCAGCCACTGAGCGCCGAAGCTGTCAATGCCTGCTGCTGATCAGCAGCCAAGCCACGGTGCACCAATTCGGCGTAGGCGACTTCACGGGCAAACGGCGTGTTACCCATGCCCCAAACCAGCGCGTGTGGCGTGATGAGTTTGTCGTGGCGCTTGCCGACATAGTGGTTGTGGCTGGACCAAGGGTAATCGGTGGCCTCCGCCACCATACCTGCACGCACCGGGTTCAGATCGATATAGGCCATGCAGGCCAGCAGGTAACGTTCCGTTTGGATAAGGGTGGAACGGTAACGCCCCTCCCACAAGGTACCACTGCGCTGCTGTTTGTCGTTGAAATAGCGCACATATCGCCGCCCCACAGCTTGCATCATCTGCGGCAAGCCGTCGGCGGTATCTGGCGTAGCAAGCAAGTGAAAGTGGTTGCCCATCAACACATAGGCGTGCAGGGCCACTTTGAATTTGAGGGCGTTTTCAGCGATCAGGGACAACAGGGTGTCGTGATCGGCCGCAGACGCGAAAATGGGTTGCCGGTTGTTGCCCCGCTGGATGACATGGTGGGGGTGGGCGGGGAGGGTTAGGCGGGGGAGACGGGCCATGATGGTAATTGGAATCTGACCCCCATTGTTTCTGCAATGCCGAATTCAGTCAATATCGCTTGCAAGCGCTCCGCCGCCATTCGCTTCTTGTTACCGGTGTATTTCGCGATGATGAGCTCGTTCTTCATGCTGTGCTCCCAGCCGACCAGCTCGGTCACGGTGACTTGATAGCCGTTGGCCTCCAGGTGCAGACAACGCAGGACATTGGTGATTTGGCTGCCCATTTCTCGGGTGTGCAGGGGATGACGCCACAGCTCCGCCAAGGGGGTACGGTTCAGCGACAACGCTTTGTGCTGGCCCAAGGCGCGGGCAACCTCGGCTTGACAGCAGGGAACGAGCACCATGAACTTGGCTTTCTTTTGCAAACCAAAGGCAATGGCGTCGTCGGTGGCGGTATCACAGGCGTGCAAAGCGGTCACGATGTCAATACGGTCTGGCAAGGCGTCAGACTGGGCAGATTCGGCGACGGTGAGGTTCAGGAACGACATGCGCTCGAAACCCAGGTGCGCGGCCAGGATTTGGGATTTTTGCACCAACTCAGGGCGGGTCTCTATGCCGTAAATGTGGCCGGACGACAGGGCTTTGAAGAACAGGTCGTAAATGATGAACCCAAGGTAAGACTTACCTGCACCGTGATCGGCCAAGGTGGTGCCCTGCCCTTTTTCACCGGACTCCAGCAACAGCTTTTCGATGAACTGGAACAGGTGGTAGACCTGCTTGAGCTTGCGACGGGAGTCTTGGTTAAGTTTGCCTTCGCGGGTAAGGATGTGCAGTTCTTTGAGCAGTTCGATGGACTGGCCGGGGCGGATATCGGCATCCAGCGCTGGAGCGAGATTTTTGGAGGTTTTCATGGTGTGGCTTGGAGGTTGAGGGCTCGCCAACCGTCGTAGCCCAAGGCCGTCAAGGTACGGATGTTGTTCTCGTAAATGGCGGCAGCATCGGGAAAGGCGGCAACGGCGCGGTCTAGGCTGGCTTCGCGCAGCAGGTGCAGCACAGGGTACGGTGAGCGGTTGGTGAAGTTGCTGATGTCGTCTTCGGGGACATCCACGAACTGGTAGTGGGGGTGGAAACTGGCGATTTGGAAGATGCCTTCAAAGCCTTGTTTGCGCAGTGCTTTCTGCGCTTTGGGGAGGAAGGCGTTGTAGGCTATGAAGTCTTGAAGGCAATCCGTTGCTATTAAAACCGTAGTATCTCGTGCCGATGGAGACTGCTCATTCAGGTCATTAAGCTCTGCAACGAGTTGGGCGAGCAGTTGCTGGGGGTTGGTGTCGGTACATACCGCGTAGTGGATTTGGCCTTTGGCATGGACGGCTTTGGCGAAGGGGCACAGGTTGAGACCAATCACAGCATGCTCTAGCCAGGCGATGGTGCCCTGCTGGGCAAGGGTAGCCCGTTCGTCAGCAGAGGACGTGGGAACAGGGATAGTCACAGGGCTGCACCTGTCAGCCGTGCGTGTTCACGGGTGGCGAAACGATCAGTCATACCCGCGATGTAGTCGGCCACAACACGGGCACGGGTGCTGTCGGTCAACGTGGCAGCAGCCTGGGCGGCAAAGCCAGACTGCATCTCGCTGGGCGTCGTCAAGTAAAGAGGGAACAGATCCGCAACGATGCGCTTGGCCTGGGCCATGCTGCGCACGACCTGGGGGTGGCGGTACAAGTTGTGAAACAGGAAATGCTTAAGGGCATTGGACTCGCGGCGCATGTCGTCGCCGAACATGACCAAAGAGCGGCTGGCGCGAACAGCATCCACAGACGTGGGGTTGACAGCTTCAATAGCCACCTGGGTGGCGTTGATCACGTCATACACCTGGGCGCTGAGCATTCGGCGGATGGCTTCGTACAGCAGACGGCGTGGGCTGGTGGCGAGATGGGGATACTCGCGCAGGGCCTCGGCACGGAAGCGGTCAAACAAGGGCACGTCTTGCAGTTGCGTCAGAGTGATGAGGCCAGAGCGCACGCCGTCATCAATGTCATGGGCGTTGTAGGCAATCTCATCGGCCAAGTTGCAGAGTTGGGCTTCCAGGCTGGGCTGACCTGAGGTGAGAAAGCGTTGGGCTACACCACCGGGTTCTTGAGCGTTCAGTTGCGTGGCATTGGTACGGGAGCAGTGCTTGAGAATGCCTTCGCGGGTCTCGAAGCACAGGTTCAGCCCGTTGTAAGCGGGATAGCGCTCCTCCAATTCGTCAACGACGCGCAGGCTTTGCAGGTTGTGCTCGAAGCCCCCTCGGTCGGAGTGACCCATACAGTCGTTCAAAGCGTCTTGCCCAGCATGGCCAAAAGGCGTGTGACCAAGATCGTGCGCCAGAGCGATGGCCTCGACGAGATCTTCACTTAACCCCAGAGTTCGGGCGATGGAACGGCCAAGCTGTGCGACTTCCAGCGAATGGGTCAACCGGGTACGGAACAAATCACCTTCGTGGTTCAGAAACACCTGGGTTTTATAGACCAAGCGGCGAAACGCAGTGGAGTGAACAATGCGGTCACGATCCCGCTGGAATTCGGTGCGCGTGGGTGCAGACGGCTCGGTGTAACGGCGACCGCGTGAGGCCACGGGGTGACAGGCGTAAGGTGCGAGCGCCGTCGCATGAATAGCGACCGTCATACTGCAGTATCGGGCTGGCAACTTTGTTCTATGACTTCAGCAACGAGCGCATCAGGGGCTTTGCGTACAGAGGCGCTGCCGGGTTGGTCAATCACCACAAATTTGATTTGTCCCCCTTCTGATTTCTTATCGATCCGCATCAAATCCAAGTAACGGGCTGCACCGAGTTGGGGGCCAACGGTAGGCAAACCAGCATTGGCAATCAACTGGGTGAGGCGCTGTACAAAGCTGGGCTCAATCAAACCCAAACGCTCGGACAAGCGTGCAGCCATCACCATGCCGCAACCCACAGCTTCACCGTGCAGCCATGTGCCGTAACCCATACCAGATTCGATCGCGTGGCCAAAGGTATGGCCAAAATTCAAAATAGCACGCAAACCGGACTCACGCTCGTCTTGAGAAACCACCCAAGCTTTGATTTCACAGCTGCGCTTAACGGCATAGGCTAGCGCCACCCGGTCCCCACTGCGCAAGGCATCCAGGTTACCTTCAATCCAATCGAGAAAGGCCAGGTCGTTGATGGGGCCGTATTTGATAACTTCGGCCAAGCCTGCGCTGAGCTCTCGGGCTGGCAGGCTGGCAAGGGTGGCAATGTCGCACACCACCAGCGCAGGCTGGTAAAAAGCGCCAATCATGTTTTTACCCAAAGGGTGATTGATCGCAGTTTTACCCCCCACCGACGAATCAACTTGAGCAAGCAAGGTGGTGGGCACTTGCACAAACGGAACACCACGCATGTAACTGGCGGCAGCAAAACCAGTCATGTCACCAACCACACCGCCACCTAGGGCGAACAAGACGGTATGGCGATCACAGGTGTTTTCCAGCAAGGCATCAAAAATGAGGTTCAGTGTCTGCCATGTTTTATGCGCTTCACCATCAGGCAACACCACCGTATGGATTTGCGGGTAATGCGCGCTCAGGGCTGTAGCCAGTGCATCGCGGTACAGCGGGCCGACCGTGGTATTTGTCACGATCACCGCGCAGGTGGCGCGGGGCAGATCGGCATAGGTATCGGGATTGTTTAAAAGCGAAGTACCGATGGCAATCCGGTAACTGCGGTCACCAAAATCAATGGCAACATCTTGGACAAGGAGTTCAGGGCTTAGGGTTTGCATCCCCCAAGTTTAGAGCAGCAGCGCGCGGAACGCTCAGGGGCCTTCACTGCCACCTGCAGCCATTTCAAGCTGCATCACAATCATGTTGACCAACGTGGCGACTGACGGTCGACCGGTTTCCACCACAAAGTGTGCGGTTTCGCGGTAAAGCGGATCACGTCCTTTGTACAACTCGCGCAAACGCGCCATGGGGTCACCCACTTGCAGCAGAGGGCGATTTTGGTCATGTCGCACACGGCGGTACACCTCTTCAGGAGAAGAATGCAGGTAAATCACCGTCCCGCGTTGCTTGAGGTTAAGCCGATTCTCAGGGCGCAATACAGAGCCACCACCTGTGGCCATCACACCGTGGTGGTTGGTGCTGAGTTCATCGATGACCTGGGCTTCGACATCACGGAATGCAGCCTCACCTTCGCGTTCAAAAAAGTCACGGATTGAACAGCCCAATCTTTGCTCGACGACGGTGTCGGAATCAATGCTGGGCAGGCCCAATCTACGCCCCAACTGTCGCCCAATAGTTGACTTGCCTGAGCCAGGCAGACCGACAAGAAAGCAGTTCAATTGAAGAACTTGACGGTCGTGAAGCCTGATGGCTGGGAAGTGACGGTAGTCTTGATCAATACCGAGGCGCAGTCTGGATCTCCATTGAGAAGCATTCCATAGTTTCCAACCACCGTGGAATCAGAGTCTGATGAGGGTTGACTCAAAATCTTACAGGTACCCTTGGAGGTTGCAGTCAAAATGAGTTCGGCTGCGACAGTGGTACCTGCTGCCATCGGATTACCGTTCAAGTCAGTCACGGTCATTGCAAAAGACGAGATGGTACGTGTACCGACCTGCGTAATTCTGGCCTGTGAGGTAGCCCATATCACCTCAAAGCGTTGACGCACACGAATGAAGTTACTCCAAGTGGCATCACAGGTATTAACAATACTGATGTCGGTACCAATGCACGGTGAGGTACCCGCGTTACCACCAGGTATGGACTGATCGACACCAAAATCGAAGACAAAATTTGCGTTGGTATCCAGATACGCCTGTCCCAAATCGATGAAAGGCTCGCCAATATCCCATTGGTTGTTGCCGTTCAAATCTTTAAACTCCTCTTCACCATCGGCATAAGCCAGCACAGTTACACGACCATTCGCAGGCCGTACCCCAGAACTTATCAGCTTCACCTTGCAGGAAGACGATGCACTCAAGGTACACGAGCCTTTAGAGTCGGTAATGATGCTGGTCACCACCTCAATTGCTGTGCCGGTCAAGGTATTGGTCAAAATCGAACTGGTGGTTCCTGTGACAAAAGTACCGATCAACCCATGCGAAGTGACAAAGTTCATCACCGTACCAGGCGGGATAGGATTGCCCAACCTGTCCGTGGCGATGATGGTCAATTCGGTTGAAACACCATCCACTTTGAAAGCCTCAACCACCGTCTTGGTCGCCGAAATAGACATGGACTTTTGACTGATCCGTCCGCTACTGATGGACAAACCGGCAGAAGAAGCTTTAACCGTTGGATTGGATACCAGTACGGCTGTAACCACAACACCCGTGGGCAACGTGCCAGCATTCACTACGATTTGAGCGATACCGTCAATATCTGACAACACCGTTTGCGTCTCAGTGCTGCTACTGCCAGTGGCAGTGATGAAAGTGACACCCGCAGTCAAGGACTGGGTATCCAGGGTCAACCTCACAGATTGACTGCTAACCCCGACACCTGCTTGGTTCGCCACCTTGAACTTGACGGTCGACTGCCTAGCACCAGCGGTAGAAGTTGAAATCACTATTTGAGCAGGAACTGCGGCCGAAAAGGCAATGCTTGCAGGTACCGCAGCAGCAAGCGAGTTGACTTGGTAAGAGAGATTTGTTGTTAATTGAACAGTATTCACTTTCGTCGTGGCAGCAAGGTTGGCAGCCCCCAAGGCAGTACCAACCAATTGAACCTTGACAATGCCAGTGGTGGCATCACTCTTGCCGGAAAAACGGGATACCGTGACTGTGCCAGTAGGTGTTGCGGCAACCACGGTGGTCGTCCCGTTAACGAATGAACCGTAAGCGGGATCGGTAGTGAAGGTGACGAGTTGATTAGGCAGCGGCACGCCCGTGCTGTCGCGTAACTGCCCTTGGACGAAGTAGGCGGTGGAATTGAGGTCAACCGTGTTGTTAGTGATAACGGTGCCTGAAGCATCCGTCAACTTCAGCAACATGGTGGAGCCAGTGCCTGGCACATTGAGCTGAGTTACCAGCGCAGCGTCATCGTCGGAAGCACCGCCACAGGCAGTGAGCATAGCGACTACCACCACAAACAACATACGAAAAATCATCTTCATTCAACAATCTCAAATTACTGCAACACAATATGCGTGTGTTTAACTCTTAATTAGCTACCGCACAAGAGTTGATTCCATAAGGAGGAAACAAGAATGATCCATTTACTTGATCACCTTCAACGAAATTAGTTACAAATCGACGCTCATTTGTACCTTGCGATCCACCTACATTGGCAGTAACTCGAACCGTATAAGCCAACCATCGAGCAAAACGTTGCGAATATTCAATTTGAACCAATAGAATTCCGCTGGCATTTGTACTTGTTACTGCAGGGTCAACATAACTTATGATTAAATCGCTTTTACGAGGCTGCAATGTAGCCTGCCCATTTCCGTCAACGCTACCATCAATATTCTCACCCGGATCACTAAAACCATTTCTGTTTTGATCCTCATTGGGGCACCATACGCCAAGGCTGATTGAAGGAGGGCTGCGGAGAATACCCATATCGGTAGGTGTATATGCAGAAGGAACTTGAGCTGGGATCAATGAGTAATCTAAAGATTTGGCATAATGAGTCAAATCAACCAATATATCGACTGGTGCATTTGCAATAGCCTTACCTGCCGAATCGGCAACTGTAACCACAAATTTCTTAATATAAGTTGCACCACCTGAACCTTTTGTCAAAAGATTATCATCACCAATAGATACTGCCAAAGATTGACCAGCCACAGTTAACGTTGTATCGACATGCTGAGGACAATCACTATCAGATATAAAATCAATAGGTGAATAACAGGCACGGACAAATACACCATTAGTTGGACTTGTATTTTGGCCTGTAATATATTGAGCAGTAGCAACACCACTCTCATTTGTGTACACAATTTGATTCAAAGGAGAAATAGATGCACCAACAAGAGGCAATCCCGTTGTAATATCCTTAAATTTCACACGAACATTGGGTACACCAGCATTTAAACTATCAAGCATAAGAAATCGCAATGTAGATTTACTGCTAATTGAACCAGGAGAGTTAACAGATAAAACATTTGGCGCTGCAGCAAGAGATGGCGTTATACCTGATGGAATAGTCGAAATTGGATTAGAATTTGCAACTGTAACGCGAATAGGATAATCAACAGAAACAACACCTGAACCAGAGGCATTAATAGTATACCCCCCTGAAACAGATGGAGCAGCCAATGTAGTGGTGCCTGATCCAAACGAATCAGTCAAAATAACTTTTCCTTGAAATGCAGGAATATCACCTCCCAATATAATTTGGGCATTTGGAATAGCGTTACCTGAAAAATCAAGGAGATTTGCCAATACACCAATAACCTGCCCAGCCAACGGAACCAAAGGACTAATTTGCAAACTGAGTTTACTACCTGTAATTTGAACAGATGTACGTTTTACAATACCGTTAATAGTGGCCTGAACAATAAGTGATCTATCTGATTTATCAGAGCCAATAGTTATAGCTCCAGCATAAGATCCTGTTGCATCAGTTGTAGAAGACCCAACAGGTGTAAGCACTGCATTTTGGTCAACCGTCATTCGTACATCACTACCAACCACTATATTTCGAGATGCATCCAAGGCTACGGCTGTTACTACAACTTTATCGGTTCCATTGTTTTTCAATAGATTTTTATCAGTATACAAAACAAAATCGGTTACCTTCAAGGTTGCCGCACTTACTGCAACTATAGGTATAGCAGAAACTTGGAGAAAGATATTTTTCACAATACCATTAACGGTAACTTGAATAGTTAACGTTCTATCAGATTTATCTGAACCTACAGTTAAATTTGCGGCATATGATCCTGCTGTATCTGTAACTGCAGTTCCAACAGGTGTAAGAACTGCATTTTTATCTACAGTCATTTTCACATCGCTACCAACAACAATATTTCGAGAAGTATCTAACGCAACTACAGTGACAACAATCTTATCGGCCCCTGCACTGTTAAGTACAACTTTATCTGTAGAGATTACAAAATCAGATACTTTTAAGGTTACCGTATTCACTACTGTAGTAGTCGTGGTTGATACCGACGAACCAGAACTACCACCTCCACCTCCACAAGCGACCAAAAGTAATCCAACAAAAACAACTACACACGCTTTAAAAAAATTAATCATAATATCAAATAAAACCTAAATAATTCAACGTGCAGCAGCAAGATCCGCCAGCATTTTTGGCGTTATAAATATCAACAACTCACTCTTACTTGTGTTTTTAGATTTATTTTTAAATAAATTCCCCAAATAAGGAATATCACCCAAGACAGGAACTCTATTTTCAGTTTCCGATTCTGTCAAAGTAAAAATACCACCAATAACAACAGTACCACCGTTCTCAACCAAAACTTGCGTCTTAATATGCTTTGTATCAATAGCAAAACCTGAAGCAGTGGATGCACCAACCGTATCCTTATTTACATCCAAATCCAAAATAATATTACCTTCAGGGGTAATTTGGGGTGTTACTTCGAGCTTGAGATTTGCCTTTCGAAAAGCAATTGAAGTTGCACCACTGGACGTTGCAACTTGGTAGGGCAATTCCGTCCCTTGTTCGATCAATGCTTTAGTTTGATTGGCAGTTACCACTCTTGGACTGGCAACTTCCTTTCCTTTGCCATCGGCTTCAAGTGCAGAAATTTCCAAATTCAAAAATCGATTAGCAGCTGCATTAAAGATTGATACTGCAAAACTGGCAGCGCCGTAACCATTTTGGCCAATAGCGGGCAGATTGACAAAATTACTGCTGGTATCAACTGTTCCACCAGCACCACTGCTCGCGACTACATTGCCATAATTGGTACCAAAAGCTACGCTGTTCCCACCCACAACCTGATAACCGCCAGTGCCACCATTTTGTGCACGTTGATCCGTTGCACCCAGACGCACCCCCAGTGACTTACCAAATGTATCTTTGGCCTCAACAATCCTTGCTTCGATCAACACTTGACGCACCGCGATATCGAGCTTACCTATCATCACTTGAATTTGTTCAAGACGACTGCCGATGTCTGTCACAAACAGCTGGTTGGTACGAGGCTCCGCAATAATGCTACCGCGTACAGAAAGCATGCGGGCACTGGCGTTGACACCACTCGCAGGAGGTGCAATTTGCAATGCAATATCAGCAGCACGGGTGTAGTTCAGTTGAAAAGATTGCGTACGCAGAGGCTCAAGACTCTGTATTGCAGCACGTGACTCTAGCTCTAATTTTTCTTTGGCATTCAGTTCTTCTTTAGGCGCAATCCACAGCACACTGTCTGTTTTACGCATACCCAAGCCTTTGGCTTGCATGATGATGTCCAAAGCCTGATCCCACGGCACATCTTTCAACCGCAGCGTGACGGCTCCCATAACTGAATCTGATGTGATGATGTTGAAATTAGTGAAATCGGCAATCACTTGCAGCAGAGAGCGAACATCAATATTTTGAAAATTGAGCGACAACTTTTCACCTGTGAATCCAGGGCCTTGCGTCAATTTTGCGGGATCAATTTTTTGATTTCTAACCTCCACCACAAACTGATTGTCAGTTTGGTAAGCGCTGTGCTCCCACTGCCCCTTGGGTTCAATCACCATGCGCACCCGATCTCCGATGGAAAAAGCAGTGACAGTTTGTACAGGGGTACCAAAATCCGCCACATCCAAACGCCGGCGTAATCCTTCTGGCAATGAAGATTTCAGAAACTCAACAACCAGTGTTTGACCTTGTTGACGAATATCCACGCCGACTTGGTTGTTAGGTAGTGCAACAATGATTCGACCAACATTGTCCAAACCCCGTCGAAAATCGATGTCTTTCAGCGGTAGATTTTCAGGATTTCGGTTTTCAGCAAAGACTGAAACGGCACTGGCTACGGGTGCAGCACCCGCCACGGGGTCTAATACAACCCAAAGTGAATTGCCTTTCCATTCAGCCTTGTAAGCTGTCGCCTGCTTGAGGTTAAGCACAACACGGGTACGCTCGCCGGCTTGGATCACACTGACCGATTTCACATTGCCTTGGTTGATTTCAACCGCTGAACGACCGAGACCGTTCCCGACACCGGGAAAATCCAATGCAATCCGTGCAGGTGACTGAATGGTGAATCCTGTAGGAATCGCTGCCAAGGCTGCAGAGACATCGATACGCACAACTTCAACGCCAGCTTGTACAGAACCGGTGACGGACTCAATCATGCCTTGGGCAGAAACAAGCAAAGGTACAGTGACAAAAATCAATGCAGCCACCGCCCGACACCACCCACGGTGGACTGTTTGCGCAGAATTTTTCATTTTGTTCTTTCTTGCAATTGCAATGTTGCAGGGCGCTCCGTCCACTCGCCTGCTGCATCTTGCACAATTTCTCGTAAACGCACTTCAGTTTCATCCACCTTCGTCACAAGTCCATAGTTTTGACCGAGATAGTTTCCCACACGAATTTGGTAAAGCAAATTGTCCACTTTGACAAGCGCCATAGGACGACCGTCTTTCACGATGCTACCGACCATAGACATAACATCCAGAGGCATGGCTTCCAGAGCTTCTTTACGGCGATTTAGCTCGGGCGTGATTAATGCGGCATTGGCCAATGATTGCGACGAGTCTTTCTTAAATGCCTGAGATAACTTTAAAAAACTGTACGGATCAACCGTCCCCTCTTCGGTATAGGCTTGAGGTGTGAATTTTTTTGGCTCAGGAATGGGTGTCACACGCGGTTTAGCTTGCATACGCTGCTCGTTCATCCAAGCCTGCAAGCCATCGTCATCTACAGCACTGCAAGCAGAAAGCCCCCCTCCCATAACGACCATTGCCAATGAAAAAATACAGCACCTCATTTTTTAGCCCCTGGTGCAGCAGCCTTACGCTGGGCAGCAACTTCGTCCGAGTCCAAATAGCGAAAGGTTTTCGCAGTGGCATCCATCACCAGCGTTCCATCTTTGGCCGCTGCAGGAAGAACGGTGAGGTTATTTAACGTCACGATGCGCGACAGATGCGCCACGTCAGATGCAAATGCGCCAATGTCGTGGTACTTTCCCGTCACACGCACAGCGATAGGCAATTCCGCATAGTAGTCTTTGACAACAACCTGACCAGGACGAAACAAGTCGAATTGGAGACTTCGGCCCAAGCCTGCTTGATTGACATCAGACAAGAGTGCATCCATCTCTGCCTTGCTGGGCAACTGCTTTTCAAGCTGTATCACGTACTGCTGAACTTGTTCACGTTGCTTTTTGAGCGCATCCAAATTCACGGCTTGGGCTAATTTTTTCTTGTAGTCCTCACGCAGCACGATCTCTTTGGCACGCTCAGCATCCAACTCTTCGTTGTATGTACTGAGCCACGTAAACCAAAGCCCTGCAATGACAAGTGCAGCCAAGGCAAAGTACAACGCATATTTGGGCAAACTCGGCCACGACGAAGGATCGTTGGGATTGAGCTCGCGAAACTGCGCCTGAATTCGTGCCTGCAATTCAGAAAAATCAACTTTGAGCGCTAGCTTGTCTGCCATAACTGCGTGAATTAAATGCTTGGGATAAAAAGTTTTTATGGTGCGTCAAAGTCACAAGACTTAAGACACTTTAATTGACTTTGGCTGGTTTTGAAGCGCCTGACGCCGCACCCGGTACGCTGGGCTGCCCATCTGTTTTCTGTGCATCACTGGCGCGAACCAATCCAGCACGAATGGTGAAGTTAGCCACACGACGCTGGTCACGAGGGGTTAGCGCAACGGTGCCCGCAACAATCTCCACCAATTCAGGACGCTCAAGCCATGGGCTATTGTTTAACAAATTACGCAACAACTCGGAAACACGTTCATTAGATTGAGCAACGCCTTGAAACGTCACAGTCTGGTTTTCTTGTTTGAGGCTGTTGATGTAAACCCCGCTCGGTAGCTGCTTGACCAGTTCATTCAACAAATGCACAGGCAAATTTCGATCAGCTTGCAGATCCTCAACCGCTTGTTGACGGGCTTTTAACGCTGTGATTTCGGCCTGAAGAGCCGCAATGTCCTTGATTTGAACTTCTAGACGCTTAATCTCTGTTTGCAACACGGTATTACGACCTTGCTGGCTTGAGATTTGTGACTGAAACCACAGATAGACCAGGCCAACAACCAGCAGGCCAACAACAACAGAAGCACCGAGTGCGCCAAAAAAGCTTTCTCTACGAAGCTTGCGCGCAGCCTCCCGGTGCGGGAGCAGGTTGATTAAAATCACTGCAGAAATCTCCGCATCGCCAAACCACAGGATGTCAGGTAAGAAGGGGCTTCACGCCGCATTTTGTTTTCGCGGATGCCGCTGCCGATCTCCATACCATCAAACGGATTAACCAAATTACAGGCAAAACTGGTTTGGCGCATGACCGCTTCAGATAAACCAGGCAACGACGAAGAGCCACCAGCCAACATCACATGATCCACCTTATTGTGGGGTGTACTGGTAAAGAAAAATTGCAATGCACGGCCGATTTCTTGGGCGAGGCTTTCCACAAACGGCTTAAGCACGCTGGTTTCGTAGTCCTCAGGGAGTTCGCCTGTTCTCTTTTTGGTCTCAGCCTCGTCGTTGGAAAAGCCGTACTGCCGAACGATCAACTGGGTCAACTGAGCACCACCAAAAGCCTGATCGCGGTCATACAAAACCTCGCCATTCCGAATAGCTTGCATGCTGGTAGTGAAAGCACCAACTTCAAACAAGGCGACCAGCGTGTCTACACCTTTACCTGGAAAATTCTCGATCAATCGTTCAGTAGCCAAACGAGAAGCATAAGACTCCACATCCAAAATCACGGGCTTTAAGCCTGCCGCCTCAGCCAATCCTTGTCGATCTTGTACTTTTTCCTTGCGTGATGCCGCAATCAAGACATCGACATCGCCGACTGAATTAACGCTAGGCCCCACCACACAAAAATCTAAACTGACTTCATCTAACGAGAACGGTATGTACTGGTTAGCTTCAGACTCAACTTGAATCTCAAGTTCCGTATCACTTAAGCCGCCGGGCAGCACGATTTTTTTGGTGATCACCGCAGATGCAGGAAGTGCCATGGCCACGTTTTTGGTGCGTGTCCCGCTTTTTTTAATCAGACGCCTAACAGCCTCAGCAACTTCGTCAAATTTTTCAACATTACCGTCGGTGATCCAACCGGCTTCCAGAGGCTCGATAGCGCACCGCTCCAGCACAAAAACACCCGCTTTATTACGGCTCAGTTCAACCAACTTTACGCTGGACGAACTGATATCCAACCCCAAAAGTGAGGCTGGCTCTCGACTGAAAAACGACCCAAAATCAAGCAAGCATGTCCCCTCGACACTGTATGCAGTGCGGTAAACGCCCGCCGTCACCACAACCACGAAACCTAACAAACCAGATGAATACTATCAGCAAGCTCGTTGCCTGGTAAAGAATTGTGTCTTTACTGGGAATGCCTAACGTTGCCAAAACCACACGACAGTACCCGCAAAAAACAGTACCTCGGCACCCTGTTCAAATAATCCACAAGCAAATACACAGACAATGCACTATTGCCCTTAGTGCCTCTGAAACTGTTCGCCAGAGCCAACGCCGATCCAATGCCCTGATCTATGCCTTCAACGTCTTCGCCCCTTGATAAAAAACCTGCATCGGCAGACCCATCCACAACGTGGACACGCCGGACCACACGTTGGGTATTTGGCCTCTTGGCACTGGCTGCTGCTGGCATTGCGGCTATCGTATTTGCAATTGCGATTGCATTGGCAATAGCGTACCCGAATTTACCTGACATCTCCGACCTGTCTGACTACAGCCCAAAGCTCCCACTGCGGGTATTTAGCGCAGAAGGTGGATTAATTGGTGAGTTTGGTGAAGAACGACGCAATTTAACGCCTATTGGGCAGATTCCGCAGGTGATGAAGGATGCTGTGCTGGCCATTGAAGACACCCGCTTTTACCAGCATGGCGGGGTGGACTACCTGGGCGTCATCCGTGCAGGCGTGGCCAATTTGGGACGACTCAAGAGCCAAGGCGCATCGACCATCACCATGCAGGTGGCGCGCAATGTATACCTGACCTCCGAAAAAACCTACAGCCGCAAAATCTATGAAATTCTGCTGACCTTCAAGCTGGAGCACTTGCTCAGTAAAGACCGTATCCTGGAAATCTACATGAACCAGATTTTTTTGGGTAACCGTGCATATGGCTTTGCTGCAGCCTCTGAGATCTATTTTGGTAAACCCTTGAAGGACGTGACGATTGCCGAGGCAGCGATGCTGGCAGGTCTGCCCAAAGCCCCCTCCGCCTACAACCCCATCAGCAACCCGGCACGCGCCAAAAGCCGTCAACAGTACATCATCGACCGCATGGAAGAAAACGGCTTTATCACCCGTGAACAAGCCGAAGTAGCACGCCGTGAAGAGTTGAAGATTCGCTCGGGCCTTGACAACAACCGGGTACACGGTGAATACGTCGCCGAAACAGTACGCCAGATGATTTTTGCGCAGTATGGCCCCGAGAGCTATACGCGCGGCCTGAACGTCTTCACCACGCTGAAAGGCCCAGACCAAAACGCGGCCTACCGTGCGCTGCGTAAAGGCATCATGGACTTTGAGCGCCGCCAAATTTACCGGGGCCCTGAAAAATTCATTGACCTGCCCATCAACTCCAAACAGGCTGAGGACGCGATTGACGACGCCTTGAGCGAGCACCCGGATAACGGTGACGTAATGGCTGCAATGGTTACCAATGCATCACCCAAACTGGTACAAGCTGTTCGCCAAAATGGGGAAACCATTGAAGTTACTGGGGATGGACTCAAACCCGTGCAAAGTGGGCTGTCCGACAAAGCGACCCCTACGACCCGCATTCGCCGTGGCGCCATCATCCGCGTGGCACGCACCCCTAAAAACACCTGGGAAATCACCCAATTGCCTGAAGTAGAAGGTGCATTTGTAGCATTAGATCCACGGGATGGCGCCATCAAGGCATTGGTAGGTGGTTTTGATTTTGAGAAAAACAAATTCAACCACGTGACACAAGCGTGGCGGCAACCCGGCTCCAGCTTTAAACCGTTCATCTATTCAGCAGCCTTGGAAAAAGGATTCACACCCGCGACCATAGTCAACGATGCGCCGTTGTTTTTTGATGGTGGGGTTACGGGTGGACAGCCTTGGGAACCCAAAAACTACGATGGCAAGTTTGACGGGCCCATGAACCTGCGCACGGCCCTGAAGAAATCCAAAAACATGGTCTCCATTCGGATTTTGCAGGCCATTGGTGCGAAATATGGGCAGCAGTGGGTCACACATTTCGGTTTTGAAGCCGAAAAGCACCCCGCCTATCTGACGATGGCACTGGGTGCCGGCTCGGTCACTCCTATGCAGATGGTCAGCGCTTACGCCGTTTTTGCCAATGGCGGTTACCGCGTGAACCCTTATCTTATTACCAAGATCACTGACCAAAAGGGTAAAACCTTGGTTGAGACCAAGCCAACAGCACTGGACGAATCGGCCCGCGCCATATCGCCACGCAATGCTTTTGTGATGGACAGCCTGCTGCAAGAAGTGGCCCGAAGTGGCACCGCAGCTAAAGCTCAACAGCAACTGGGCCGCCCCGACTTGTTTGGAAAAACTGGCACCACCAACGATGCGATTGACACTTGGTTTGCGGGCTTTCAACCGACCCTAGCAGGTGTCGTGTGGATGGGGTATGACACGCCCCGAAAACTGGGCGACAACGAGACCGGCGGCGGCCTGAGCTTGCCCATCTGGATCACTTACATGCAAACGGCCCTGAAAGGCGTGCCTGTCACGGAATACGTTGCGCCCGAGGGGGTTGTGAATGTGGGCGGAGAATGGTTTTACACAGAATACGTCAAAGCTGGCGGCGTAAGCAGCTTGGGCCTGGAAGATAAGGGCCATGGCGAAGCACCTGGTGGCGAGAACGTGCTCCCACCAGCTGATGAGAAAAAACGCATTCTGGATTTGTTCAAAAACTGAGCAAGCTCAACCACCAAAGACCAAGGCCAATCCGCCCTGCGCTGACGCATCTGCCGACAAGCGTGCAAAAAACTCGCTGTCGGCCGCCTTGGTGTCTACCCACTGATCGCCATCAAACCTGTAGTGATAGCCCCCGGACCGTGCTGCCAACCAGACTTCATGCAAAGGTTTTTGCAAGTTGATGATGATTTGGCTGCGGTTGCTGAAAGTCAGCGTGATTAAATTACCCACCCGCTGGTTGTCAACGTCAGCATCGGTCGTGTCGTTGAGACGGTCACACGTGGTTTCAACCACTCGCAGCAGGTCTTCTGCACGGTCTTGGAATTCGAGATCAGTCATTTACACTTTCAATTTCAATTTCACTCGGTTGTCGATGCGTCAAATTCTAGTCCTCACTTTTCCCCGCTGTGTGCTGTCGGCCTTGCTGGTCTGCGGACTTGCGGCCTTGGGCGCTTGCGGCCAAAAAGGCAACCTCTACCTGCCAACCGAACCCGCTGCCGCAGGCCGGGCCACCCTGCCTCAAGCAACAGGCACTGCCCTGCGCTCGGTACTGCCTGCGCGCACAGCGTCACAGCCACCTTCTTTTGCACCAGCGCCTGCTATTGACTCTGCTCCTGCTACCAACACCCCATGAACACCGAACCGTCTACCCTCCCCGGCCAGCCTTATATCGCCTACCACCAAGGCGAACTCTGTGTTGAAGACCTCCGCTTGACCGACTTGGCACGGACACATGGAACACCCCTGTTTGTGTACTCCAAAAATGCCATGCTAAGCGCATTGAAGGCTTACCAGCGCGGCTTTGCAGGGCGCAAAGTGCAAATTTGCTACGCCATGAAGGCCAACTCATCGCTGGGCGTGTTGCAGGTGTTTGCCGCTGCTGGTTGTGGATTTGACATCGTGTCTGGTGGCGAACTGGAGCGTGTATTACGGGCTGGTGCGCAGGCCAGCAAAGTGATTTTTTCAGGCGTCGGCAAAACCCGCGCAGAAATGCAACGAGCCTTGGAAGTCGGCATTGGCTGCTTCAACGTGGAAAGCGAGGCTGAGTTGGAAGTGCTGAGTAGCGTCGCCATGGCTATGGGCAAGACGGCTGCTATCAGCATCCGCGTCAATCCGAATGTTGACCCTCAAACCCACCCTTACATTTCTACCGGTCTCAAAGGCAATAAATTTGGCGTTGCACACGATCGCGCTTTAGCGACCTACCAGCGCGCAGCAGCACTGCCAGGCTTGAACGTCTCTGGCATTGACTGCCACATTGGCTCGCAAATCACGCAGATGGACCCTTATCTGGATGCGATGGACAAAATACTGGACTTGGTAGAAAGCATTGAGACAACAGGCATTCAGATCAGCCATATCGACTTTGGCGGCGGTTTGGGTATCGACTACAACGGCGACACACCACCCGCTGCCGATGCGTTGTGGGCCAAACTCTTGGCCAAACTGGATGCGCGTGGCTTTGGCAACCGTCAGTTCATGATCGAGCCAGGGCGCTCACTGGTGGGCAATGCAGGCGTGTGCGTCAGCGAAGTGCTGTACCTGAAGCCTGGCGAGCAAAAAAACTTTTGCATCATTGATGCGGCAATGAACGATCTGCCACGCCCTGCGATGTACCAAGCCTTCCACGCTATTGTTCCGTTGAAGAGTGCCTCAAGCACCGAAGAAATCAATTACGACGTGGTAGGTCCCATCTGTGAGAGCGGGGACTGGATCGGCCGTGACCGAATGCTGGCAGTGCGTGCAGGAGAGCATGTCGCGGTGCTGTCTGCGGGGGCTTACTGCATGAGCATGGCCAGCAATTACAACACCCGGGGTCGCGCCGCTGAGATTCTGGTGGAAAACAGCACCGCACACGTCATACGAGAGCGGGAAACCATCAACGACCAGATGCGCGGCGAGCACTTGGTGGCCTGAAACTGCGGTTGTTCAAGTTGCCCCGATGCTCTGCGTGGATGCAGGGGCAACCTTACTCTCAATTTGATAGCTGGCTACGCGCTCTCACAGTACTTGCGGGCTTCTTTTTACTGTAATAGTGCCAAACCCGCCATCCCAACAGACTCCCCAAGATAAGCGCGTATACAGCGACCTCGGCAAAGTTGTTTTTGCCCGAGCGCATCCAAAAGAAATGCAATATACCCAAGCCTGCAATAGCGTAGACCAGCTTGTGCAGCCGCTGCCAGCGCTTCGCTCCCATCGCTTTGATAGCACGGTTGAATGACGTCGCCGCCATCGGTGTAAGCAACACAAAGGCGGCAAACCCCACCAAGATAAAAGGCCGCTTGGCGATGTCTTTGGCGATGTCAGTCACGTCAAAACTCATGTCAAACCAGCTGTACGACAGCAGGTGCAAGACAACATAAAAGTACATGAAGAGACCCAGCATGCGCCGCAGACGGGCCAAAGCCGACCAGCCTGTGGTCACGCGCAAAGGCGTCACCGCTAGCACGATGCACAGAAACCGTAATGTCCAGTCTCCCGTTGCCCGAACCAGGTATTCTGCGGGATTAGCTCCCAACCCATCGGTAAAAGCGCCGTATACAAGCCATGCGAAAGGCACCAGAGCTAACACCCACAGCAACGGCTTAACCGCAGGACGCAGCAGTAATTTATTCACAGACAACCCAGGTCAGAAATTTTTCTTCAAATCCATACCGGCGTACAACTGACCGACTTGAGCCTCGTAGCCGTTGAAGGGCAGTGTTTTACGCTTTTTGGCAAACAAACCGTCTTCACCAATGCGGCGCTCGGTGGCTTGACTCCAGCGGGGGTGATCAACATCAGGATTCACGTTGGAGAAAAAGCCGTACTCGTTGGCTGCAGCCTTGTTCCAAGCCGTTGCAGGTTGTTTGTCGGTAAAGCGTATTTTGACAATGCTCTTGCCACTTTTGAAACCGTATTTCCACGGCACCACCAAACGCACGGGCGCACCGCTTTGGTTAGGCAGCACTTCACCATACATGCCAAAGCTGAGCAAGGTGAGCGGGTGCATGGCTTCATCCAGGCGCAACGCTTCCACATAGGGCCAGTCCAACACACGGGAACCGACAAATGGCATGGTTTTAGGGTCAGCCTGGGTGATGAATTCAACGTATTTAGCGCTACCCAGTGGCTCCACCTTTTTAATCAACTCGCTCAGTGAGTAGCCAATCCAGGGGATCACCATAGACCAGCCCTCAACGCAGCGCAGGCGGTAAATACGCTCTTCTTGTGCGCTCAGCTTGAGCAAGTCTTCCAGCGTGTATTTGGCGGGTTTTTTGACCATACCTTCCACCTCCACCGTCCACGGCGTGGTTTTCAAGGTGTGGGCATTTTTGGCAGGGTCGGCTTTGTCGGTACCGAACTCGTAAAAATTGTTGTACGTGCTGGCGTCTTTGTACTCGGTCACTTTGTCCATCGTCATGGCACCGGCCACTGTGGATTTCACACTGGCAAGCGCTGCCAGCTTGTTCGGACGAACCGATTGCGCATGCGCCTCGCGGGCTGCCCAAGAGGCCATGGCCGCCCCAGCAACACCCGTGGCCATGCGTTTCATCAGTTCCCGGCGACCTTCGTACTGGCGCTGCGAGGTGATTTCGCTGGTAACGGGGTGAACAAAGGCGTCATCGCGATTTTTAATCAGCATGGAAACTCCTGGTACGTAAAGTAAAACGTGAACGATCTGGTTATGACGCTTTGTCGTACCCACAGTTCACTTCTTACACTGCCAAGTACAAACACCCTGTTTGACTGGCGCTCTGACAGACTTTACAAGGTACCGTAGCTGTGCAGACCGCTCAGGAACATATTGACCCCGATGAAAGCGAAAGTTGTCACAGCCAAACCAGCCAAAGCCCACCAAGCAGCTACTGTGCCGCGCAACCCCTTCATCAGCCGCATGTGCAACCAAGCCGCGTAGTTCAGCCACACGATCAATGCCCAGGTTTCTTTCGGATCCCAGCTCCAATAGCCACCCCAGGCCTCTGCTGCCCACAACGCACCGAGCACGGTTGCTATCGTAAAGAAAGCAAAACCAACGGCGATGGACTTGTACATCACATCGTCCAAAATCTCCAGCGGGGGCAGTTTGGCGGCAATGCGTTTGCGCCCGGCCAAAATGCCACCGGCAATCACAGCCGAAATCGCGGCATACACCAACCAATAGTTACCGCCCGCTTCACCCAGGGTCTTGCGAAACGCAATCGGCACAAAGCACAACGCAATGCCCAGCAGCCACAGCGGCGTGAGTTTGTGCCAACGCGTCTCGGTCGCCTGCTGCTTGATGAGGTAAGCGAACGACACCATGGCTGCCAATGCAAACGTACCGTAGCCAATGAAGTTGGCTGGCACATGCAGCTTCATCCACCAACTTTTCAATGCAGGCACCAGTGGTTGAATTTCATGGGCTTCACGCACCACGGTGTACCAAAGTAAAAAGCCTACGGCAGCACTGACGACCAACATCACGAATGCGCCCATGGTGCGGGTGTTGTACTGGTCTTCAAAGTAGAGGTAAAACGTGGCGGTCAACCAGCAAAACAGCACGAACACTTCGTACAGGTTGCTGACAGGGATGTGACCAATGTCCGCCCCAATCAAATAACTCTCATACCAGCGCACCATGGTACCGATGAGAGCCATACCAACCGCCACCCAGGCAATGCGCGAGCCGATCAGCTCCATGGCAGTGCTCTCAACTTTGGCAAACATGCCCAACCAGTAAAAAATCGTGCTCATGAAAAACAGCACACTCATCCATAAAATGGCCGACTGGCTGGACAAAAAGTACTTGAGTGCAAAAACTTTTTCAGCCTGTACCAAATTACCTTGGTAGCTGTAAATACCCAGCAACGAGAACACGGCGACCGCCAGCATCAGTGCGCGCAAGGGGCGCCAAAACCACCCCAACCAAATCGCGGCAGGCATGGCGCCAAACAAGATGCCTTTTTCATACACGTCCATGGCGTTCGCATAGAGCGAAAAAGCCGTCACTCCCCCCACCAGCACGGCCAACGCAAACAACCAGTCAAACAGGTTGCGGCGGGCCATGAAACCCTCGTTCAAAATGAAAGAGTCTGCACGCGCGGAGGCTACCCCCATAGGGGTATCGATTCGGGTTGCGGTGTTCATACGGTGCTCCTGGGCATGGGGTTGCCCATCAATGGGCCTAATAACTTGCTTTTGAGCCGCTCAAATTCGCGGTCACTGTCCATGGTCTTGCGGTTCGTGGACAAAGCCATCACCGCACGCGAACCGATGATCGCTTGTGAACCTTGCTCACCGTTGACAGGTGTAGGGGCGTCGGTCAGCCAAATCCAGATACGGCGCTCACGCACGTAGAGCATCGCAAAAACACCCAAAATCAGGAAAGCACAGCCCAAATACACCAGATATTTGCCCGGTGCGCGGGCCACTTGGAAGACGCTGGCCTGAACCTGGGTGAAGTCCTTCAAAGTGAACACCATAGGTGCGGGGTAAAAAGCAGCATCGCTCAAAGCCAAAATGGTTTGGGCGGTGTAGGCCAATGTTTTGTCGTCAGAAGGCAAGGGCTTGAGGCCAGTGTGTTCACGGTCGAGCTGGATCAACTCGTACAAGATGCCGTTCAGAATACGCACCAGCACTTCACCGGCGCGCTGACGCTCAGCTTCAGGAACACGACTTTCCAAAAAGTCGGATACAGCTTGCAAACCACTGGTTTTAGGGAGAGAAGCAGGTTTGCTGCCATTCTCATTACCCAAGGCACCGGCAAACAAACTGATCGCACGCGAACCCGAAGCTTGCAGCTGCGCTGCCATGTCCGGCTTTTTAGCGTCTGTGGCCAGTGCCACGTAACGGCGCACTGCTTCTTCGCGCAACTTGGCATCGCTCAAGGCCGCACGCAAACGCACAAAGCCCTCTAAGCCACCCTGCTCATCGGCGGGAATGCGCAAGTAGCGCAGCGGCTCTTCAGGGGTGTTACGCGCACCCAGCAAAAAGACAGGTACGCCATCGCCCGTGTCCACTGGCAGCATGTAATTGTTGAATTCACGCGCTTGGCCTGAGGCATCACGCAGCTTGTAACTGATGCTGGGCCCCACATTGCGCAGCTCTTTTTTGGTGGTTGTTTTATTGGCAGCCCCCAAGCGCGACTCCACGGATTCGCGCAAATCGACTTTACGTACATCCACACCGGAACCGGTGTCACCTGCAAAGTTTTCCACGTTGATGACGCGCAGCCCGGTGTATTCCAGCGTGAGTTTTTCAGCGCCACCCTGGTCTTTCCTTGCCAATTCAGAGGTACTGCCAATCACGCCATCCACCTCAAACGGCTTACCGCCAACCGTCATCGGTACGCCTTGCAGCTTGACGGCGGAGCCGCCATCGTCAAAGCTGGACTGGTAAATCTCTACGCCTTTGTAGCTGGCAGGGTGGTTCACTTCCACCCGCTGGGGGATCTGCGCGCCGGTTTGCAAATCGTGAATCACGATGTCGCTGGCAAACAACTTGGGCATACCGGTGGAGTAGTACTCCACAACAAACTTCTTAAGCTCGACGGCGAAGGGTAGCTCTTGCAGCATGATGCCGTCACCCTGGCTCAGGATGGCGACGCTGGCACGCGAGCCTTCGGCCACCATCAAATTGCCACGAAATGTAGGGTTGCTGGCACTCAGGCGGTGAGCGGGTTGGACCTCGGAAATCATGCCTCCACCAGCATACGACGTTTTGCCATTGAACAGCATTTGCGCACGCACCATCAAATCGCCATCCAGCAGACCACCGATGCAGATCAACACGATGGCACTGTGGGCAGCGATATAGCCAATTTTGTTGACGGCACCCGCTTTGGCTGCAACCATCCAGCCCACACCACTTGCCTGTTCGCGGCGCTGCAACTTGACGCGCCAACCGGCCCCCATCAAGGCTCGGCCCAAGCGCTGCGCAGCGGCTTCAGGCGCACCAGCCACCACACCTTCAGCACGCATCCCAAAAGCCTTGAGACTTTGCTCGCGCATGTTTTCTTTGTAGGTCTTCAAGTCGGCAATGATTTTGGGCGTATTGCGCGCCACACACAGTGAGGTGCTGGCCACCAGAAACGCCAAGATCAGCAGAAACCACCACGCGCTGTACACGGAATACAAGCGGGCTGCACCAAAGAACTCCGCCCAAAATGGGCCAAACTGGTTCACATAGTTATTGAAGGGCTCGTTTTGCTTGACGATGGTGCCAATCACTGAAGCTATGCAAATCAGCGTCAGCAGCGAGATCGAAAACCGCATGGACGACAACAACTCTACCGTCGCTCGCACAGCGGTAGAGCGAGACTGGATACGGAAACCTTCGGTCGAAACAGCGGACATGCGGTGAGCTACACAAGAATCAAGTATGAAAAAAGGCGGGCTCATTGGCAATGAACCCGCCTTACTTAGGCTTTAAAGGCGGCGATTAGTTCACACCACAGCACCAGTCACGTGAAGGTCAGTGCAGGCCAGCCACGTAATCGGCCACGGCCTTGATTTCACGGTCATTGAGCTTGGCAGCCACTTGCGTCATTTGCAGGCTGTTTTTGCGGCCACCATCACGGAAGGAGGTCAGCTGGGCTGCCGTGTAGTCCGCATGCTGACCACCCAAACGTGGGTATTGGCTAGGAATGCCAGCGCCTGTGGGGCTGTGGCAGCCAGCACAAGCAGGTACTTGGCGGTCACTGATGCCACCCCGGTAAATCCGCTCACCCATCGCGACAAGCTCCTTGTCTTTCGCAAAACCCTGTTTGGATTTTTTGGAAGACACCCAGTAAGCAATGTTTTTCATGTCCTCATCGCTCAGCGCAGCGGCGAAGCCCTTCATGATGGCGTTGTTGCGCTTACCCGATTTGAACTCTTGCAATTGTTTGACCAGGTACTCAGGGTGCTGCTGGGAGAGCTTGGGGTTGACGGGCGTGCCCGAATTACCGTCTGCACCGTGGCAAGCGGCACAAACCGCACCGAAGTTGGCCTCGCCTTTGGCCAGATCGGGCTTGGTCGGTTTCGCAGGCACGGATTCAGCCTTGGCAGCAGGCTCGGCATGCTTTTCCTCCGCAGCAAAGGTGGAAAACGCAGTGACTGCCAGAGCGGCAGCGGTCAGCAAAGTGGCAATCAGCTTCATATCTTGGGGGTAATTTTTAGCGCAAAACTGCATGATTCTACAATGGAGGCCCGGCATCATCGCCAAACCCGTGCGCTTTTCCTTGAGCTTTGTCGCGCCCACTGCCTACTATGACTGAACCTACGCGACAAACTGCCGTGCCCTCCTCTCCCGCATCCTCCTCAGTGACCGCTGCTAACGCACCGGCTAAGCACAACGGTAAAAACGCCCCCCAG
Organism: Betaproteobacteria bacterium; assembly: GCA_025356445.1. Taxonomy (GTDB): domain Bacteria; phylum Pseudomonadota; class Gammaproteobacteria; order Burkholderiales; family Burkholderiaceae_C; genus Defluviibacillus. The sequence continues at coordinate 51,293 of JANXSZ010000024.1, read as the reverse complement.
AGCGCGGAGGCCAAACTGGCCATGGGCTGGATGCACACCGCCAAATTTTTAACCACCGCACCACAACTGCAATTTTTGCCGCCGCTGGACGTGCCTGAAATCGCTTTTGTGGGCCGCTCCAACGCGGGTAAATCCACCTGCATCAATACGTTGACGCAGCAGCACCGGCTGGCTTTTGCCTCCAAAACCCCAGGTCGCACACAGAGCATCAACCTCTTCACGCTGGGCAAACAGGGCGTGACCGATGCAGTGCTTGCCGATTTGCCGGGCTATGGTTACGCCGCCGTGCCCAAGCAAGACAAGCTGCGCTGGCAGCGGGTGATGGCCAATTACCTGATGACGCGCGAAAACCTCAAGGCTGTGGTGCTGATGTGCGACCCCCGCCATGGCCTGACCGAGCTGGACGACATCCTGCTCGAAGTCATCCGCCCTCGCGTCGAAGAAGGCTTGAAATTTTTACTGGTACTGACCAAAGCCGACAAGTTGAACAAAAACGAAGGCGCGAAAGCCCTGTCGATTGCGCGACTGCAAGCGGGCGGTGGAGAGGTGAGACTCTTCTCTGCGCTGAAAAAAACCGGTGTAGATGACGTAGCCCAATTGCTGTGGCACTGGACGCACCCTGTAGAAAAAGCCGTTAAAGCCAGCGAAGAGCCAGGCGCTGATGTGATGCAAACCAACCTTGAGACTGAAGCATCCGATAACGCTGCCCAAGACAACGATTCAAGCGAAACCAGCACCTAGCGCAATCTGTGTGTGCTTGACCAGCTATGAAAAACTGAGCAAATCACACATGCCATTGATTGAACAATTTCTCCAACCCCTCCCCCATGGCATCACCCTGAGCTGCCGTGCTGCCGGTCAACAGGGGCGTCCGGTGCTGGTCTTTGTCCATGGTTTTCCGGAGGCGGCTTTTGTCTGGGACACGCTGCTGCTGCACTTCGCGGAGCCTGAAAACGGCGGCTACCGCTGCATTGCACCGAATCTGCGAGGCTATGAGCGCTCCAGTGCGCCAACGGAGGTCAGCGCCTACAGGGCCAAGCATTTAGTGCAAGACCTTACCGCGCTGATGGCCGTGGAAACCGGTTCACCCGACATGCCTATTGCGGGCCTGATAGCCCACGACTGGGGCGGCGCCATCGCCTGGAACCTCGCCAACCAGCACCCCACGCGCCTCCAGCGCCTGGCCATCATCAACTCGCCACACCCAGGCACGTTTTTGCGCGAACTGAAGGCCAATCCCAAGCAGCAAGCCGCCAGCGCCTACATGAATTTCCTGATCCGCCCGGATGCCGAAACGCTGCTGGCCGAGGATGACTACCGCCGCCTGTGGGCATTTTTCACCAACATGGGCGGCGATGACTGGTTGACGGAAGCGGTCAAAACCCAGTACCGGGAAGTCTGGGATGCTGGCTTGACGGGCAGCCTGAACTACTACCGTGCGTCACCTTTACGCCCACCAACAGTGAACAACCCTGGTGCAGCGGCCCTTGAGTTGCCGCACGCCATGTTGACGGTAGATGTTCCTACCCTGGTGGTCTGGGCTATGCAGGATGCAGCCCTGCCACCCGAGCTCATAGACGGGCTGGACCGCTACGTTCCACAATTGACCCTTGAAACAGTGGCTGATGGCACCCATTGGCTGGTACACGAGCAGCCCCTGCTGATCGCCCGTTTATTGAGCGCTCATTTGGTATAAATTTCATAGCTGCTCAAGCCCATTGGCATTGCATCAAAATGGTTTTCAATACAAATCAGCTTCGCCCTCAGGCCGGGTCTTGAAGCGCTTGTGCACCCACAGGTACTGGGCCGGATTGCGGCGTACCTCTTCTTCAATCCAGCGGTTCATGCGGGCGGTGTCAGCCACTGCATCGTCGGTGGGGAAATTTTCCCACGGTGGCAAAAACCGCACGCGGTAGCCTGCGCCGCCGGGCAGTATTTCCGTCACCACCGGCTGCACTTTCATGTGCAGCACCCGCGCCATGCGTGACGGGGCAAGCAGCGTGGCCGCAGGCACGCCAAAAAAGGGAACAAACGCCGCATCACGCTCGCCAAAATCCATGTCAGGGAGGTTGAAAAACCCTGCTCCGTTGCGAATAGCACGCATCAGCGGCTTGGCGGTTTCGCTGCGGGCAAATATCTGCGCGTTGCCGTGGCGCAAACGGCCCTGGCGGATGGCCGCATCCAGCACCGGGTTGTTTTGCACTTGGTAGATCGACGCCCCCGGTCGTGCAATGTGCATTTGCACAGCGGCACCGGCCACGTCCAGCCCGACAAAATGCGGCACCAACCACATCACTGCACCGGGGTGGCGATCGGCAAAACCCACATCGCCTTCAACGTGGATAAGCTTTTGCAAGCGCTTGACGGAGGCGTACCAGAGCAAGCCTCGCTCCAGCACGCTACGACAAAACCACTGGAACAGCTGGCGGGCGATCTGCTCGCGCTCAAGCTCGCTGGTCTCAGGCAAACACAGTGCCAAATTGCGCAAGGCAACCTCGCGGCGCGAACGGGCTAGCGGCCACAGTACCCAGCCCAAAAGCCGTCCACAAGCCGCTTGCACACCCAGCGGCAACCACTGGAACAGCCATAAAAAAGAAAGCAATAAAAGGCCACCAGCCACGCCTGTCCAGCGCTTCATCACGCGTCTACCCGGGGTTGTTTGTAGCGCCCGTAGCTCCAGAGGTACTGGGCAGGACATTCGCAGATCAGGCGTTCAATTTCTTCATTCATTTGGATCACTGCTTTGTCTGCCGACACCGCCAAGGGGCATTGCAACTCCCGGCAATGCAAGCGGTAGCCCTGACCCCAGGGCAGGCGCTCACCCCAGATCAGGCGGAGTTCAGCGCCCGTTTGCAGGGCCAGCCGCACAGCCAGCGTCATCGTGTAGGCCTCACGGCCAAAAAAGGGTGCCCACGCGCCCATGCCCTCGGGGGGAACCTGGTCAGGCAACAGGCCAATCGCTCGACCCTGGCGCAGCGCTTTCATCATTTGCCGCACACCTGAAAGCGTCGTTGGGGCAGTTTCCAACCCAGGACGCTGACGCGCTGCAAGCATTAACGGGGCCAAATAGGTTTTACGTGCAGGCCGAAACAGCACGGTCAAGGGGCCATAACTGGCGCTGTAGCGCATGGCCAAGGCTTGGGCGGTGATCTCAAAACAACCCAAGTGCGGCGTCAGAAACAAAACCCCTTTTTTCTGCGCATAGGCCGCATCGACGCAGGCGTCGTTGTCCCACTCAAAATACGGCGTTTTACCCAGCCATAACCGGGGTAGCTCAGCCACCATGCGTCCAATCTGGGCAACGGCGGGCAGCACCTGTGCAAAGCTGTAGCCCGCCTGGGCAGAGTTTTCACAAAAGCGGCGGCGGTAGGTGGGCGACAACGCAAACGCCAGCCAGCCCAAGCCCCCTCCCACGAGGTGCATGAACCCCAAGGGCAGCAAGGACAAGAATTTGAAAAGAGCGAGCATCAAAAGAGGAGAGAGATAGAATTAAAGCGTCGCTGAGTTAATGAACTACTTGCAGGGCGACGTTAAACACCACTGCTAAAGCGTTCGCCAAAGCCCCAGGGCCAGGCAACGCATGTTGCCTATCAACCCCGGAGTATCCCAAAATGGCGAACGATTTTCTCTTTACCTCTGAATCTGTCTCTGAAGGCCACCCTGATAAGGTTGCTGACCAGATTTCCGATGCCATCCTCGACGCGATTTTCAAACAAGACCCGCGCAGCCGTGTCGCCGCTGAAACGTTGACCAACACCGGCTTGGTCGTTTTGGCCGGTGAAATCACCACCAACGCGCATGTGGACTACATCCAGGTGGCCCGCGACACCATCAAACGCATCGGCTACGACAACACCGAATATGGCATCGACTACAAGGGCTGTGCCGTCATGGTGTGCTATGACAAGCAGAGCAATGACATCGCGCAGGGCGTAGACCACGCCAGTGATGACCACCTCAACATCGGTGCGGGCGACCAGGGCCTGATGTTCGGCTACGCCTGCGATGAAACGCCAGAACTCATGCCGGCCCCCATTTACTACGCCCACCGCTTGGTTGAGCGCCAGGCACAACTGCGCAAAGACGGCCGCCTGCCGTTCCTGCGCCCCGATGCCAAAAGCCAAGTGACGATGCGCTATGTGGACGGCAAGCCACACAGCATTGACACCGTGGTGCTCTCCACCCAGCACAGCCCCGACCAAAGCGAAACCGCCACCAAAATGAAGGCCTCGTTCATCGAAGCCATCATTGAAGAAATCATCAAGCCCGTGCTGCCCAAAGAGTGGTTGCTGAACACGCGCTACCTGATCAACCCCACAGGCCGCTTTGTGATTGGCGGCCCCCAAGGCGATTGCGGCCTGACCGGGCGCAAGATCATTGTGGACACCTACGGTGGTGCTTGCCCGCACGGCGGTGGTGCGTTTTCGGGCAAAGATCCGTCCAAAGTGGACCGCTCTGCGGCTTACGCAGCGCGCTATGTGGCCAAAAATATTGTCGCTGCCGGTATTGCCAAGCAATGCCAAATCCAGGTGGCCTACGCGATTGGCGTGGCCAAACCCATGAACGTGACGGTCTACACCGAAGGCACCGGCGTGATTCCTGACGAGCAAATTGCAGCGTTAGTCAACGAACATTTCGACCTGCGCCCCAAAGGCATCATCCAAATGCTCGATTTGCTGCGCCCGATCTACGAAAAAACGGCAGCCTACGGTCACTTTGGCCGCGAAGAGCCTGAATTCACCTGGGAAAACACAGACAAGGCACAGGTACTGCGACTGGCAGCAGGCCTGAAATAAGGGCTTAAGAAACAGGGGATGCACAGCAAACATCCCCTGCCTAAAATAGTTTCATGCTGAAGAAAATTCCGACCCAAGATGTACGTATCGGGATGTATCTGCATGAGCTGTCTGGCGCTTCATGGATCAACCACCCGTTTTGGAAAAGCAAGTTTGTCATCCAGGATCAAGCGGATATTCAGCGCTTGCGCAACAGCGCGGTAACAGAGGTCTGGATTGATATTGATTTGGGCCTGGATGTCGCCTCTCTGGTACCTGTCCCACCACCTGCCGCCGTGCCGTTACCGGCCCCGGCCCTCGTCCAAGCCAGTACCCACGCCCCTGTCGCACAGGTCAAACCCCTGAGCATTGAGCAAGCCGCTGAACGCGCAAACCTCATCAAACAGCAAGCCAAGCAGGAAATTAACGCGCTGTTCAAGCAGGCTCGGCTGGGTCAAGCCATCACCACAGGGCATCTGGGGCCCTTGGTTGCGGATATTTCAGCCTCGGTCATGCTGAATCCGGGTGTTTTTGTGAGCCTGTCACGGCTTAAAAACAAAGACGACTACACCTACCTGCACTCCGTCACGGTTTGTGCATTGATGGTGGCGCTGGGACGACAACTGGGACTTGACGACGCTTTGTTACGTGACGCTGGCATGGCAGGCTTGCTGCACGACCTGGGCAAAGCGATGATTCCCCTGGAAATTCTGAACAAACCGGGGAAATTGACAGACGCTGAATACGCCATTGTCAAAGAACACCCCCGAGCTGGCTACAACCTGCTGACGGGCAACACAGGCAGTGGTGCCATGGCTGCACGCGATGTCAGCCTGCACCACCACGAAAAGTTTGACGGTACCGGGTACCCTGAGCGCCTGGGGGGCAACGCCATCAGCCTGCTGTCACGCATGGCAGCAGTATGCGATGTGTATGACGCCATCACCTCGAACCGCCCTTATAAATCAGGTTGGGAGCCTTCGGAATCCCTGCGTCGCATGGCCGTCTGGGCCAAGGAAGGGCACTTTGATCCACGGGTGTTTCAGGCTTTCGTCAAAAGCATTGGCATCTACCCCACGGGCTCGCTCGTCAAACTGCAATCAGGGCGGCTGGCCGTCGTGCTGGAGCAGCATGAGACATCTGCGCTGACGCCGCGCATCAAAGCATTTTTTTCGATCAAATCCAACATGCACATCATGCCGGAGATTATCGACCTGTCAGCCCCCCACAACAAAGAGTGCATTGTGGGACGGGAGACACCCGAGGACTGGAAAATCACCAACCTGGAAGAAATCTGGACGGACATGGCGACCCGCAAGGCTTAGCCTCAATCCACCAGGCACGCGTAAACCAGGTTGCGGAACAGCGGACGGTAGTAATCGCGCTGGTTCGGGGCCTGGATCATCAGCATTGCAAACAGGTCTTCTTTCGGATCGACAAAGAACGTGGTGCCTGCAATCCCGCCCCAGTAGTACAGCCCAACAGAGCCTGGCACATTCGCCACACCCGCATGGGTGCGCACCGCAAAGCCCAGACCAAAGCCGTGGCCATCAGGCAGCAGCGTGCCATTGGACGGAATGCCGCCCAGATGATCGCAGGTCATGAAGTCCACGGTGCGTGACCCCAACAGGCGTACACCACCCAGCTCGCCTTTGTTCAGCATGAACTGCAAGAAACGTGCGTAGTCGCTGGCGGTGGACATCAAACCACCACCGCCGCCCTCCATCGCGGGCACTTGGCACGGGTCGAACACGGGCATCGGCGTGCCGCCATCCGGGTCGTGCGCAAAGGGTTCCGCAATACGGCTTTGCTTGTCTGTAGGCACACTGAAAGCGGTGTCTACCATGCCCAGTGGTTCAAAAATATGCGTTTGCAAATAGGCACCCAGCCCCTGCCCACTGGCCACCTCCACCAAGCGGCCCAGCACGTCGGTCGCACGGCTGTATTCCCAGACGCTACCTGGCTCGAACATCAATGGAATAGCGGCCAGCGTTTGCGTGAATTCAGCGTTGGTGCGGCCCCGTGAGCTGATGTTGGCACGGCCATACTGGCGCTGCACGTTGAAGTTGCCCAAAAACTCGTAGGTCAACCCGGCCGTGTGGCGCAGCAAATCTTGTACCGTAGCAGGCCGCTGGGGTGCTTTCAACACCATATCGCCATTCACCTCTGTCGCCACAGCTTGCCCGGCAAACTCGGGCAAATGCTGGGCTACGGTATCGCTCAGCAGCAGTTTGCCTTGCTCTACCAACATCATGATCGCCACCGAAACGATAGGTTTGGTCATCGAGTAGATGCGAAAAATCGAATCCTTGGCCATAGGCGCTGGGGTGGCTGGGTTTTGCTGTCCCAGCGCTTCAAACACAGCGGTTTGCCCCTTACGCGCCACCATCAACACCGCACCGGGCAAACGGCCACTGTTGATTTCGGACTGCAAGGTGTCCAGCATCCGCTGGGTGCGCTGGAGGCATAAGCCTGCGTTGGTGGGGGAAGTTGAGGTGTTCATGGCTCAGCAGTCTAAAGCCAACCCCTGAGTTCTGCGTTGCGTAGGCGACATGCGGTTAAGCTGCACAGCCTCTCACCCCCCTGATATGCCCTACGCCATCGCCACCCCCGTCCACAGCGAACTGCTGATCCGCAAAAGCCGCTTCATCGGCTGCGTGCAATCCGTGCCTGACCGTGATGCTGCTTTGGCCGTGGTGGCCACCCTGCGCGCCGAACACCCCGGTGCCGTACACGTCTGCTGGGCTTTGATGGCCGGTGGGCAATCCGCAGCCGTGGACGACGGTGAACCCGGCGGCACCGCCGGACGACCGATGCTGGAGGTGCTGCGCCACCATGACCTGGACGGCGTACTGGCGACGGTGGTGCGCTACTTTGGTGGCATCAAACTGGGGGCCGGTGGCTTGGTTCGCGCCTACACCGACAGCGTGGCGCAGGCCTTGCTGAAAGCCGACAAAGTGCCCGTGCAGCGCTGGCTTTGCCTGGGCTGCACCCTGCCCTACGCCCAGGAAGGCATGGTGCGCCGCGAACTGGAAGCCGCTGGCGCTGAGCTGAACCACGTCGCGCACAGCAGCGTGGTAACGGTCACTTTCCGCGTGCCTGACAGCACCGCACCCGGCTTGGTGCAACGCTTGAACGATGCAGGGCACGGACGTTTGGGTTGGCTACTTCCGTAAATCCACCACCCGCACCTGCACCGTGCGCTCGCGCTGCGGGTTCGGGTAGCCGTTGCGCTGCACAGTCAGTGACAGCAGGTTGTTGATGCCGGTTCTGTCCATCTCATTGGCCAGCGCCGTCATGCTGGCCACCGGGCGGCCATTCGCTGCGGTAATCACATCGCCCAATTCACCCGTGCGCTTATTGAAGGGCAGCAAACCGGCCTCTGCCGCCGGGCTTTGCACCTCCACTTCGGCCAGCACCACGCCGGTGATACCCGCCCGGATCGCAATGTCCGCCCGCATAGGCACCACACCGATGCTGGGCAACGGTGCACGGCCTTTGGCGATCAGCGCAGGCACGATGCGGTTGACCAAATCCACCGGAATCGAAAATCCAATCCCCGCAAACCCGCCCTGCCCTGGCCGGATCGCTGCATTCACGCCCACCAAACGGCCTGCGCTGTCGAGCAGGGGCCCACCCGAGCTGCCTGGGTTGATCGCCGCATCGGTCTGAATCACCCCCAGCACCTCGCGAAAGCTGGTGGTGGGCAACTCCCGATCCAACGCACTGACGATCCCCTGCGTCAGCGTGCGGTGGAGCCCAAACGGGTTGCCAATGGCGTACACCCGCTGGCCGATGCGGATGCTTTTGCTGTCACCCAATGGAATCGGCACAATGCCCGCAAACTGGCTGGCCGCAGCCTTGCTCAACCGAATCACCGCCAGATCGTATTCCGGTGCCCGCCCTACCACCGTCGCCTCGACCGGCTTGCCTGCGTCCAGCTGCACATAAATGCGCCGGGCGGTGTCGATCACATGGTTGCTGGTCACGATATGGCCCAGGCCATCCCATAAAAACCCGCTGCCAGCCCCCTGGCTGACTTCGCGCTCATACGACGCATTGGTCTGCACCAGCTCGGTGGTGATGTAGGCCACAGCGGGTGCCGCGTTGTCGAACAGGGTAACGACGCGCTGCTCGTCAGCGGGCAAGGCGTCGCGGGTGGTGACGGGGCGAGAGTCAGAGCGAACTTCGGGGCGCGGCTCGATGCGCAAATCCGACTGAGGCGCTGAGGTTTGAGGCGCTGATGCCTGGGACGTTAAAGCAGGTGCTTCGCGCAACGCACGGGGGAACTCGGGGCGCACGGCGATAGGTTGGGCGAAGGCACTGTTCAGCATGGCAGTGAACAGCAGCAACGCGCCAGCGTGCCGTACGTTGGTATGCGATACGTTGGCGTGCAATAGGCGGAGGGGTACTGACATGGGCAACCACAAGCAAAACAAGTCTGTATGGTAGCTGCCAAGTTGACAGCATCCCGCTGGTTACGCCTGCACGGCCTTGCCCGTCTCGGCGGCGATCTCCGCATCCTTCTCCTGCAAGGCCCGCCACATCACCTTCCCGCTCCCGCTCTTGGGCAGTGCGTCCACAAACTGCACAATGCGCGGCACCTTGTACACCGCCATATTGTCGCGGCACCAGTCGATGATGTCTTGCTCACTCACCAACCCCTTGTGGCTGGCACGCAGCGTGACCACGGCTTTCACGGTTTCGCCACGGTAGGCGTCTTTGGCACTGATGATGCAGGCCTCCTGGATGGCCGGGTGCTTGAACATCAGCGCTTCCACTTCAGCGGGCCAGACTTTGAAGCCGCTGGCGTTGATCATCCGCTTCAAGCGGTCGGTGAGGAAGTAATAGCCGTCAGCGTCCACATGGCCCAGGTCGCCGGAGCGGAAGAAGCGCTTGCCGTCACGCTCAAAGAACACCGCCGCCGTGGCATCGGGACGCTTCCAGTAGCCGTTGAAAATTTGCGGGCCGCTCATCACAATCTCGCCTTGCTGCCCTTGGGGCAACTCTTCCAGTGTGTCAGGGTCGATTACTCTGGCCTCCACGCTGACAAAGGGCACGCCCAGGCACTGCTGCTTGGTGGCGTCAGGCGGGTTGGTGTGCGTGGGTGCGGCGGTTTCCGTCAGACCATAGCCTTCGGCGTAGCGCAGGCCAAACTGTTCGAACAAGCGCTGCGCCACGGCCTGGGGCATGGCGGCACCGCCACCGCCTATGTAGACCAGGCTGGACAAATCAAAGTCAGCAAAATTCGGCGACGCCAGCAAATCAATCACCATGGTGGGGATGTTCGTCCAGTGCGTGACCCGCTGGCGCGAGATCAGCCGCCCGGCCAGTTCGCGGTCCCAGCGCGGCATGATGACGAGGCACGCCCCGCCCATCAGGGTGGTATGCATCACGCTCACCATACCGGTGATGTGGAACATGGGCACCACGCACAGCGTCACGTTGTCAGCAGATCCGCCACCCCATAAGCTCCCGGCCAGGGCGTTGTGCATCACCGTGCTGTGAGGGTGCATACAGCCCTTGGGCAGGCCTGTCGTGCCGCTGGTGTAGGGCAACACAGCCAGATCGGCAGACGTTGCCGTGTGGGGGAGCAGCGGATGGTCTGCGTTCAGGGCATCCGCCCAGGCATGGGTTTGGCCGCTTTGCAGCACGGGCAACGGATGAATGTGGAGCAGCCAGTCGCGCCAGGCGGCGGGCATGTCGGGGGCGGCTGCCACGGCATCAAACCCGTCGGTGAACGCGGTGACGATCACATGGGCGAGCCGCTCAGCCACAGGCAAAGCGTCGCTGGCCTTGGCCCATTCCGGAGCCAGATCGCCGGTGGTGATGGCAACTTTGGTGTCGGGGTCGGTGATGTAGTGCTTGAGTTCTTCGGCGCGGTTCATCGGGTTCACCGGCACCACTACCGCATCGGCACGCAGGATGGCAAAGTGCGCGATCACCCATTGCGGGCAGTTTTGCATCCCCAGCGCCACACGGTCGCCCTTTTTAACCCCCAGCGCTTGCAGGGTGGCTGCTAGGCGCTCTGCTTTTTGTAGCAAATCGAGGTAGGTGACGGTGGTATTGAAGAACACCAAAGCCACTTTATCGGGATACCGGCGGGCACTGGTGGCGAGGTTGTCCCACAGCGAGGTAACGGGCACGGTGATGCGGTGGGGCAGGCGTTTGGGCCAAACGGTGTAGTGTGCAGACATGGTGAGCAAGCGTCTCCTGGACAAGAATGCGCACAGCCTATCGACAAGCCCCACCAGACGCATCGGGAAAGCCCCGCACTGGGGCGCGTAGGCGACAGCTATAGTTGTTTCACTTGACTTGACGCACCAGCCCCTCCCTCTCAAAAAACACCCAACAGGCACCCCCTGCATGACACAACCCCTTCTGCGCCACCCTTTACGCCGCCCTTTACGTCGCCTTCTGCTTGCTTCTATTTTCATAGCTGTCAGTGCCCACTCAGTAAGCGCAACTGCCGCTTTACCTTCATTCCCGGACAAACCCATCAAGCTCATCATCGGCTTCCCCGCCGGTGGCCCGCTCGACCAGCACGCCCGGCTGCTCACCGACAAGCTGCAAGCCATCTTGGGCCAGCCGATCATCGTGGACTACAAACCCGGCGCGGGCGGCTCGGTGGCCGCAGAGACCGTCGCCAAAAGCCCGGCAGACGGCTACACGCTGATGCTGGCCAACACCGGCGTGATGGTCATCAACGGCGCCCTGTATTCCAAGCTCCCCTACAACACCCTGCGCGACTTCACCCCCATCGCCCGCACCGCCCAGCAGCCGCTCGCCTTGCTGGTGAACAACCAAGTGCCCGCCCAGAATCTGAAGGAATTCATCGCCTATGCGGGCAAAAATCCCGGCAAGATCAACTACGGCTCAGCCGGCAACGGCGGCATCAGCCATCTGGTACCCGAGATGTTCAAAACCGCCACCGGCCTGTTCATGGTGCACATCCCCTACCGAGGCAGCGCCCCCGCGTTCACAGACCTGATGGGCGGGCAGGTGCAGTTCATGGCCGAATCTATCCCCCAAGCGGCGAATTACCACAAACAAGGCAAAGTCCGCGCCCTGGCCGTCACCAGCAAAGACCGCAACCCCGCCATGCCCGACGTGCCCACCGCCATCGAATCGGGCCTGAAAGGCTTTGAAGTGGTGGGTTTCTACGGCTTCCTGGCCCCCGCAGGCACGCCAAAAGACGTGGTCGCCAAACTGAGCGATGCCTTCAAACAGGTGCTGAGCAACCCCGAGGTGCGCAACCGCATGGTGAGCCAAGGGGCCGACCCGGCTTATCTGGACAGCGAGGCGTTCACCCAGTTTCTGGCGGCAGAAACACCGCGCTGGGGAAAGGCGGTGAAGGCTTCGGGGGCTAAGTTGGATTGAGTACGGGCCGGGATGCTGTAAGCACTGCATCATCCCTTCTCCGCTGCCCCTTCGCACCACACCCCAAAAAGCGGCACCCCGATGCCACTTTTTTGTGCACACACCCTACCAAAGCCCTCAAACTCGGGTTTACGCTCAGATTTGGTGCGCAAAACTTGTATACCAGTGGCACGGATTCTGCTGAAATACCCCCAATGACTGACCACCTATGACCACCGCCGCCGACATCAGTAACCGCATCATTGAAGCCGTGATGGCCCAACGCCTGCCGCCCGGCTCGCGGCTGGGGGAACAGCCCTTGGCCATGCTGTTTGATTGCAGCCGCACCATCGTGCGTGAAGCGCTGACCCGGCTGGGGGCGCGGGGCATCGTGACCGTGAGCGCTCGCCGGGGTTGGTATGTGATTGAGCCTTCGCAAGACGAAGCCCGCGAGGCGTTTGAAGCGCGGCGGGTGATTGAGATGGGGTTAATTCGCAATGCCAAAGACCGGCAAACGGGTGTCGGCAAAGACGCTGTGCGCCAGCTGAAGGCCCATTTGAGCCGTGAAAAGGCCGCCATCAAGGGCAACGATGTGGGGGCGCGCAGCTTTTTGTTGGGTGACTTCCACGTCTGCCTCGCTGAATGCCTGGGCAACACGCTGCTGGCCGACGCGCTGCGCGATTTCACCGCCCGCACCACCTTGATCGCCATGCTCTACCAGTCATCGCACGATGCGGTGCAGTCTTGCCAAGACCACGTGGATATCGTCGCCGCCCTGGAAAAAGGGGACTTTGACCAAGCTGAAGCGCTGATGGCGGCGCACCTCGGCTCGGTGAAGGACGCGCTGCGCCTGCAAGCACCCAGCGATCCGCTGGCCCAGCTGCGTGATGCACTGGCCCCTCTAGGTCACAGTTCGGCACAAGACTTGCATACAAGATCAACCGTGCAATCCCCTGTTCCCCGTTCACCCGGTCCCACGCGTAAACCCCGGGCCAAAAAGGCCGGGGATGCGACTGCCACCTCTTCCGTTCCCACCACCTCCGGCACTTACTTAGGAGCCTTGCTATGAAACTCACCAAGCGTCTTTTCTCCCTCGCCGCCGTTGCCTTGCTGATCACGGCCAGCGCACAAGCCCAAACCGCGCTGGACGACATCCTCAAATCCAAAACGCTCAAAGTCGCGGTGCCCACCGACTCGGCCCCTTACGGCTTTGTAGGCACCGATTTGAAGCCCATCGGCCTCGACATCGAGATGGCCAACTACATTGGCAAAAAGCTGGGGGTAGAGGTGGAGCTGGTCGTCGTCACCAGCGCGAACCGCATCCCCGCCTTGCAGACACGCAAGGCTGATTTGGTGATTTCCACCTTGGGCAAAAACCCCGAGCGCGAAAAAGTGATTGACTTCACCATCGCCTATTCGCCGTTCTTCCAGGCGGTGTTTGGCCCCAAAACCATGGCTGCCAAAAGCTTTGCCGATTTGGCAGGCAAGACCGTGGGCGTGACCCGTGGCGCGATGGAAGACCAGGAACTCACCAAAATGGCACCGCCCACGGTGGACACCAAGCGCTTTGAAGACAACAACGCCACCATCGCGGCCTACAGCTCGGGCCAGGTGCAGTTTGTGGCGCTGGGTGCCTCTGTGGCAGGCAACATGATGGCCAAAAACCCGCAGCTGGGTACCGAGTACAAGCTGCTGCTGAAAGACAGCCCCAACTTCATCGGCGTGGCCAAGGGCGAAGACAAGCTGAAAGCCCGTGTGAACGAGATCATCACCGAAGCCAAAAAATCGGGTGATATCGACACCATGGCTAAAAAATGGCTGGGTCGCCCCGCAGGCGATTTACCGAACTGAATTGCCTGCTTAAAAAATCGGCCGCTTAAGCCAGCCTCCCTGTCTTCCCCCACCAAGGGCCTGAGATCATGAAGATTCAACTCGACTTTATGGCCGTTCTGAGCGAATGGCCGCTGTTGCTCAAGGGCGTGGGGTGGACGCTGGCCCTCACCGCTGCCGCCGTCATCGTCGGCACGCTGGTGGGCATTGCCTTTGCGTGGGTGCGGGGGCGCGGCTTTGGCGACACCCTCGCCCCGGCATGGCTCAAGGCGCTGGTGGGAGGCTATGTGGAGCTGATCCGCAACACGCCGTTCATCGTGCAGCTGTTCTTCATTTTCTTTGGCTTGCCCGCTGCGGGCTTCAAACTGTCGGCAGAAACGGCCTCGTTCATCGCCATGGTGGTGAACCTGAGCGCCTACGCCACCGAGATCATCCGCGCGGGACTTGAAGCCACGCCCAAGGGGCAAATTGAAGCAGCGGTAAGCTTGGCGCTGAACCGCATGCAGACCTTCATCCGCGTGGTGCTGCCGCCTGCGCTCAAAAAAGTCTGGCCCGGCATGGTGAGCCAAATCATCATCGTGATGCTGGGCTCGTCGGTCTGCGGGCAAATCTCGACGCAGGAGCTGAGCTACGCGGCAGACCTGATCCAAAGCCGCAACTTCCGGGCGTTTGAAGCCTTCATCACCATTGGTGTGATCTATTTGCTGCTGTCAATGGCGTTGCGCCACCTGCTCAATTGGCTGGGCCGAACCTTCATTTTTGGCGGGAGATAAGCCATGGTTGAATTTACCCTGTGGGACATTGTGCGCAACCTGCTGTTGGCGGGTCGCTGGACGGTGGTGCTGTCGCTTATCGCCTTCATCGGTGGTGGTGCGGTGGGGCTGATGCTGTTGATGCTGCGCCTGTCCAAAAAACCGGGCGCTGAAGCGTTCGTCAGTGGCTATGTGCAGCTGTTTCAGGGCATACCGCTGCTGGTGCAATTGTTTTTGGCCTACTACGGCCTGGGGCTGTTTGGCATCAACACCTCACCCTGGGTAGCGGCAGGCTTTGGTCTTACGTTCTATACCAGTGCGTTTTTGACTGAAATCTGGCGCGGCTGCGTGGCGGCTATTCCACGCGGGCAGTGGGAAGCGTCACAGAGCCTGGCGCTGAGCTTTGGCGAGCAAATCCGCCATGTGATCTTGCCGCAAGCGGTGAAGATTGCGGTGCCGCCCACGGTGGGGTTTTTGGTGCAGGTCATCAAAGGCACGGCGCTGGCCTCGGTGATTGGTTTCATGGAACTCACCAAGGTCGGCAAAACCATCGCCAACGCCACACTCAACCCGTTTTTGGTGTTCAGCTGCATCGCCGTGATGTATTTCGTGCTGTGCTACCCCGTCAGCCTTTACGCCAAATCCTTAGAGAGAAAACTCCATGTCGCTCGCTGAAAGTGCAAAAAAGATGCCCCCCATCGTTGACATCCAGGGCCTGCGTAAATCTTACGGCAGCAACGAAGTGCTCAAAGGCATTGACCTGAAAGTCAAGGCCGGTGAAGTGATCGCCATCATTGGTAAAAGCGGCTCGGGTAAGAGCACACTGCTGCGCTGCATCAACGGTCTGGAAGAATTCCAGAGCGGCAGCCTGACGGTAGATGGCAAACCCCTGCTGCACCACAACGCCCAAGCCATGCGCGAGCTGCGCCAGCGCGTGGGCATGATCTTCCAGGGCTTCAACCTGTTCCCGCATTTGACGGTGGGCAAAAACGTGATGCTGGCCCCCACATTGGTCAAAAAAACCGACAGCACTGCGGCCACCGCACAGGCCAAAAGGCTGCTGGAACGCGTGGGTCTGGCCGAGAAATTCGACGCCTTTGCCGACCAGCTATCCGGTGGTCAGCAGCAGCGCGTGGCCATTGCCCGCGCCTTGGCGATGGAGCCTGCCGTGTTGCTGTGCGACGAAATCACCAGCGCACTCGACCCTGAGCTGGTAGGTGAAGTGCTGCGCGTGGTGGAAAGCCTGGCCGTGGAAGGCATGACCCTGCTGATGGTGACGCACGAAATGAGCTTCGCACGCAAAGTCAGCGACCGCCTGATCTTCATGCACCAAGGCCGTGTGCATGAAATGGGGCCACCGAACGAGCTGTTTAGCAATCCGCAAACGCCAGAGTTGAAGCAGTTTTTGTCGTCGTTGCAAGATTGAACCACACTGTTCGCGGGGATAGCAGGCCGTTAAACATGCCTTGTGACCCGCCTTTTCACAGGCTGTTGCGCGGGCAGCTTCCCCAGCGGCGCAAGGGATGCACTCAAATCATCCGCCTGCGCATGCAAAGCCTCAATGAGGTTGCAGGTCGCGCCAGTGCCGTCACAGCGCTCGCGCAAGCCCTTCAAATCCTGCTCCAGCAGCTTCAATTCAGCCAGCCGTTCACGCACATGGCCTAAATGCGCGTCCAACGCAGTGCGGGCGGTAGCGCAGTGGGTTTTATTGGCCAGATCCAGACCCAAGAGGGTGCGCACCTCGTCCAGCGACATGTCCATCGCGCGGCACAGGCGGATGAAGCGCAACTCGTGCACCGTTTGCTTGCTATACATTCGGTAGCTGTTGTCGCCCCGTCCATGGGCGCTGAGCAGCTTTTCTTTCTCGTAATAGCGGATGTTGGCGGTGCTGACACCGCTTAAGCGTGCGGCCTCACCAATGAGGTAAACCACAGCAGTTGCAGGGTGGGGCGTTGTAAATGGCATAAATGATGAACCTGGGCTTGACCTTGAAGTGACTTTAAGCTTTCTAATCATGGCATTCTCCTGGAAATGAAAGGTACAACCTGATGTCAGCCCACCACGATCACGCCCATGGCTCAGACCACAACCACGGTCACAGCCATGACCACTCTCCAGCCGGTGCCGATGCACCGCCCGGCTACCGCCGCGTGCTGTGGATAGCACTGGCCGTCAACTTGGGGATGTTTGCTGTGGAGCTGCTGGGCGGCTTGCGCTCCGGCTCAGTCTCGCTCTTGGCCGATGCCATCGACTTTTTTGGCGACAGCGCCAGCTACGCCGTATCACTGGCTGTGCTGACCTCAGCCCCCGTGTGGCGCACCCGTACCGCACTGCTCAAAGCGGCGTGCATGGCCGGTTTTGGGGTGTTTGTGCTGGGACGGGCGGCCTGGGTGGCATGGTCAGGCAGTACGCCAGATGCACCCACCATGGGCGTGATTGGCACGATGGCGCTGGTGGCCAACGTGGCCGTGGCGGCCTTGCTCTACGCCTACCGTACGGGCGACGCCAACATGCGCAGCGTCTGGCTGTGCTCGCGCAACGACGCGATTGGCAACCTGGCGGTGATGCTGGCGGCGGTGGGTGTCTTTGGCACCCATACGGCGTGGCCTGATTTGGCCGTAGCGGTGGCCATGGGCGCACTGGCGCTCAGCGGTGGCTGGTCGGTGCTGGCCCATGCCCGCCAAGAGTTGAAACAATTGAAACCACAGACGCTGGCATGAGTAGCATGAGTACAGCCCTCAACGAGACCTTCAGCCTATCGGGCATGACCTGCATGGGTTGCGTGGGCCGAGTACAAAAAGCCCTGACACCTTTCGCAGACCACGTGGACGTGGCGTTGTCACCCCAGCAAGCGGTCTTCACGGGGCGGCATGGCACGCTGGCAGATTTACAAACGGCATTGCAGGGAACACACTACACAATTGATAGCTTGTCTAGCGCATCAGTGCTGCCCACAGAGCCTGTTTCGCTTGCAAAAGAGCTTGTTTTGACAGCAGAAACACCGGTACCTTGGCTGAGCACCTACCGTCCGCTGCTGCTGTTGATCGGCTACCTCCTCGCAGGCAGCGTGCTGGTACAGATCGGCCACGGCACGGTCAGCGCCACCGAGACCATGCGCTACTTCATGGCGGGGTTTTTCCTGGCGTTTTCGTTTTTCAAGCTGTTGGACATCCCCGCTTTTGCCGATGCCTACGCAGGCTATGACCTGCTGGCAGCGCGGTGGCGGGGTTGGGGCAAGGTGTACCCGTTCGTGGAACTGGGCCTGGGCGTGGCCTACCTCACGCACTGGCAGCCGCTGTGGACGCACAGCCTCACCATCGCGGTGATGGGGTTCTCGGCCATCGGGGTGATTCGTGCCGTCAGCAACGGTCAAAAAATCCGCTGTGCCTGCCTGGGCGCTGTATTCAACCTGCCCATGAGCACCGTCACCATCGTGGAAGACCTGGGGATGGTGGCGATGGCGGTGGGAATGCTGTGGGCTGGGGTTTAGCCAGAAGTCAAGGCGACATTAAAGGCTGGGCGTGCATTTCTGCCAGCAACCAGCCCCGCAAACTGTTGAAGAACACCACCTGCTCAGCGCGCTGCACGTCGGCCCAGGTCAGCACGGCCTCGGTCAGCTCGCCCTTGGCGAGCAGGTGAGCGCGGTAGGTACCCGGCAGCAAACCGCAGGCAAGGGCAGGTGTCAACCACTGGCCGTTCAGACGCAACGCCAGATTGCCCCGGGTGAACTCGGTCACTTCGCCGCGCTCGTTGCACAGCAGGGTGTCAAACACGCCAGTGGCAGACAGCAAACGGGTGTCGTAATGGTCACGCCGCGTGGTTTTATGCACCACAAACTCGTGGTCACGGCCCTGCGCGGCGAGAGGAACAGGGCTGCGGTTGAAGCGCACAGGCTGGGCCGTAGGTAGCAGCACAAAAGCTTCGGCGCTCAAGTCGCCTTGTGGCGAACAGGTCAACCGCACCCGGTAGGTGCCTGCCTCGCGTCCACGCACCACCGCGTCCAGGCAAGCGCGTACCGCGTCGGGCCGCCACACACAACCAAAGTACGCCGCACTGGCCGCCATGCGCGACATATGCTCAGGCAGCAGCCAGTAATGACCCTCTTCAAGACGCAAGGTTTCCAAGAGCGAAAAATCCGCACGGGCACGCTCCAGGTAGCGGGTTTTAGCGGCCAGCTCCTGCCATTCGCTGGGCGCATCGGCATACACGGTGATGGCACTGCCGACACCTGCGCAGGCTTGCCAAACATCACCACCACCCTCATCGGAAGGACGAGTCGGCGCTACCTTGCGAAGTGTCACCGTGCGTATGGGCACATTGAACGTGGCCGCCCCACCGGGGCGCACCACCCCAACCGCCCCGCAGTACAGGCCGCGTGCAGCCGACTCCAATTGCGCAATCCAGTGCATGGCACGGGCCTTGGGTGCACCCGTCACAGAGCCGCAAGGGAACAGCGCCGCAAACAGCTCAGGCAAACCCACCTCGGGAAGGGTGGTGGCCGTGATGGTGGAGGTCATTTGCCACACGGTGGGCAGCGCCTGCACCTCGAACAGCTTGCTGACGCGCACCGTGCCCGGTCGGGCGATACGGCCCATGTCGTTGCGCAGCAAATCCACAATCATCACGTTTTCAGCGCGCTCTTTGGGGCTGTCCATCAGATGCTGGCGGGCTTGGCCGTCGGTTTGCGGATCAGCATGGCGAGGGGCGGTGCCCTTCATAGGCTGGCAGGTCAATTGACCGCCCGTACCCTGAGCCAGGGGCTGCCAGTCAAAAAACAGCTCAGGGGACAGGCTCAGCACCTGCTGATCGCCCCAGTCCAGCCACGCCTGGTAGCCACCGGGTTGGGCACGGCGCAAACGGGCAAACCACGAAGCGATCTCGGCGGTGTCCATCGCCACGCTGTGCGACTGCAGTATCTCGGCGAGGTTAATTTGATAGCACTCACCGCCTGCCATGGCTGCTATAACCCGGTTTACACGCTCCGCATAATCGAGGTAGGTGCTGGTGCGTTGCCCGTCCCACGCCGGCGCTGCATGGGGGGACGTTGGACTTGCCGTTGAAGTTGGCGCAGGCCAGGGCTGCACGCGGTCGTACACCGCAAACCGCGCCAGCGGCCAGACGGGGGACGCTGGATGCGTCACCAACGCAGTATCGAAAGCCCCTGCGGCTTCATAAGCCAGCCCGCCCACACACCAGTGCCCCGCCGCGCTGAAAGCCTGCACCTGCTGCAATACACCGGCCACCTCGTACAGCTGCCAGGCCGTCAGCACCGCTACCGGGTGGCTGAAGAAGCCCTGCCAGCGCCCGCCAACGACCAAGGGGTCAACCAACGGGTTAGCCAGCGGGTCAGTGGTGGCATCGTCGTTGGGAAAATCTATGAAAGCCTGCATACCACCCCACCCTGTAGCGAGAAAAAGAGCCGGGATGATAGCTTTGCAGCACGTGGGCTCGACCAGCAAGGGTTTACGTTAGTGACACAATCCAGCATTTTTTAGAGAACCCGACATGTTCCGTACCCTGCTGAAATCCAAAATCCACCGCGTTGCAGTCACCCAGTGCGAGCTGCATTACGAAGGCTCGTGCGCCATTGACGAGAACCTGCTGGACGCCGCCAATATCGTGGAAAACGAACAAATCCACATCTGGAACATCAACAACGGCGAACGTTTCATCACCTACGCCATCAAGGGCGAACGGGGCAGCGGCATGATTTCGGTCAACGGCTCGGCAGCGCGCCGGGCATCGGTGGGCGACCTCATCATCATCGCGACCTTTGCCCAGGTGCATGAAGAGCAGGTGGCAGGGCACCAGCCCCAGTTGGTGTTTGTGGACGAACATAACCAGCAAATCGCCCTGCGCCACAACGTGCCCACCCAGGCCCAGTAACGATGACCACCCTCGACCTCGCCAGCCGCAGCACGGCCAGCGTGTGGCATCCCTGCACGCCAATGAAGCGCCACGAAACACAGCCGCCGCTGGCGCTGGTGCGCGGCAGCGGAGCCTGGCTCTACGACGAAGCGGGCAAAGGCTATCTGGATGGCCTGAGTTCCTGGTGGGTCAACTTGTTCGGCCACACCAACCCCCGGATCAACGCCGCCGTGAAAGCCCAGCTGGACACGCTGTCGCATGTGATGCTGGCCGGTTGTACCCATGCGCCAGTGGTCGAGCTGTCGGAACGTTTGTCGGCCCTCACCGGGCATGCACTGGGGCACTGCTTTTACGCTTCTGACGGGGCCAGTGCGGTAGAAATCGCCCTCAAAATGAGCGCTCACTTCTGGCGTAACAGCGGCCAGCCCGAAAAGCGTGAATTTGTTTGTCTGGCACAAAGCTACCACGGCGAAACGCTGGGCGCCTTGGGCGTCACCGATGTGCCGGTGTTTCGCGCGGCCTACGACAGCCTGCTGCGCCTCGCCCACATCGTTGCCAGCCCCGATGCACGCCAAGCCGGCCCCGGTGAAAGCGCTGGCGATGTGGCGGCCCGCGCGTTGGCGTCTCTGCGTGACCTGCTGGAAGCCAAAGCAGACAGCCTCGCGGCGGTGATCGTCGAGCCTTTGGTGCAATGCGCGGCCGGCATGGCCATGCACGATGCGCAGTACCTCGCAGGGTTGCGCCGCCTGTGCGACCAATACCACGTCCACCTGATTGCCGATGAAATCGCCGTCGGCTGTGGCCGCACCGGCACCTTCTTTGCCTGCGAACAGGCCGGCATGTGGCCCGACTTTCTCTGCCTGTCCAAAGGCATCAGTGGGGGCTATCTGCCGCTCTCGCTGGTGATGAGTACACCCACGGTGTACCAGGCTTTTTACGACGACAGCGTTCAGCGTGCGTTTTTGCATTCGCATTCCTACACCGGGAACCCGCTGGCCTGTAGCGCCGCTCTGGCCTGCCTGGACATTTTCAAAGAAGACGATGTGCTGAACACCAACCGCGTGCGTGCAGCACGGCTCAGCCGTCTGCTGGCCCCGCTCGCCGTGCATCCGCTGGTCAAACATTTTCGCCAACAGGGCATGATTTGGGCTTTTGATGTGGCTGTGGCTGACCCGGCGCACGCGGCCACGTTTTCGCGGCGCTTTCATGCGCTGGCGCTGGCACGCGGCCTGATGCTGCGCCCCATTGGTCAGACCGTTTACCTGATGCCGCCTTACATCCTGAACGACAGCGAACAAAACCAGCTGGCCGAGGGTGTGCACAGCACGCTGGCCGCAGCGCTCCAGCCCTGAGCCCACCGGCTCATCCCGGCCCTTAAGCCTCTGCCCTCATCACCGCTACACCATGCATTTGATCGACACCCTGGAAGCACGCATCGCCCAACTCGATGCCCAGCACCTGCGCCGCCGCTTGCGGCCTACCCAATCCCCTTGCGGCCCGCACGTCACGCTGAACGGCACCGAGCGCCTCGCGTTTTGCTCGAACGACTACCTCGGGCTGGCCAACCACCCGGCCGTGGTCGAGGCGTTGGCACAAGGGGTACGGCTGCACGGTGCAGGCAGTGGGGCCTCGCACCTCATCAGCGGGCACAGCCAGGCGCACGAGGCGCTGGAGCACAAGCTGGCAGCGTTCGTTGGCCCCCAGTTTGGTGCGGGCGATGTGGACGATGCTCCTGGCGGCAGTGGTTGCCGCACGCTGTTCTTTGGCAGCGGCTACATGGCCAATCTGGCGGTCACGCCTGCACTGGCCGCCACGGGTGAGCCAACAGCGATTTTTTCGGAAGCGCTGAACCATGCGTCTTTGATCGACGCCGTGCGTTTGGCCCGAGGCGCACGGGTGCATGTTTACCCGCACGGTGACTTGCAGACCCTGGAAACCCAGCTCGCACAAGAGCCTGCCACCAACAAACTGATCGTGACCGACAGCGTGTTCTCGATGGACGGCGACATCGCGCCGCTGCCCCAGTTGCTGACCTTGGCCGAACGCTATGGTGCATGGCTGATCGTGGACGATGCCCACGGCTTTGGCGTGCTGGGTGCGGGCGGACAGGGCGTGCTGGCGCATTTCGGCCTCAACTCCCCCCACATCGTGTATACGGGCACCTTGGGCAAGGCGGCAGGGGTAGGTGGGGCTTTTGTCGCAGCATGCCCGCAAGTAATTGACTGGCTGGTGCAAAAAGCCCGCAGCTATATCTTCAGCACAGCAGCCCCGCCGGCCATGGCACACGCCCTGTGTACCAGCCTGGACGTGATCGCCGGGCCAGAAGGCCATGCCCGCCGCGCACACCTGCAAACACTGATTGCCCACCTGCGCGCCCGCATGGCCGACAGCCGCTGGCACCTGCTGCCCTCCGATACGCCGATACAACCGCTGATTCTGGGCAGCAATGAAACGGCGCTGGCGGTATCTGCCCAGCTCGAAGCCCAGGGCCTGTGGGTGCCCGCCATCCGTCCCCCCACCGTACCCTCAGGCACCGCACGGCTGCGGATTGCCCTCTCTGCCGCGCACAGCCTTGAGGATGTGGACAGGCTGGCCAGCACACTGAGGGCCTTGGAATGAGCCTGCAACGTGCTGATTTCTTCGTCATCGGCACCGATACCGGCGTAGGCAAAAGCCTGGTGGCTGCGGCCCTGCTGCGCCACCTGGGGCAAGAGCGTGGCCGGCGCACCGTGGGCATGAAGCCCGTGGCCGCAGGCACCGATTGGGTGAATGGCCGCTGGTGCAACGACGATGTGGAGGCGCTGAATGCCGCCAGCAACGTGCAAGCCCCATCCGCTTGGGTGTGCCCCTACCTGCTGCGCGAAGCCATGGCCCCGCACATTGCAGCGGAACATGAAAACATCACCCTGCGGCTTGACCACCTGAAAGCCTGCTTTGCACAACTGCAAACCGTGTCGGACAGCGTGGTGGTCGAAGGTGCTGGCGGGTTTATCGTTCCCCTGAACGCGACCGAAACCTTGGCGGATCTGGCCAAAGCCCTCGCGCTGCCCGTGGTGCTGGTCGTGGGCCTGCGCTTGGGCTGCCTGAACCACGCCCTGCTGACGGCGCAGGCGATTCGCCAAGCCGGTTTGCCACTGGCAGGCTGGGTGGCCAACCACATTGATCCCGAGATGCCCGCCCTTGCCGAGAATATCGCCGCACTGACCCTGCGCCTGGACGCACCCTGCTGGGCGCAGATTCCCTGGCAGGGGGTGGCCCTCGCCGCAGGCACATTGCCGCATGTTCCATTCACCCTTCCCTTGTTCGATGCACCGCCCCCTTAACGCTACCCCTTAGCGCTACCCATTAACGCCATCCATGAACGACACCCGCAAACCCCTCACTCTGCACCGCCTGCGCGAGATGCACATTGCTGGCGAAAAAATCACCATGCTGACCTGCTACGACGCCACCTTTGCTGCCGTGCTGGACAGCGCTGGTGTGGACTGCCTGCTGGTCGGTGACTCGCTGGGCATGGTGTTGCAAGGCCAGCCCAGCACCGTGCCCGTCACACTGGAGCAGATGGTTTACCACACGCAATGCGTCGCACGGGGCAACCGCAGCGCCTGGGTCATCGGCGATTTGCCTTTTGGCAGCTACCAAGTCTCCCCCGAACAAGCCTTGCACAGCGCCACGGCCTTGATGCAGGCGGGCGCCCACATGGTGAAGTTGGAGGGCGGCGGCTGGACCACCGAGACGGTGCGCTTTTTAACGGAACGCGGTATCCCGGTATGCGCGCATTTGGGGCTGACGCCACAATCCGTCCACGCCCTGGGCGGCTACCGTATCCAAGGGCGCACCGAAGAAGCCGCCGCCACGCTCCAAGCCCACGCGCAAGCCCTGGCCGATGCCGGGGCAGCGATGCTGGTGCTGGAGCTGGTGCCCTCTACCGTTGCCGCAACCATCACGCAAGCACTGCGCATCCCCGTCATCGGTATCGGTGCCGGGGTGGCATGCAGCAGCCAGGTGCTGGTGCTGCATGACATGCTGGGCCTGAATGGCGGCAAGCTGCCGCGCTTTGTGCACAACTTCATGGCGGGCAACGTCTCGGTGCAAGCCGCCGCTCGAAGCTATGTGGACGACGTGAAGGCCAGCCGCTTCCCCGTTGAAAACACCCATACCTATTGAACTCAAACCCTCAGTCTCATGTACATCGCCCACACCATTGACGACCTGCGCCGCCATCTGAGCGCGTTCCAAAGCCCTGCTTTTGTGCCTACCATGGGCAACCTGCATGCGGGCCATATCGACCTGATCCGCCAAGCCAAACCGCTGGGCAACGTGACCGTGGCCAGCATCTTCGTCAACCGCCTGCAATTTTTGCCGCACGAAGACTTTGACACCTACCCCCGCACCTGGGATGCCGATTGCGCCCAACTGGAAGCGGCCGGTTGCGATGTGCTGTTCGCGCCGAACGAAAAAGAGCTCTACCCTGAGCCACAAACCTACAAAGTCCACCCCTCCGCTGCACTGGCCGACATTCTGGAAGGCCACTTCCGCCCCGGTTTCTTCGTGGGTGTGGCAACGGTGGTGATGAAGCTGCTGACCTGCGTGCAGCCGCGCTTTGCGGTGTTCGGCAAAAAAGACTACCAGCAGCTGATGGTGATTCGCGGCATGGTCAAACAGTTCGCGCTCAACACCGAAATTATGGGCAGTGAGACCTACCGCGCTGAAAGCGGTTTGGCCTTGAGTTCGCGCAACGGCTACCTGAGTGCAGATGAACGCACCGAGGCGATGCAGTTGTCCCTCGCGCTCAAAACCATGGCCGCTGCCCTCAAGGCGGGTAGCCATGACATCGCCGCCATTGAAGACCAAGCCCTGCACACCTTGACCACACGCGGCTGGCAACCCGATTACATGACGGTTCGCTGCCAAGCCGACTTGCTCCCCCCCACACTGAAACCCGGCGCTCCCCTGGAGCCGCTGGTCTTGCTGGCTGCCGCCAAACTGGGCAGCACGCGCTTGATCGACAATCTGGAGATCAACCCCTGATCGCCCATAGCTTTCCATAGCGCCTCACAGCAGCCCATCCCCCATGACCTACAGCATCAAAGAAATCTTCTACACCCTGCAAGGCGAAGGCGCACAAGCCGGTATGCCTGCGGTGTTTTGCCGCTTTGCGGGCTGCAACCTGTGGACAGGGCGCGAAAGCGACCGTACCACAGCGGTATGCCAGTTTTGCGACACCGATTTTGTGGGCACCGACGGCACGCTGGGCGGCAAGTTTACGGATGCTGAAAGCTTGGCAAACCGCATCGCAGCACAGTGGCCTGCGGCCAACACCGCCAACCGCCTCACGGTGCTGACCGGCGGCGAGCCGCTGCTGCAAGTCGATACGGCGCTCATTGACGCCCTGCACGCCCAGGGTTTTCGTGTTGCGGTGGAAAGCAACGGCACCCTCCCCGCCCCGGCTGGCATTGACTGGCTGTGTATCAGCCCCAAAGCCAATGCCCCCTGGGTGCAGCGCGAAGGGCAGGAACTGAAGGTGGTGTGGCCGCAGCCGGGCCTGGATTTGGACGTACTGGAAGCCCAAACCCACTTCCCTCACCGCTTCTTGCAAGCGATGGACGGCCTCAACCAGCACGCCAACATCGCCCATTGCATCGCCACCTGCATGGAACGCCCCCAGTGGCGACTGAGCCTGCAAACGCACAAATTGACAGGTATCAGGTAAGACATCCGATAATCTGGCCCCTATGCCCTCCTCTGCGCTTGTGACTCCCTTGGTTACGCCCTTGTTCACCCCTTTGTTCACGATCAGCCAACGCTTCTTCTTCGATGCTGCCCACACCTTGCAACGCGACATCGAAGCCGAGGGCAGCCGCCGCATCCACGGCCACACCTACCACGCAGAGGTTTCTGTCAGCGGGCCGCTTGACCCAGTGACAGGAATGGTGATGGATTTAGGGCTGCTGCGGCTGCGCTTGGCCACCGTGCGTGAGCAGCTCGACCACCATTTGCTGGACGAGGTGGCGGGCTTGGGCAAACCCACATTGGAAAACCTGTGTCAATTCATTGCCCAAGCCCTGGGCGAGATGCAGCCTGTACAACCTGCTGTATCACGGGTGCGGGTATGGCGTGAAGCCTTGGGCGACAGTTGCTCGCTGGACATCCCAGCCTGACAGCACGGGCACAGCGCAAGACCGGCTACAGCAACCGCCTGCGCGCATAACGCACCACGGTCACGCCCGCCTTCGCTTGGCGGATGGAAGGCATGACGAGTACGCAGTCATCGTAGGGCGTCAGCACAGGCTCACCATCGTTCCAGCCAATCACCGTACCAGCCTGAGCGATCACTTCAAGTCCGGTGTAAGGCTCGGCAAAGCGAAACTTCTCGCTGCGCGCCACCACAGGCCCAGTCACTTCCAGCGCCCACTGGCAAGGTGCATCGGGCTGTTGCCAACCGGGCAGCAGGCTCGCCGCAGCGGAGGCATCCAAGCTGCCCGCAGCTTGCAAAAATCGCACGCACTGGTCCTGCGCTACGGTGCGGCTGGAGAGATCCCCATGGAAGCCACATTCAACCAGCAGCGAACGGCTGTCGTTGCTGCGACCCGTATCAGGATCTATATCGGGTGCACCAAAGCGACCAAAGTCGCGCATACGGACGCCATCTTTGTGACCGGCATCAACCACGATGTGTTCCGGGCTGCGCAGCACACGGGCCAAAGCCAGATTGCGGGGTTGAATGCCTGTCAGCAACAGCGGCGCAGCGCGCTCGTGCATGGAATGCAGGTCAAGCAGCCAGTCCGCCTGGGCCACAAAAGCTTGCAGGGCCGCAGCACGGCGGCGCTCCAGCGTGCCACCTTCGGCGATGCGTTCAGGTAACCATTGGCGGTTGAGGTCTTCATCCACATACCGTGCAGCGTCGTGGTTGTTGGGATCAAACCGGTCAAACGCGGCAAGGTTACAAAAAGCCAGGGTCAATTGGCCACGCTGCGGGCGTACGTGCGCCTCCAGCAAGCCTTTGAGCGCCCACGCGCCGCACAACTCATTGCCATGAACCAGCGCGCTGAGCATCACGTGGCGACCCGGCAAACCAGAATCGAATGTCCATACACCCTCCACCCCGGTGTTGCCTGCACGCCAGGCGGAAATATCGGGGGCAAGCAGTTCAAAAGACAGCGCCATGGTTACTCCTTGATATGAGCGAAATCAACAATCCGCTTGTATTTGGCCGTTTCCGTGACGAGAAACTTGGCCAGATCGACGCCAGGGGCTGCCACAGTCGAGCTGCTGGCTTCCATCTTTTTACGGAAATCGGGTGACTGCAGCGCATCGCCCAGCGCCTGTTTGAGCTTGGCGATCACGGGCTCGGGTAATTTGGCAGGCCCCATCAACGCAAACCAAACCCCAATGTCCAGCCCCTTGAGCTTGGGGTTTTCTGCCAGGGCAGGAATATCAGGCATCGCCACAGAGCGTTTAGCCTCGGTCGTACCCAGGGCAATCACACGGCCACTGCGGATATGCGACAGGCCGCTGGAAAGCACAAACACGCCAAAATCCAAGTTGTTGCCCACCAGGTCATTGGTCAATGGCGCCACGCCACGGTAGGGAATGTGCGTCATGAACAGCCCGGCCTGTTGCTTCACCATCTCACCGGCCAGGTGCAGCGAAGTGCCCACGCCTGAGCTGCCGTAGCTGAACTTGCCAGGGTTCTTTTGCACCGCGTTAATGAACTCTTCCGTGTTTTTCACGCCGGCTTTGGGCGAAGCCACCAGCACCAGCGGCTGAGAAGCAATCAGGCCGATGGGGGTGAAGTCTTTCTGCTCGTACTTGACCGTGCTGGTGACCAATTTGTTGATGGCCAACTCGTTACTGGCCCCCACCAACAGCGTGTAGCCATCGGGCACGGCATGGGCTACTTTCTGCGCACCAATCGCCCCGCCTGCACCACCGACGTTGTCAATCACAACCGGCACGCCAAGGCGTGCCGACAGCTCTGTGGCGAGCGTGCGCCCTGTCAAATCGGTAGAGCCACCAGGCGGGTAAGCAACCACGATGGTGATGGGCTTGCTGGGGTAAGCACTACCTTGCGCAAAGGCGGAATCAGCGAGCGTACAAGCTAGTCCACACAAGGTGACAGCAAGAGAAAAATGAAGAGGAAGAGCACGGAACAGCTTCATGGGGTGAACTTTCAAGAAAGACAGAAGGCCGAAGGACGTGAAGGAAGATCAAGGCCTGACAGGTATTTTGAGGAGCTTGACCCGTCTTTGTGGTGCCATAACAGCACGAAAATGTGCTAATTCAGGTGAAAGTAACCTTGTGTGGCTGCATACAGCAGTCAATCCCCCATCAACGTACCGCTGCACAACATCAACGCGGCAGCAAGGCTTTCCACACGGCCTCAGCCAGCGGGCTTAAGCGCCGTTTAGGTCGGTACAGCCGCACGTCAAAGCGCACGTCCATGCGCTTGTCTCCGGCCAGCGCTAACCGCCCCGACTTGCAGTCCCCCTGCACCATGGACCAGGGCAGCCACGCAACCCCCAAACCTTTGAGCGCATACTCGTACAGCGCATCGGCAGAGTCACATTCCACGCAGCGCACCAGACGCGGAGCCAATGCGTTATTGGTCAGATAGTCTTCCACCAGGCGACCCAGGGCCAGGGTAGAGGCGTAAGCAAGATAAGGAGTCGGCTTAGCATGGCTGTCACCCAAGGCATAAGAGGGCAGCCCATGGGCGTCGGCCCGGGACACGGGCACCAACTTGTCAGAGGCCAGCGTGGCATGGAAAAACTGCCGGGCATCAAGCCGAAAGGTCAGAGCGGGATGGTGGTAGACGAGGGTGAAATCCACCTCGCTGCGCTCCAGCATCTGAACGGTATCCGCCAGTGAACGGGTAAGAATACGCACCTCGCTGTCCCGCAGTACGGGCCCCAAGCGCACCAGCCAGTCAGCTACCACAGTCCGGGCCAAAGTGCGGCCCGTTGCCAGTGTCAACGTGCGGGCCTGCCGTCCTGCCACACTGTGCAGTTCCTCGCGCGAACCGTCCAGACTGCGCACCATTTGGGTGGCGGTATCCAGAAAGGAATCACCTGCCGCCGTCAGCGTGACCGGACTGCCAGCGCGTTCAACCAGTGGGGTGCCTGCCCAAGCCTCCAGCGCACGAATGCGCCGCCCAAAAGCCGGGTGTGTGACATGGCGCAGCTCTGCCGCACGGGTGAAGCTGCGCGTTTGCGCCAGTGCAATGAAGTCTTCCAGCCATTTGAGTTGCATGCGCCCAGTCTACAGACAGGCCAGCGCTACCAACTAGGCAGCGCCCATCCGGGGCACCAGCCCGCTCACCGGCTGCCCTGCTTTCAAGGCCGCTGTAAAAGCCAGCATCCGGTCAATCGGCACCCGTGCACGCAAGCCCAGACCCGGGTCAACATGAACTTCGTTCAAACCTAGCCCTGATGCCGGGGCCATTTCAAGCACTTGCGCCACGCCTGCCAGCCCGTTCATCGCCATCCAGGGGCATTGGGCGCAGCTCTTGCACGTGGCGCTGGTACCTGCCGTAGGCGCTTCAATGAACAGCTTGCCGGGGTTCTGGGTACGCAGCTTGTGCATCATGCCGCTGTCGGTCGCGACTATGAAAGTTGTAGCATCCATGGTCCGTGCAGATTGCAGGATGGCCGATGTTGACCCTACAGCATCGGCCAGCGCCACCACATCGGCAGGCGACTCGGGGTGCACCAGCACCTTGGCACCGGGGTGGTCTTTTTTGAGCATTTCCAGCTCAAAGGCTTTGAACTCGTCATGCACGATGCAGCTGCCTTGCCACATCAGCATGTCCGCACCGGTTTCGCGCTGGATGTAGCCGCCCAGGTGCTTGTCGGGTGCCCAGAGGATTTTGTGGCCCTGGTTTTTCAGTGCCCGCACCACATCAAGCGCGCAGCCGGAAGTCACCAGCCAATCGGCCCGCGCTTTGACCGCCGCGCTGGTGTTGGCATAAACCACCACGGTGCGGTCAGGATGGGCATCGCAAAAGGCGGTGAATTCGTCCAGCGGGCAGCCCAGATCGAGCGAGCAGGTCGCGTCCAGATCGGGCATCAGCACGCGCTTTTCGGGGGAGAGGATTTTGGCCGTCTCGCCCATGAAGCGCACGCCGGAAACCACCAGCGTCTGCGCTGCATGGTCACGGCCAAAACGGGCCATTTCCAGCGAATCGCTGACCAAGCCACCGGTCTCTTCGGCCAAATCCTGCAAATCAGGGTGGACGTAATAGTGCGACACCATCACGGCATTGCGGGCCTTGAGGAGGTGGCGGATTTTGTCTTTCAGCGCCGCACGCTCAGTCTGGCTAGGCTCGACGGGGACACGCGCCCAGACGCTGCGGGTGGCGCAGGCGGGTTGCTCGTAGGCAATTTCAACTCTGGCATTCATCACAAACCCTCGAAACGCATGGAAAAATCAACCGCTTTCACATCCTTGGTCAACGCCCCGATGGAGATGCGGTCAACACCTGTTTGTGCCAACGCACGCACCGTGTCCAGGTTGACGTTACCTGATATTTCCAGCACGGCGCGGGGTTGGCCCGTCGCGTTGTTGATGCGTACGGCCTCGTTCAGCGTGGGCAAATCCATGTTATCGAGCAGCACCATCTTGGCCCCGGCATCCAGGGCTTCATGCAGCTGCGCCAGCGTTTCAACCTCGATTTCGACAAAGCTGGCCTGCGCCGCCACCCGCGCGGCACGGGCCAGCACGGGAACAATACCGCCAGCAGCGGCGATGTGGTTTTCTTTGATGAGCACGGCGTCAAACAAGCCAATGCGGTGGTTCACGCCACCGCCCGTACGCACCGCGTACTTTTGTGCAAGGCGCAAGCCGGGCAGGGTTTTGCGGGTGTCCACGATGTGAGCGCGGGTGCCCTGAACGGCGGTAACGTACAACGCGGTTTTGGTCGCTACAGCACTCAGCAACTGCAAAAAATTCAAGGCCGTGCGCTCTGCACTCAGCAAAGCCGGGGCGCTGGCCTCGATTTCCAGCACCACCTGATCGGTGCTGCAACGCTGGCCTTCAGCCACATGCCACACGATACGGGCTTGCGGGTCGAGGGCGTACACAGCGGCTTGCACCCACGGTGTACCGCACAACACGGCGCTTTCGCGGGCCAACACGCGAGCACGGGCGCGGCGGGTGGTATCGACCAGAGAGGCCGTCAGGTCACCCGCCCCGAGGTCTTCAGACAGGGCACGCACCACGTCAGCTTGGGCAATAGCCGCTATACCGGCAGCAGAAAAATCAATCACAGGGTTCATAGGTAAAAACAAGAAGACGCATTGGATAGACTCCCTGCATTTTGTCATTACACCGACACATGAATTCTTGTCCAAACAGTCAGGTTTCACCCTCACCTCACCCTTTGCTCCCCTCACCGGTTCAGCACTTTGATCTGGTCATCGTGGGCAGTGGCTTGGCAGGGCTTTCTGCCGCTTTGCTGGCGCCCGCCCAACAGCGCGTGGCGGTGTTGACCAAACGCCAATTGAACGACGGCGCCAGCGCTTGGGCACAAGGCGGTATTGCCGCTGTGCTGGCCGAGGGTGATTCGTTTGACGCGCATGTGGACGACACGCGGGTGGCCGGTGCCGGACTGTGCGACGAGGCGGCCACCCGTTTCGTCGTCGAGAACGCCCCGGACGCGATTGCGTGGCTGCGCGAGCTGGGCGTAGCGTTCACGCTGGAAGAAGACTCCGACCAGTTGCACCTGACGCGGGAAGGCGGTCACAGCCAGCGCCGCATCGTCCACATCACCGACGCCACCGGGGTGGCGGTACAGCGCACTTTGATGGAACAGGTGCGCCAGCGGCCCAATGTGGAACTGTTCGAGCACCACAATTTGGTGGACTTGATCACCTCGCACAAACTGAATCCTGCAAACACCGCCGTTACCTCTGCACCCAACCGCTGCCTGGGCCTCTACGCCTTTGACGAACGGCACGATACCGTCATCACCCTCAGCGCCGCCCATACCGTGCTGGCCACAGGCGGCGCGGGCAAGGTCTACCTGTACACCACCAACCCGGACACGGCCACGGGCGATGGCATCGCTGCCGCGTGGCGCGCAGGGTGTGCCGTCAGCAACATGGAATTCATCCAGTTCCACCCCACCTGCCTCTACCACCCACACGCCAAATCGTTCCTGATTTCGGAAGCGGTGCGCGGGGAAGGCGGGCGACTGGTGCTACCGGATGGCACGCGCTTCATGGTCGCACACGACGATCGCCTGGAACTGGCCCCGCGCGACGTGGTGGCCCGCGCCATCGACTTCGAGATGAAAAAACATGGCCTCGACTGCGTTTACCTCGACATCTCGCACCAAAGCCCCGCGTTTTTGCAGCACCACTTTCCCAACATCCTGGCACGCTGCTTGGAACTCGGCATCGACATCACCCGCCAACCTATCCCCGTGGTGCCCGCCGCGCATTACACCTGCGGCGGCGTGCAAACCGACCTGCACGGGCGCACCGACGTGGCCGGGCTGTACGCGGTGGGCGAAACCGCTTGTACCGGCCTGCACGGCGCGAACCGGCTGGCCAGCAATTCGCTCTTGGAATGCATGGTGTTTGCACGGGCAGCCACACAGGCCATGGCGGCAACCAACGCCAGCACGGCGCCGTCACCCACTCCAGCGTTCCCCCTGCCCCAGTGGGATGACAGCCGTGTCACCGATGCCGATGAATGCGTCGTGATCTCGCACAACTGGGACGAACTGCGTCGCTTCATGTGGGACTACGTGGGCATCGTGCGCACCACAAAACGCCTGGAACGCGCGGCCCACCGCATTGCCCTGCTACAAGCCGAGATCACCGAGTTTTACGCGAACTTCCACGTCAGCCGCGATCTGCTGGAACTGCGCAATTTGGTGCAAGTGGCAGAGTTGATCGTGCGCAGCGCACAAAACCGCCACGAGAGCCGAGGCCTGCATTTCAGTCGCGACTGGCCACAAACGGATGACATCGCCAATCCCACGCGACTCGTGCCTTGAGCGGCGACTGCGCTTCTCAATTGAACTTTTTCAGCCACCAACTATCATTATCCTATGCGCCATTTCTTCCTCATCCTGCTGATCGCCCTGCTGCCCTTGCGCGCGTGGGTGGGCGACTCGATGGCAATACCTACAAGCTCGACAGCCCGTGCGGAATCCACAGCCGTTGCCGCTTCAAGCCATTGCGCCGAGATGATGGCAGGCACGGACGATGCCTACAAAGCGGCTGACACCACAGCCACCTTAAGTTGCACCCAGTGCCAACTCTGCCATCTGCTGGGTTTGGCCGTGGCTGAATTTACCCCCCTGCTGCCCGCGCTGCCTGCGGCACGCATCACCTCGGTGCCTACGCACTTTGTCAGCGCTGAGCCTGCCCAAGGCTTCAAACCACCGCTTCTGTGATCTCCAGGCTCTAAGTCCGTCTGTACTTTGACGGCGATTGGGCCAGCCAAACCAGCCCCGCAACCTTTGCGGCTGTTGTTTCTTTCTGGAGATCACTTTGAAAACCTTTCACGTCTTGGCCGTTGCCGTGCCTGCGTGGCTTTGCGCTGCCGCTTTCGCCCAAGCGCCACCTGATGCTGCACCTCAACGCCCTGCGTTGACACCGCTGAATTACCGCTCTGTCTTCATCGGCTACCAAGCCTTTAACGACCAGCCCGTTGCCCCTTGGCGAACAACCAACGACACCGTTGAAAAAATCGGTGGCTGGCGGACGTATGCGAAAGAGGCAGCACGGCCTGATGCAAATCCTGCTCACGGCAACCATGGGGCCAAGCCATGAAAGCCGTTGTAAGCGCGATCACCCTGGCTGTTCTGTCTGGCTGCGCCAGCGTCAATTTCGAGCAGTCTGTGGTCCAAACCAACCAAGTCGCCGCCGATTTCACCCAAGGCGAGCTGACCTTGGCGCTGACCCCGGAACAGCGCCAAGCCCAAGCACAGATAGCGACAACGTTGCTGGAACAACCGGTGACCCAAAGCAACGCGGTGCGACTGGCGCTGGCGGGCAGCTCGGCGGTGCAAGCCCTGCTGGCCCAAAACTGGGCCGATGCAGCCAGCTCCGCACAAAGTGGGCGCATCGCCAACCCTGTCTTCACGCTGGAGCGGCTGCGATTTGTTGACGAACTTGACATTGGCCGTTTGCTCTCCTTCGGTCTGCTGGATTTGCTGACGCTGCCGCAGCGCCAGAACCTCGCTCAGCGCCAAATAGCCCAAGCACAGCTGCAATTGACCCGCAGCGTGGTGGCGCACATCACCCAAGTGCGCATGGCCTGGGTCAGGGCGGTGGCGGCGCAGCAAAGCCTGGTTTATGCAGAGCAGGTGAACGACGCTGCGCAGGCCAGCGCCGAATTGGCACGGCGGATGCAGGCTGCGGGCAACTTCACCAAGCTGCAACGGGCCCGCCAGCAGGCGTTTTATGCCGATGCCGCCACGCAGTGGGCCACCGCGCAGCACGCAGCCACCGCCACCCGCGAAGCCTTGGTTCGCTTGCTGGGCTTGACCGACAGCCAAGCCCCAACGCTGGTACTGCCCAAGCGACTGCCTGATCTGCCTCAAACACCTCGCACACCGCAAGCCGTTAGCCTTGCCGCCAGCACCACACGGCTTGACCTGCAACTGGCCCAGGCGGAATTCGAAGGTGCGGCCACGGCCCAAGGCTTGAACCGTATCACCAGCCTGACCGACATCGAACTGGGTGTGCGACGTGACAGCGTTTTTGACAAGGGTACAGGCCAGACCCCTGTTGGCTCAAACCGGCGCGGCTTCGATGTCAGCGTGCGCTTGCCCGTGTTCGACAGTGGCGGCCTGCAACGCGATGCCATGAACGCCCGCACCCTGGCCAGCGCGAACCGGCTGGAAGCCACTGCACGTGCAGCGGGCTCTCACTTGCGCGAAAGCTACTCCGCCTACCGCACCGCCTATGACGTGGCTCGCCACTACCGCGATGAGGTGGTACCCCTGCGCCAAACTATCGCCGAAGAAAACGTGCTGCGCTACAACGGCATGCTGATCGGCGTGTTCGAGCTGCTGGCCGACACCCGCGACCAGGTGGGCAGCGTGATCGCCGCAATTGCCGCTGAACAACAGTTTTGGCTGGCCGACACGGCCCTGCAAACCGCCTTGATGGGCCAACCCACGATGGCTCCATTGGGTGCCACGCCCGCCCCCAGCAGCGCTGGCAGTGCAACCCATTAACCTGAGCTTCCCTATGAATACACGACGCCAATTTTTCAAAACTGCCGGAATTTCCGGTATCGCCAGCCTCGCGGGCGGTGCCGTCGCCGCCACAGCCGTCAGCAAAGTCGCCCTGGCTGCCCTGCCCGAACTGGTCACGCAAACCAAGCCCGACACCATGCCCCCGCTGGTGCCGCCCAACGGCCAACCCTACAACCCCGTGGTCACGCTGAACGGCTGGACGCTGCCCTGGCGCATGAACAACGGCGTGAAAGAGTTTCACCTTGTGGCCGAACCCGTGGTGCGCGAAATGGCCCCTGGCATGAAGGCCCATCTGTGGGGCTACAACGGCCAGTCGCCCGGCCCGACGATTGAAGTGGTGGAAGGCGACCGGGTGCGCTGCTTCGTCACCAACCGCCTGCCTGAGCACACCAGCGTGCATTGGCACGGCCAGCGTTTGGCCAACGGCATGGACGGTGTGTCTGGCCTGACGCAAAAAGCCATACAGCCCGGCAAAACCTACGTCTACGAGTTCGTCGCACGCCGCCCCGGCACCTTCATGTACCACCCCCACGCGGATGAGATGACGCAAATGGCGATGGGGATGATGGGGTTTTGGGTGACGCACCCGAAATCCAAACATGCCCATATCGACGAGGTTCAGCGCGATTTCTGCTTCCTGCTCAACGCCTACGACATCGCGCCCGGCAGCTACACGCCCAAGATCATGACGATGCTCGACCAGAATTTGTGGACATGGAACAGCCGCCTCTTCCCCGGCATTGACCCGTTGTGCGTACGCCAAAACGACAAGGTGCGCATCCGCATCGGTAACCTGACCATGACCAACCACCCCATCCACCTGCACGGCCACGAGTTCACCGTGACCGGTACAGACGGCGGCCCCGTGCCCAAATCCGCCCGCTGGCCCGAAGTCACCACCGATGTGGCGGTAGGCCAAATGCGGCAGATCGAGTTTGTGGCGGACGAGGAAGGCGACTGGTCATTCCACTGCCACAAAAGCCACCACACCATGAACGCCATGGGCCACGACGTGCCCACCATGATCGGTGTAGACCATCGGGACGTGGCAAAAAAAATCACCCGCCTCATCCCCGACTACATGGTGATGGGCGAGCGCGGCATGGCCGACATGAGCGAGATGGCGATGCCCCTGCCCGACAACACCGTGCCCATGATGACGGGCCAAGGCCCCTTTGGCGGGATTGAGATGGGTGGCATGTTCACCGTGCTGAAAGTGCGCAAAGACCAGAAGACTGGCGATTACAACAACCCCGGCTGGTTCAAGCACCCCGCAGGCACGGTCGCTTACGAATACAGCGGGCCACTGGCAGAGCCTGCGCGACTCGAAGCAGAAGGGACACCGGCAGCCCCCACCACGGCCACAACGGTCAACCCTATCGAAGTTCAGGTTCGTAAACCTCAAGGCCACAGTGGCCATTAATTTTTCAATCCAGACAAGGAAAACCATGTGCTTTATCACACGCTCAATTGCACGCTCAATCACTCTCAAATCCATAGCTGTAACAGCACTGCTGGCTTGCTCTGGAATTGCATTCAGCCATGATGGTCAAACCCATCCCTCAGCCGCTGATACGGTCATGGGTGAAGTGCGAAAAATAGACACTGAGAACCAGAAAATCACCCTCAAGCACGCGCCCATCAAAAATCTGGACATGCCCGCTATGACGATGGTGTTTCGCGTCACAGAAGCCAAGCAATTGAATGGACTCAAACCGGGGGATGCGGTGGCGTTCACGGCAGACACCGTGGACAACATCCTGACCGTGATCACCCTCAAAGCGGCTGCGGCGAAGTAGTCACCTTGCGCGCTTACCTGTTCAGCTCGCGCTTGTAGGCCTTCAGCCACGCCTTGAAGTTGGGCAGGTCGTGCAGCATCTGCATGTCCTGCTTGACTTGGCGCATATGCCGCTGCAACGCCGCAATGTCGGTCATTAACAGCGGCATCACGCTTTTAAACGACAGCGTTTGGTTCGGGTGGACGTGGAACTGGGCTTTCAGTGGGTATTCCAACTGGGCAATCTCTTGCTCCAGCTCTTTCACCTGCTCTTTAAGCACCTTGCTGTAGTGCCTGAGGCGGTCTTCCGACAGGCCCGCGATGGTGTGGGCGTCGATGTGCTCCAACTCCAGTTGCAGCTCCAGCAGCTTGAGCAAATCCTTTTTGGCGTAGGCCTGATTGACGCGCTGCATCAACCCGGTTTTTCGCTCACGCTCAGCCTCGTCGGGCTCACGGTCGGGATGCAAGGCACTGGCCAGTTTGCGGTAGACCTCGCGGATGGAAAGACTGGTTTCGTTTTCTTCGGCTTTTTGGCTTGCTTCGCGGGCGAGTTGCTTGGCGGTTTTCTTTTTGGGCTGAGCGCGTTGTGACAAGGTTGCCTGCATGTCATCCTGCCATGCGTCTTCGGGAATGACATCATCCAGGTACACCTCTGGGTCGCGCTCCAGGCCTGCCTGGAAGGCACTGGTCAGCGCCGCCTCTTGCGTGTCAAAGTCCACCTCGTGGTAACGGTTGTAAATGGCCTTGACAGTGTCGTCGTCCCCTTCCGACAGCTCCACGTCGGACAGCAATTGCGCAGCCAGCGTGCAAACGATGTCTTCCACCATTGCGCGCTCGCTGCGGGACAAGCCTGTGCGGCACAGAGCCAAGTCCAGTGCCTGTACAAAAGCAATTTTTTGCTGGTGAAAACTGGCGATCAGAGGACGGTAGCTGCTGGCAATTTTTTGCTGGTAGAGCGCCACGGTAGCCTGCCACTGCGCCAGCTCATGGCGACGGATTTCTATCTTTTTGACCAGTGTGTTGAACGCCTGCTGGGCTTTGGAAAGCGTGGGCTGGGCATTCGACTGAGGGACGATGCGCAAAGGCTGGAGGGAAGGGGTCAAAGGCATGAGGGTGGGCACGGGGAATGGGCCATCAATTATCAGACAGTACGCCCAAATTGAAGGGAACTCTGCGTCGCTGTTCGTACACTGAGAAGTATGCTGCGCTCGCTACGTCCCCTGTTACGGCTCTTTGGGGTGATCACCTTGATCACCTTGCTGCCTTTGCGCGCCTGGATGGGCGATGCAATGGCCGTAGGGATGGGGGGCAAGATGGTGGCGTCCGCCATAGTTGCATCAAAATCCATAGCACCTAATACCCATCAGGCAAGCGCCACAGTGGATTTCTCTTCACCACCAGCCTCAGCTATGCCTGCGGACTGTGCCATGCATGCGTCGGAACAATCCGAAAGCGCCTCTTGCGCAGGCTGTGACACTTGCGGGCTTTGCGTGTCGGCGGCCTTGCCAGCCTCAACGCTTGTCCAGCGCATCCTGACCATCCATCCCCCTGCGTCGCCTGTCACCAAAGTGGCTTTTGCCAGCGCCGAGAGGCAGGCTGGCCTCAAGCCCCCGATCGCGTAAACCGACCCCTATCGAACGCGTCCCGCACAACTGTGGGACTGGTTGGTCAGAGACCCGTCACCAGGACGGGTTCGCACGGAAGGACTTTGTATGGAACACCACAACGACTGGCAACGCCCTCGCCCCCGGGCTTGGGTCTGGGCTTTAACAACAGGGCTCAGTGCCTGCTTCGCCCTCGTCACGCCCGCCATGGCTGGGCCGATGGGCTTCAAAGGCAGCACCATGGTGATGGGCGACTTCAGCCCGAACTGGCAAGAAACCTGGGTGAATTACGCCTTGACCTCGCGCGACGCCATCGGCGTGGGCGGTGTCGCCATGCGTTCGGACGACAAACGTCTGACCCGCGAAGCGGTGGAAGTGAATGCCACCCACCTGCTCTCGCGCTGGAACATGCCTGACGCGCAAACCAATCTGTGGCTGACAGGGGGCATAGGTAACCTCAAAGGCAACAACCTGGCAGGCAGCCGTACCCTGGTGACGCCAGGGATGCAGCTCGACTATGAAACCACCCGGGTCTATTTGTCAGCCAACGCCAGGCTCTACCGCGCCAAAGAGGTCAACCACGACTACGCCGCGGTGCGGGCAGGCTTTTCGCTCTTTGAGGCGGACTACGACGAAACCCAGCCTTGGTTGATCGTCGAAGTCAGGCGCATGCGCGGTTTGTCTGGCAAAACCGAAATCACGCCCATGCTGCGGCTGATTCACCAGCGCTACTTTGTGGAACTGGGCATGAGCCAAAGCCGCCAAATGCGGTTCAACCTGATGTACATCTTTTAACCTGATTTCTCTTTTTGGACACACCCAATGAACACCCTGAAAACTATCAAATCCATAGCTGCCACAGCGCTTCTGATCTGCACAAGCGGCGTTTTCTCTTCAGCCTATGCCACGGAATCGGTGAAAGTCACGGTGAACGGCATGGTCTGCGCCTTCTGTGCCCAAGGCATCGAAAAGCGCCTGTCCGCTCTGCCTGCGACCAAGGCGGTGTTTGTCGATCTGAAAAACAAGGTGGTCGCCGTGGAGCCCAAAGACGGTCAGAAACTGG
Organism: Betaproteobacteria bacterium; assembly: GCA_025356445.1. Lineage (GTDB taxonomy): Bacteria > Pseudomonadota > Gammaproteobacteria > Burkholderiales > Burkholderiaceae_C > Defluviibacillus. Next base: position 11,048 of record JANXSZ010000024.1, on the reverse strand, counting down.
ACAGCGGCAGCATCCGCACCGAGATCACCGAAGCCGGTTACGACGTGGTCAAGCTGGAAAACGTGCCGCGCTCAGTGGCAGAGATCAAGGCAGACACCAAGGCCCGGCGATGAACCCCGCTGATCCAAGCCGTGGCCCTCTGTGGTCGTCTGTTGCCAGCCTGTTCGCCAGCAGCAGCACCCTGGTCTGCTGTGCCCTGCCAGCGCTGCTGGTCACCCTGGGCGCGGGAGCGGTGCTCTCATCCCTGGTGGCCGCCGTGCCACAACTGGTTTGGCTGAGCGAACACAAGGAAGGCCTGTTTGGCTTCGCGGGCCTGATGCTGACGGCAGCGGGCACCCTGCAATGGCGAGGGCGCAGCGCCCCCTGCCCGACAGACCCTGCGCTGCGCCACACCTGCCTGCGCACACGCAAATTCTCGGCAACGGTGTACGGTTTCAGCGTGCTGGTGTACCTGGTAGGAGGTTGGTTCGCGTTCGTGCAGCCGTGGCTGACGGCGTGAAGGGCACAGCGATGATGGGTACCGGTTGAAAAAAATAGGTAAAAATACCCTAACTAACCATGTGAACAACCCATCTCTCATAATCGGGCGGTGATTTCAAACCCATCCTCACATCCACACAGCACGGCACCAGACCCTGGGGCCATCACCCAGGTTCTTGGTATCGAAGTTGGGCACTTCACCGACCTACGTCGCCCAACCGGTTGCACCGTCATTCTGGCCCGCGAAGGTGCGGTCGCTGGTGTGGATGTGCGCGGTGCAGCTCCCGGCACGCGCGAAACCGATTTGCTGCACCCCAGCAACCTGGTAGACCGCGTTCACGCCATCACCCTGGCAGGTGGCAGCGCCTGGGGGCTGGATGCCGCAGGCGGGGTGATGCGCTGGCTGGAGGAACAGGGCATTGGCCTGCCGGTGGGCTATGGGCTGGTGCCCATCGTGCCTGCGGCGGTGCTGTTTGATTTGCCCGTGGGCGACCACCGTATTCGGCCTGACGCCAATGCTGGCTACCTGGCCTGTGTGGCAGCCAGCCGGGCAGTGCCTGCGCAAGGCAATGTGGGCGCAGGTGCCGGGGCACTGGTGGGCAAGCTCTTTGGTATTGGGCGGGCGATGAAGGGCGGGATAGGCAGCGCCTCGGTAACGCTGGAGGGCGTCACAGTGGGTGCCATCGTGGCTTGCAATGCGCTGGGTGATGTGGTGGACCCGCGCACAGGCCATGTGATCGCCGGGGCACGCACGGCAGATGGGGCTTCGCTGCTGAACATCCGCGAGGCCATTTTGGCAGGCGACACGCCCAAGCCCTTGCTGGCAGGCACCAACACCACGCTGGGCGTGATCGCCACCGACGCCATATTGACCAAGGCACAGGCACACCGCTTGGCACAGGTGGCACACGATGGCCTGGCGCGCAGCATCAACCCGGTGCATACGATGTCGGATGGCGACACGCTGTTTGCCATGGGCACGGGCAAGGCGGGCAAAACGCTGGGCATTATGGTGCTGAGCACCTTGGCTGCCGAGGTGACGGCGCGGGCCGTGGTGCGCGCGGTAGGGGCCGCACAGCGCGTGAGCTACGGCGCACACAGTTGGCCTGCGGCGTGCGATATGCTGGTTTGCGAGACTGACAGGTAGCCTTCGATGTGGTTGTTCAAAGACATTCAAAACGCACTGAACCTCCATCGGACGAGGCAATCCATGGCGATTGCGGCCACCGTGTTCATCATGGCGATGCTGGTGTCATTGGCCCTCATTTGGCAGTTGGAGCAGCAGCGCATGCAGACCGAGCGGCTGCATCTTGGCGCACTGGCGAGCGATAAAACCTACGCCATTCAAACCACCATAGAGCGTGCACTGTCGGCCACGCACGCCATTGGGGCCATGGTGCGCCAGAGCAAGGGAAATACCTTTGAATTTGAGGGCGTTGCAGAGCAAATGCTCCCGCTCTACCCCAGCATCAAAATGCTGGGACTGTCGCCTGGCGGGGTAATTACCAAAGTGGTGCCACTCCAAGGCAACGAACGTGCGATTGGGTTTAACCAGCTGCAAGATCCGCTGCAAAGCCGTGAAGCCTTTTTGGCAAAAGATGCCGGCAAACTGACGTTGGCAGGACCACTCAAGCTGGTGCAAGGCCGACTGGGCATGGTCGCGCGCTTACCGGTGTTTCTGGACGGCAGCAACCCGGCCAGCAAGCATGTGTTTTGGGGCTTTGTCTCTGCCGTATTGTATTTTCCCGAAGCGATTGAAGGCGTTCGACTCCAGCAACTGGAAGAACAAGGGCTTGCCTACCAGCTGTCACGCATCCACCCCGATACGGGGCACAAGCAGGTGATTACCGCGTCAATTGCCCCACTGGGAGCACATCCTGTTGTGCAACAGCTCACGGTGCCCAACAATGTCTGGACGCTGGAAGTAGCCCCGATCAAAGGCTGGGGCAACCCGGTTGGCCTGTCCGTACAGGCGGTGCTAGGTATTATTTTCAGCTTGGTGCTGGCCTACGCCACACGCCTGTTACTGGAACTCAAGCACCATAAAGTTGGATTGGAGTCCCTGGTTACCCGGCGAACGCAAGAGATGACCAGCGCGCAAAACGAGTTGCAAGCCACCTTGACGGAAGTCAAACAACTGGCTTTTTACGACCCGTTGACCCATCTGCCCAACCGCCGTTTGCTTCAAGACCGCCTGCAGCAAGCCCTGGCCGTGAGTGCCCGCAGCGGTCAGCATGGTGCCTTGCAGTTCATTGATCTGGACAACTTCAAAACCCTCAACGACACCCTCGGCCACGGTGTGGGCGATCTGCTGCTGGAGCAAGTTGGCCTGCGCTTGACGGCCTGTATGCGTGAGGGCGATACCGTGGCGCGCCTGGGAGGCGATGAGTTTGTGGTGATGCTGGAGTCCCTGAGCAAGGACACGGCCGAAGCCTTGGCACAGGCCAGGAAAGTGGGCGAAAAAGTGCTGCTCGCCATCAACCAGCCTTACCGCTTGCTAGAGCATGATGTGAACATCACCCCCAGCATCGGCGTGACGCTGTACAGCGGGCACCAGGACACGATGGAAAATTTGCTCAAGCAAGCGGACTTGGCCATGTACCAGTCCAAAACCGCCGGACGCAACACGCTGCGCTTTTTTGACCCTGCGATGCAAGCGGTGGTCAGCGCACGGATGGGGTTGGAAAATGACATTCGATTGGGAATACAAAAAGACGAGTTTGTGCTGCACTACCAAGCCCAAATCAACCGCGAGGGGCACACCATGGGCGCGGAAGTGCTGCTGCGGTGGAAGCAGCCGCAGCGCGGCATGGTGTCGCCGGCCGATTTCATACCCCTGGCCGAAGACACCGGACTCATCATTCCGCTGGGTGGCTGGGTACTGGAAACGGCCTGCGCGAAACTGGTCATGTGGGCAAACGATGCCGCCACCCAGCATTTAACGCTGGCGGTCAATGTCAGCGCGCGGCAGTTTCGCCAGCCCGATTTTGTGGCCTTTGTGTTGGGTGTTCTGGCGCGCAGTGGCGCCAATCCACACTGCCTGAAGCTGGAGCTGACAGAGAGCATGCTGGTGAACGATGTAGAGGACACTATCGCCAAAATGGCCGACCTGAAGGCAAGTGGCGTAGGGTTCTCATTGGACGATTTCGGCACCGGCTACTCATCGCTCAGCTACCTGAAACGCTTGCCCCTTGACCAGCTCAAAATTGACCAGTCCTTCGTTCGCGACCTGATGAACGACCCTAACGACGCAGCCATCGCCCGCACCGTCATCACTCTGGGCCACAGCCTGGGACTGACTGTGATTGCCGAGGGCGTGGAAACACAGGCCCAGCGTGAATTTTTGGCCCTGCAAGACTGTGATGCCTACCAAGGCTATTTGTTTGGCCGTCCACTGCCAGCCGCTGATTTTGAGCAGTTCATCAACGCGCACTGAACTGCGGCAAGCAGCTATAAGGTGACGGGCCGCATCCACCGCGCACGGTGCGCAGGCCAGCCCTTTTTGAAAAACGTGTACAACGCCAAGGTCACCATTCCATGCTGCACAACATGACCCAAGCCATCCGCTACACCGTCGTCTCGGTTCGAGACATGCTGGTTTCTGCCGGGCCGCTCGCCCTGCTGGCCATCGGCCTGCTGGCGCTCGCCTACTGGTGGCTAGACCCCACACCACCCAAGCATGTCACGCTGGCCACAGGCCCGGCGCAGAGTGCGTATGACGAGTTTGGCAAGCGCTACGCCAAAGCGCTCAAGGCCAATGGCATCGAAGTCACGCTCCTGCCCAGCGAAGGCTCATCAGCTAACCTGGACTTGTTGCGGGATGGCAAGGCCGATATCGCCTTTGTGCAAGGTGGCAGCCTGGAAGCCAGTGTGGCAGACACCTACAGCCTGGAATCTCTGGGCAGCCTGTTTGTCGAGCCGGTATGGCTGTTCTACCAAGAGGCTGCCGCCAAAAAGCTCAACCCCGACGCCACGCTGGGCATGTTGTCCCAGCTGCAAGGCTTGCGCGTGAACGTGGGCACGGTAGGCAGTGGTGTACCAAATTTGATGGCGCGTTTGTTCGATGTGAACCATATCGACACCAAAACCATCACCCTGAGCCAATTGGAGCAAACCCCGGCTACGGTGGCGTTTTTGAATGGCGAGATCGACGTGATCGTCTTCGCCTCGGCCCCCGAAGCGCTGATGGTGCAAATGCTGCTGCAAACCCCTGGGGTCAAACTGATGGACTTCCCGCAAAGCGAAGCCTATTCGCGCCGCTTTGAATTTTTAACCCCCGTGGTACTCCCGCGTGGCGTGGTGGACTTGGCAGGTAACACGCCGCCGCAGGATGTGCGACTGGTGGCATCCACCACGGCCTTGTTAGCGCGGGACGGCACACACCCCGCCTTGCTGCAACTGTTCTCACAGGCTGCCAAAACACTTCATGGCGGTACCGGTTGGTTCAATCGCGCCCGCGAATTCCCTAAAGCCACACTGGGCGAATTCACCATGGCACCCGAGGCTGACCGCTTTATCCACAATGGCTCGCCTCTGCTGCAACATTACCTGCCGTTTTGGCTGGCCAACCTGATTGAGCGCATGTGGCTGGCCTTGGGCATCATCGTCGCCGTGGTGCTGCCCTTGAGCAAAATCGTCCCCCCGCTCTACCAGTTCCGAATCCGCTCCCGCGTGTTCCGCTGGTACGCCCAATTGCGCGATATCGAACGTCGCCTGGACGAGACACCCAGCGAACAAAGCAAGCTGGTGAAAGAGCTGGACGATTTGGCGCAAGTGGTCAGCAAAATCAACGTGCCGCTGTCGTATACGGATGAGCAGTATTCGTTGCTGGGGAATATCGGGCTGGTAAGGAAGAAAGCATTGCGAGGATGAGCGCTTCTTAATTGATAGCTGGCTGTGCTTGTCTGTATTGCACCAGGGGCTGTTTCCAGCTCTGTATAAGCTGCCCCGTAAAATCAGAACACTTTTTCAGCCTTCCGATGCTACGGCGCTGGAAGGTTGTGCCCACTCCCAAAGATCACCATGTCTGACGCATCACCCACACCCATCGCACAACCTGGCCTGAACAGCCTCTCTAAATCCTTTGAGCCCGTCGCCCTGGAAGCCCAATGGGGGCCAGAGTGGGAGAAACGCGGTTATGCCGAGGCCGGGTTCCGAGGCACCAAAGCAGCCAAGACCGATGCACCTGCGTTCAGCATCCAGCTGCCGCCCCCCAATGTGACGGGTACGCTGCACATGGGTCACGCGTTCAACCAGACCATCATGGACAGCCTGACACGCTACCACCGCATGAGCGGGTTCAACACGGCGTGGATTCCGGGGATGGACCATGCGGGTATTGCCACGCAGATCGTGGTGGAACGCCAGTTGCAAGAGCAGGGCATCAGCCGCCATGACATGGGGCCTACGCCAGAGGTGTCACGCAAGAATTTCGTGTCCAAGGTGTGGGAGTGGAAAGAGAAGTCGGGCAACACTATTTCCAACCAGATGCGCCGCGTGGGGGCCAGTGTGGACTGGAGCCGCGAGTACTTCACGATGGACGACAAGCTGTCCAAAACCGTGACCGAGACCTTTGTTCAACTGTTCGAACAAGGCCTGATTTACCGGGGCAAGCGGCTGGTGAACTGGGATCCGGTGCTGCAAAGCGCAGTGAGCGATCTGGAGGTGGAAAACGAAGAGCGCAACAGCTTCATGTGGCATATCGAATACCCGTTCACAGACGGCCCACAAACCGCTGCTGACGGCACGCCCCTGCGCGGCATGTACATCGCGACGACCCGGCCTGAAACCATGCTGGCGGACGGCGCACTCTGCGTCCACCCGGACGATGAGCGCTACAAGCACCTGTTGGGCAAGTTCGTGGATTTGCCCTTGTGCGACCGCAGCATCCCCATCATTGCAGATGATTTTGTGGACATGGCGTTCGGCTCGGGCTGCGTCAAGATCACGGGTGCACACGACTTCAACGACTACGCTTGCTCACAGCGCCACGGTCTGCCGCTCATCACCATCTTCACGCTGGACGCGAAGATCAATGACAACGGCCCCGCGAACTACCGGGGCCTTGACCGCTACGACTGCCGCAAAGCCGTGTTGAAAGACCTGGAAGCACAGGGTTTCCTGCAAAAGGCGGTGCCACATAAAAACATGGTGCCGGTGTGTACGCGCACGGGCCAGGTCGTGGAACCGATGTTGACCGACCAGTGGTTCATGGCGGTGAACAAGGTCAGCGAGTCTGACCCCACGGGCAAATCCATCGCACAAAAAGCGATTGACGCGGTGAAGTCAGGTGAAGTGCGCTTTGTGCCCGAAAACTGGGTGAACACCTACGACCAGTGGATGAACAACATCCAGGACTGGTGCATCAGCCGCCAACTCTGGTGGGGCCATCAAATCCCAGCTTGGTACGGTGAAGACGGTTCAGTTTTTGTAGCACGCGATGCAGACGAGGCCAGCGAGAAAGCCAAGAAAGCGGGGTACACCGGGCCTTTGAGGCGTGATGATGACGTGCTGGACACCTGGTACTCGTCAGCGCTGGTGCCCTTCAGCACAATGGGCTGGCCTGAAAAGACGCAGGATTACGACCTGTACCTGCCCTCCTCCGTGCTCGTCACAGGCTACGACATTATTTTCTTCTGGGTGGCCCGGATGATCATGCTGACCACGCATTTCACGGGTCGCGTGCCGTTCAAGCATGTCTACATTCACGGCCTGGTGCGGGATGCACAGGGCAAGAAGATGAGCAAATCGGAAGGCAATGTGCTAGACCCGGTGGACTTGATCGACGGCATCACCCTCGCGCCGCTGCTGGACAAGCGCACCACAGGGCTGCGCAAACCCGAAACCGCGCCCCAGGTGCGCAAAGCCACCGAGAAAGAATTCCCCGAGGGCATCCCCGCCTACGGTGCCGATGCGCTGCGCTTCACCTTTGCGGCGCTTGCATCCTTGGGCCGCAGCATCAACTTTGACAGCAAGCGCTGCGAGGGCTACCGCAATTTCTGCAACAAGCTGTGGAACGCCACCCGCTTTGTGCTGATGAACTGCGAGGGGCAAGACTGCGGGCTGATGGAGCACACCAAAGCCGAATGCCAGCCCGGGGGCTCAGCGCATGGCTACATGAACTTCAGCCAGGCCGACCGCTGGATCAGCTCGGTGCTGCAAAAAGTGGAAGCGGATGTGGCGAAAGGCTTTGCCGATTACCGCTTGGACAATGTCGCCAACACGCTGTACGACTTTGTGTGGAACGAGTTCTGCGACTGGTATCTGGAAATCGCCAAGGTGCAGATTCAGACCGGGGACGCAGGACAACAACGCGCGACCCGCCGCACACTGATCCGCACGCTGGAAGCGATTTTGCGCTTGGCACATCCCGTGATCCCGTTCATCACGGAAGAACTCTGGCAAAAAGTGGCTCCGGTGGCGGGCATTGCAGGGGAATCCGTCAGCATCGCCCCCTACCCTCAAAGCCAGCCCAATAAAATCGACGAGGCGGCTATCGCCCATGTGGGCAAGCTCAAGCAACTGGTGGATGTATGCCGCAACCTGCGCGGCGAAATGAACGTGTCGCCCGCTACCCGTTTACCGCTGTATGCCGTGGCTGGCAATGCCGCTGAGGCCGAATTTTTAACCACCTCTGCCGCCGTGCTGAAGTCCTTGGCAAAGCTGAATGAAGTCAAGGTGTTTGCCGATGTGACTGAATGGCAAGCCGCTGCCCAGGCTGCACCTGTGGCTGTAGTGGGCTCTGGTGATGCTGCGCTGCGTATTTGCCTGCACATGGAGATCGACGTGGCAGCTGAAAAAGTGCGGCTAAGCAAAGAAATGGCGCGCCTGGAAGGCGAAATCGCCAAGACCACGGGCAAGCTGTCCAACGAGGCTTTCGTCGCCAAAGCGCCACCCGCAGTGATTGATTTGGAGCGCAAGCGGATGGCTGATTTTTTAGCCACGCTGGAAAAAATCAAGGAACAATTCACCCGCTTGGCGTAAGGCTGATGGACTGTTGAAATGCCGCTTGTCACGTCAAAATCTTGCGGCACAATCGTCCTGGACATTCGATTTATCCCATAATTTTTGATTTTCAGGGCCTTTATGAAACAAGTTAAGCGCGTCAACAAAGCCGTTTTTCCCGTAGCCGGTTTGGGCACACGGTTTTTGCCTGCAACCAAGGCCAGCCCGAAAGAAATGCTGTCAGTGGTCGACAAGCCGTTGATTCAATACGCCGTGGAAGAAGCCTGGGAAGCAGGCATCCAGCAGATGATTTTCGTGACGGGCCGCAGCAAACGCACGATTGAAGACCATTTTGACGTGGCGTTTGAACTGGAGCATGAGCTGGTCAACGCCAACAAAACGGCGCTGATTGAAGTCGTGCGCTCGGTCATGCCCAAAGGCATGAACTGTGCCTTTGTACGCCAGCCCAAGATGCTTGGTCTGGGTCACGCCGTCTTGTGCGCTGAGCATTTGGTGGGCAACGAGCCGTTTGCCGTGCTCTTGGCAGACGATTTGATGGTGGGTGCCCCCCCCATCATGGCGCAAATGGCGGAACAGTTTGAGCGCCTGGGACGGTCTATCCTGGCGGTGCAGGAAGTTCCCCTGGAGCACACCAAGCGCTACGGCATTGTGGCGGGCGAAATGGGCAGCTCAGGCATCATGCAGGTGACAGAGATTGTCGAGAAACCAGATCCTGAAGTGGCGCCGTCGCGCATGGCTGTAGCGGGTCGTTACATTTTGACACCCGGTATTTTCGACAAGATCCGCAACCAACCCAAAGGCGCTGGCGGCGAAATTCAGCTGACAGACGGTATCTCTAACTTGCTGAAGGAAGAGGCTGTCTACGCATTCCAGTACAAGGGCAAGCGCTACGATTGCGGTAGCAAAGAGGGTTTTTTGCAGGCTACCGTGGAACTGGCCTTGGGACATGCCGAGGTCGGGCCATCGTTCCGGGAGTATTTAAAAACACTGGCTCTTTGAGTGCCAGAAGACAGTGACAAGCACGGCATTTTCCGCCGTGCTTTTTTAGCGCCGCTTGATGACGTGGATAAAGTCCGCACCTGATGTGGTTTGCTCCAGCAAGGTATTGCCAGTCTGTTTGGCAAAAGCCTGAAAGTCACGCGTGGACCCCGTGTCGGTGGACACCACACGCAGCACTTGGCCGCTGTTCAACTCGGCCAAGGCCTTTTTGGCTTTCAAGATGGGCAACGGGCAATTCAAGCCACGGGTGTCGAGTTCTTTGTCGATGTTCATACAGGGCTGTCCTTAGGTTGCAGGTATTTTAGTTTCAGGCAGGTACGGCTCAAGCGGGAAAAACGCCCGTAGACAGGTAACGGTCGCCCCGGTCACACACGATGAACACGATGGTGGCGTTTTCCACCGTCTTGGCGATCTCTTGCGCCACCCAGCATGCCCCTGCGGCAGAAATGCCCCCAAAAATACCTTCTTCACGCGCCAAACGGCGGCACATGTCTTCGGCAGCATCCTGACCGACATAGACCAACTCGTCCACATTGGCAGGGTCATAGATCTTTGGCAAATACTCTTGCGGCCATTTGCGGATGCCGGGAATACGCGAGCCCTCTGAAGGCTGCGCACCGATGATGCGCACCGCAGGGTTCTTTTCCTTCAAAAAGCGCGCCACGCCGGTCACAGTGCCCGTGGTGCCCATGGCACTGACGAAGTGCGTGATGCGACCTTGGGTATCGTCCCAAATCTCTGGGCCAGTGGTCTCGTAGTGAATACGCGGGTTGTCAGCATTGGCAAACTGGTCAAGCACACGCCCTTTGCCATCATGCTGCATTTGCTCGGCCAAATCACGGGCGTATTCCATGCCACCGCTTTTGGGCGTCAAAATCAGTTCAGCCCCAAAAGCCTTCATTGTTTGGGCGCGCTCAATGGACAAATCCTCCGGCATGATGAGCACCATGCGGTAGCCTTTGATCGCAGCAGCCATGGCCAGCGCAATGCCGGTGTTGCCCGAGGTGGCTTCGATCAAGGTATCACCAGGCTTGATGTCACCGCGCTCTTGTGCTCGCCGAATCATCGACAAGGCAGGCCGATCCTTGACGGAGCCTGCTGGGTTGTTGCCTTCCAGCTTGCCCAAAATCACGTTGCCGCGCTCGCGGTTGGACTGCGCACCAATACGTTGCAAAGCGACCAATGGTGTGCGACCAATGGTGTCTTCAAGACTTAAATAATTCATAGCCTTAAATGTGCCATAATTCAAGACTCAATACTCCAGCCGGAGTGGTGAAATAGGTAGACGCACGGGACTCAAAATCCCGCGGGGTAAGACCCGTGCCGGTTCGATTCCGGCCTCCGGCACCACCTTAAAAAACGCACAGCAAATCGCTGTGCGTTTTTTTTTGCCTAAGTTTGATTGCATAACTATTGCATAACTGTTTCTTTTTAAATCTTTTGATTTTTCGACGTCTTCTACGAGGTTAAACTCTTCGAAGTCATAAAGATGTCATATTTTTGACATCTTTACAGAATCTATCTCTGAAAATCTCTAAGGAGAGCTCCCATGCTGTTTGGTAAGTTACTGCCTCGCGAAGGCAATTTTTTTGAAATGTTCAACC
>JANXSZ010000083.1 GCA_025356445.1 Betaproteobacteria bacterium | reverse complement strand
GTTCTTTTTCCAGCCGTTCGTGGGTGGCACGGGCGTAGGCGCGTTGTGACAGGGTGCTGTAAATCGTGCTGCCGGTCAGGGTTTCGAGCAGGGCACCGCGTTCACCTTCATCAGCCTTGAGGAAAGTAGAAAACTCGTTTTGTGCCAACAGCACGGCACGGGTGAACTGCTCGAACGACAGCCCCAGGCGCTGGGTGATCTCGCTCAGCACTTCTTTGTTGGTACCACCCAAGGGTTGCAACCCAGGCAGTTGCTTCAGGCTCATCGCCGTTTTTTGGAGGCTACCGTCAGCTTTGCCTCGGGCCCGACGCACGCTCCAGCGGGCACGGTAGACGCTGGTGTCGGTGCCGATGAAGTCCACTTCGGCGTAACCTTCGGCGGTGCCGCGTCGGAGCAGGTTGCGGGCATCTTGCTGGGTGACGGTGTGTTCACCCACGTCAGGCAAGGTTTGGGCACCGGCTTTGAACAGGCGGGGGGTGCGTTCAAACAGTGCCATGCACAGCGCGTCGAGTAGGGTGCTTTTGCCTGCGCCCGTGGGGCCGCTGATGGCGAAGAGGCCAGCCGATTGGAGGGGTTCTTGCTCGAAATCGACTTCAAATTCACCGGCGAGCGAAGCGAGATTTTTGCCCCGGATGGCAAGGATTTTCATGGGGTGGCGGTCTCTTCAGCGTGTTGCAGCAGTTCGGCAAAGGCTGTGGTCAGTGCCAGCGGGGTGTCACTCTGGTACTTGCTGCAGTAGAGGCGTTGAAAAATGTCTTCGGGTCGCAAGCGCTCCAGCTCGTCGAGCGAGACTGGAGCAGTGTTCGCACCATTCTGGCTGGCTTGGGGCGCAAAGCTGGTTTCGATTTTGGCCAGACGCACAGCTTTACCTTCCAGAGCGGCTTCGATGCGGGTGCGCAGACCGGGTTCGGGGGCATCAAGACGGACGCGCACTTCCAGGTAAGGGTGCCGCTGTACAGAGGCATGGTTTTCAAAATACATAGCATCCAATGCCAATAACACCTTTGCCAGCGGCTCAGGTTGGCTTGGAACGCGCAGCAAATCAACCGCGCGGGCCACAGGCAGAGCGGTGATGGTGGTGACGGTTTTGCCCTGCGCGCTTTCAATGTCCACCCGAAGCACCTGGTGCGGGTAATTCACTTCCGCGAAGGACAGCGGCAAGGGACTGCCGCAGTAGCGCAGATGGTCTTGTCCTGCAACCTTTTGTGCCAAATGCAAATGACCAAGGGCCGCGTAAGCAATGGCGCTGTCAAACAGACCTGCCGACAGGGCCTCGGTGCCTCCAATGACGATACGGCGCTCGGAGTCTTCAGAGGTTTGACCGCCCACCATGTGGCAATGGCCCAGCGCGATAAGGGCTTGGCTGGGCTGCTGCAACGTTTGCGCATGGGCCAGCGCTTGGCTGTACAGCAGGGCAATGCCCGCTTTGTAGGGGTCGTCTTCAGTCACTGTTTCGGATTTTTCAGACGTTTCCACACGAGGGACATCACCGGGGCGCAAGAATGGGACGGCGATGCACCACGCAGCCACGTCGCCTTGCCTGTTTTTCAAAGGCAACACCAACCGCGCCACGTCAATGCCGCCACCGGGCAAACGGGGAATAAAACCAATCACCGTGGCATCCAGTGTTTCCAACAGCGGCACAGGCGCATCAAGCCGCCCTGGGGAATCGTGGTTGCCGGCGATCAGAACGGTTTGAAGTTGAGGTACACGGGCTTTAGCCTGCTACAAAAAGCGATAAAGCTGGCGTTGTGAGGCAGCGGAGGGGTTGGCGCTGTCAAAAATGTCTCCACACACCAGCAGAGCATCGGCCTGTTCAGTGACCAGCGTGTCAAGCAAATCGTCCAAAAAAAACTGGTGCTCATGCGTGCGGTCGAAGCCGTGCAAGGTTTGGCCCAGATGCCAATCGGAGGTGTGGATGAAACGCAGCGGAGTGGGTGCTAACAACACTGTGGAAAGATTTTGCATAAGCACCATGTTATCCACAGCCCCAGACCACGTCAGCAAGTTGTTATCTGTACGACACATTTGAAAACAGGGTGTCACGCACAGGCTTATCAGCCCGTTAAGTTGTTGATTTCAAAGTGTAAATACTGACTTTCCACAGAAAGAGTCATCCTTTACTACTACTACTAAATTGAAATAGTATTTTTAGAGGTAAGTCAGTGCAAACCAACACAGAAATGGAAACCGGATGACCCGTTGCGGAATGTGGAGACTGACTTGGCAAACCTTTTCACGGAATGAAGGCTGACAGTCTTTTTGAACAACGTTGTGTATAAAACCGGTGTAACTGCTAACTTTTCCACAGGGAGAAGGACTTTGCCAAAGTTGTTAACTTATCTGATGCACCGCAAAGAGGGCTCCACACACACCGTTTGAAAGAATGTAAGTAATTGATTACAAGCATAAAAAATAACTTATACACAGAACAGGTGTGCCCTTACTACTACTGCTAATTAGAAATAATCTTATTAAAGGAATAAGAAATAACAACGCCACAAAAAATGAAGGCGAGCACCTACTTACAAGCTGTTTTCAATAAGCAGAGACGGTCAAACCGCTATCAAAGCCCACCAGACGGTCTGAAACGCCTTGAGAGCGTGTTAGCCGCTCAAATGAAGGGGCAGACGGGTAGATGAGAAAAAACAGCTGAGAAGCGGTTTTTTGAAGCAGGGTTTTGCGATTGAACCCTGTTCGTTGAAAACCTGCAAAGTGGGCAGGTTGAAGTGTGAAATGTTCAAGCGGGTTGTTTCCCCGCTTGTGTGTCGCTTATTTTCCGTCAGGCAGCTCGATCTTCACTTCCAACACTTCAAAGTTGTCCCGGCGTTCCAGGTTGACTTTGATGTCGTTGAGGTCGATCTTGATGTATTTGCTGATAACGGCCATCAGATCGCGTTGCAGTGCGGGCAGGTAGTCAGGTTCAGCCGCATTGCGGCCACTGCGTTCATGGGCGAGGATGATTTGCAAGCGTTCTTTAGCCACGCTGGCGGTCTTTTTCTTCTCGCCGACCAGGAAAGACAAAAAGGACATGGCTTACTTCCCCCCAAACAGGCGTTTGAAGAAACCCACTTTTTGCGCCTCAACGAAACGCAGGGGTTTTTCTTCACCTAAAAAGCGCGCCACCACGTCTTTGTAGGCTTCAGACACATCCGAGCCTTCCATGTGGACGGCAGGTACGCCTTGGTTGGAGGCCTGTAGCACAGCTTCGGATTCAGGGATCACACCAATCAGCTTGATGCGCAGAATGTCTTGCACATCTTCAAGCGACAGCATTTGGCCTTGGTCAACGCGGCTGGGGTTGTAGCGGGTAATGAGCAAGTGCTCTTTGATCGGCTCCAGACCTTCGATGGCGCGTTTGGTTTTGCTGCTCAGCATGCCCAAAATACGGTCGGAGTCGCGTACCGACGAGACTTCGGGGTTGGTGACAACCAAGGCTTCGTCAGCGTAGTGCATGGCCATCAGTGCGCCGGTTTCGATGCCGGCAGGTGAGTCGCAAATGATGTACTCAAAGCCCATGGCGGCGAGGTCGGTCAGCACGCGTTCCACGCCCTCCTGGCTGAGGGCGTCTTTGTCGCGGGTTTGTGAGGCGGCCAGCACAAACAGGTTGTCGCATTGCTTGTCTTTGATGAGGGCCTGGTTGAGGTTGGCTTCGTTATGGATGACGTTGATCAGGTCATACACCACGCGGCGCTCGCAGCCCATGATGAGGTCGAGGTTGCGCAGGCCAACATCAAAATCAATCACCACGGTTTTAAAGCCGTGTAGCGCGAGGCCTGTGGCAAAACTGGCGCTGGTGGTGGTTTTACCCACCCCGCCTTTGCCGGAAGTCACAACGATGATTCTTGACATGGGTTTGAATTCCTAGGGAGAGGCTGTTGGTTGTAATGAAGCGTAAAGGCCGTGAGGGTAAAGCGGAAAAAGTGTGCCGTCTATGGGGGGTGAACAGGGCTTAGGGTATGTAGGGGGATGTTGGCAGTTAAGGTTAAGCCGTTCAGGTGCTGCGCAGGGCTTCCATCACCAACTTGCCTGTTTCAGTGCCCCCTTCCAGCCGCACTTGAGTGGCTTTGGAGAACACGTCGGCAGGCAAGGGAATATCACTGGTACGGTAAACCCCGGCAATGGACAGCAGCTGTGCCTCCAGGCATGTCGAAAAAATACGGGCCTGTGCATTACCACGCGCGCCAGCAATGGCTTTGCCCCGCAGTGGCGCGTACACATGGATATGGCCATCGGCAATGACTTCAGCACCCGGGTTGACCATGGATAGCACAACCAGATCACGCCCTTTGGCATACACCTGCTGGCCTGAACGCAGTGGTTTGTCGATGACCATCGCACTTGGGCTGGCCACGGGGACTTCGCGCACGACTTCGTGAATCACTTCTTGCACCACCGTTTCTACTTGCGGCGTGCCCAGCACAGGAACGGCATCTGGTGCTGCAACCAGACCTGCAGCCAGCGCAGCAGCCATCAATGTGGCATTTCCACCCTTGACGGCCACTGGGGCCAAGCGGTATTGGCGCAGCAGTGTGAGCAGAGCAGGGAAGTTGATGCTGTCCACGTCGCTCGGCAAGGGTGTCAGGTCGACAACCAGCGGGTCGTGGTCAAAGAAATCGGGAGTATCGCCAAAGCGCTGTGCCCATTCGGCGGACAGTTGAACCAAGTCGTTGGACCTGAGCAGCAGTGCCACCAGGGGCAGGTTGGCACTTTTGATTTCGAAGGTGGCAGGAGCGTGTCCTGCAAGGGCTACGGGCATGGCGGAAGTCAGCTCCGAAAAAAGATAAATCTTACCAGTGGGTGCTATAACCAGCGTTTTTCCTTTCTGTTCCCTTCATTTCTGGAGACTTCCATGCCCCGTTCCGTGCTCGACGAAGCCCATATCCATCCCGCTATCCGTGAAAAAGTGGCCACTTCACAGCAGGTCATCGTGGCGGAGGTGCAGGCTGCTATCGCTAAAAACGCTGTGGTGGTGGTGGGTATGGGGATGAACCCTTTCCCCAAAAAAGCCAAACGTGCCCTGGAAGCCGCAGGTGTGCAGTACGAATACCTGGAATACGGTAACTATTTCAACAACTGGCGCGAGCGCAACGCGCTGAAGCTGTGGACAGGTTGGCCTACGTTGCCGATGGTGTTTGTGAAAGGCACGTTGGTTGGGGGGGCAACCGATTTGGGCAAGCTCATTGAAAAGGGTGAACTCAAGGCCATGCTGGCCTGAAACATTGAAATTTGACGTAAAAATAGCCGCTTGTGCAATCTGGTTGGGTACAAGCAGCTATGAATAAAGTAGCAAAAACGGACCGTTAATCTTCTGCCAGCTTCTCTGCCTTGTCTTTGGAGAACCACGCCACGTACAGCACAGGCAGTACCACCAGCGTCAGCAGCGTGGCGGTGAAGAGGCCACCAATCACCACAATGGCCAGCGGACGCTGGGTTTCAGACCCGATGTCTTGCGACAGGGCCATCGGCAACAGCCCCAGTGCTGCCAGCATGGCGGTCATCAGCACGGTGCGCAGGCGTTGCAGAGAACCGCTTTTCACCGATTCCAGCACCGAGTGACCGGCGTTGCGCAGCTGCTGGAACACCGACAGCATCACCACGCCGTTCAGCACGGCCTGCCCGCTCAGCGCAATGAAGCCAATGGCCGCCGATACCGACAGCGGGATCGAGAAAATCCACAACGCTACAAAACCCCCAATCAGCGCCAAGGGTACGTTGACCAGAATCAGTGCTGCTGCTTTGAACGATTTGAAGGCATCGAACAGCAACACAAAGATCAGCAGCAGCGAAATCGGCACCACCACGGTGAGTCGCTGCATGGCGCGCTCCTGGTTTTCAAATTCACCCGACCAGGTGATGCTGTAATTCTCTGGCAATTTCACGTTCTTTTCAGCGCGGGATTTCATGTCGGCGACCACCGAACCCATGTCACGACCCTTGATGAAAATGCCGATGGCCATGGTGCGGCGACCGGCTTCACGGGCGATGTTCATGGCGCCGCTGGCTTCGCGGATGTTGGCTACCGCACCCAGTGTGGTGTAGCCGCCTTCAGGCAGGGCAATGGGGGTGTTGCGCAGGTTACCAATGACACGGCGGTCTTCAGGCAGACGCACGGCCACGGCGAATTTGCGCTCGCCTTCCCACAGCTGCGTGGCGGCTTTACCTGCAAGGGCGGCTTCAATCACGTCTTGCACGTCACCCACGTTCAAACCCAGACGCGAAGCACGGTCGCGGTCAATGTCGATCACCAACTGGGGCAGCTCACCCAAGCGGTCTACCTCAGCCCGCTGGATGCCCACCACCTGCTTGAATTCGCGCTGCAAGGCTTCCACAGCCTTGCGCAACTCGTTCAGATCGTCGCCTGATACTTTGACGACGATCTGGCCTTTGATTTGCGAGATGGATTCGAGCACGTTGTCGCGGATCGGCTGTGAGAAAGCCGGGTCCACGCTGGGGATGACCGAGAGTTTGCGGTCCATCTCGTCGATCAGCTTGTCGCGCGTCATACCCTTGCGCCATTCCTCACGCGGTTTCACGTCCACAAATACCTCCGCCATGCTGAGCGTTTTGGGGTCGGTACCGTCTTCAGGCTGGCCTGATTTGGACACCACGGTACGCACCTCGGGTACGGTGGACAGCACCTTGCGCGCCATGGCCATGGTTTTGATGGCTTCTTCTTGCGACAAACTGGCAGGCATGTCCCAGTTGACCCAGAAAGTGCCTTCGTTCAATTCGGGCAAGAACTCCGAACCAAGACGGGATGCGACACCGATGGACAGCGCGAAGGTGGCGAGGGCGATCACGACCACTTTGCGGCGGTTGTCCAGCGCCCAGTTCAGCACCGGGGTGTACAGGCGTTTGGCGGTGGCGACCACGCGGTTGTCGCCGTGCGGCAGCTTGCGGCGCAGCATCCAGTAGGCCAGCAGCGGCACCAGCGTCAGCGAGAAAATCAGAGAGCCCACCAGCGCGGTGCTGACCGACAAGGCCATCGGTTGGAAGATGCGGCCCTCGTGGCGTTGCAGCGCAAAAATAGGGATGTGCGCGGCGATGATGATGAGCATCGAAAACAGCGTGGGGCGGCCCACTTCATTCGCTGCATTGGCAACGACAGCGCGGCGCTCTTGCGGCGTCATGTTTTCGCCTTTTTCGGCCAGCCGGTGCATGATGTTTTCAATCACGATCACCGCGCCGTCCACGATGATGCCGAAATCCATTGCCCCCAGGCTCAGCAGATTGGCCGGGACGCCCATGATCTTGAGACCCAGGAACGTGGCGAGCAGTGCGAGTGGAATGACCACCACCACCGCCAGACTGGCGCGGAAGTTGGACAAAAAGATGTACAGCACCAGTGCCACCAGCAATGCGCCTTCCACGAGGTTGTGGAACACGGTGGTCAGCGTTTTGGCCATCAGCCAGGTGCGGTCATAAAACGGCACAATCTGCACGCCCTTGGGCAGGCCACGGGTGTTGAGTTCGTCGATCTTGGCTTTCACGCCCTTGAGCACTACGCTGGGGTTTTCACCTTTGCGCATGATGACGATACCGATCACGGCGTCATCGTCCTGGTCTTGGCCGACGATACCCAGGCGGGGAACGGCACCCAGCTTGATCTGGGCCACGTCGCGGATCAGGATGGGGGTGCCGTTACGCGCCCCAAGCACGATGCGACCAATGTCGTCGGGCGATTGCAGCAAGCCAATACCGCGAATGGCGAACTGCTGTGCGCCCTGCGCCACATAGCTGCCACCGGCATTGGAGTTGCCCCGGCCTAACGCATCCAGCACGTTTTGAAAGCTCAGTTTGTAGGCCCGCAGCTTGTCCAAATCAGGTTGCACTTCGTACTGTTTGATGAAGCCGCCCATGGCCACCACATCGGCCACGCCAGGCACTTGGCGCAGGCCGCGTTCGATCACCCAGTCTTCCAGGGTGCGTAAATCGGTGGTGGTTTGGCCGTCACCGCGAACGCGGTAGCGCATCACTTCACCCACTGGGGTGGCGTTGGGTGCAACGTTGACCTGTGCCCCAGCCGGCAAATCCACGTTGTTCAGCCGCTCGTTGACCTGCTGACGCACGACGTTGACGTTGGCGTTGTCGTCAAACGTGATGACGGTGTACGAAAGGCCAAATTGGGTGTGCGAAAAAAGCCGAATGGAATTGGGCAAGCCTGCCAGCGCAGTTTCCATGGGCAGGGTGATTTGCTTTTCCACCTCTTCAGCAGCCCGCCCGGGGAACAGTGCAATCACCGTGACCTGGGTATCGGTGACGTCGGGGAAGGCTTCGACGGAAAGGTTTTTGAAAGCAATAACGCCCGCCATGATGAACATCAGCGTGCCCATCACGATGAGCAGGGGCTGCGTCAGCGCGTAGTTAATCAGGCGTTTCATGGTGCAGATGCCTTGGCAGAAGTGGCGGGGGCGGCAGGTGCTACCGCAGAGGTCACGGCAGGTGTTTTTGCCTCATCAGACGCCACGCGGAACTGGCGACCCAGCAGCAGCGCGTTCTCGCTCACCACCTGTTCGCCTACTTCAAGCCCGCGTGAAATCACGGCTTCTTTGGCACCTTCGTAGCTGCGTTCGACTTCACGGGGTTCAAACACGCCCGGTTGCACCTGCACGAACACAAACTGCTTGGTACCGCGCAAGATCACAGCAGATGCGGGGACGATCACGCCGTTGCCCAGTTGGCGCTGCACGCGTGCCGTGGCCAGCATTTCAGCTTTCAGGCGCCGCTCGGGGTTGGCGATCACGCCGCGTACCTTGATGGTGCGGGTGGTGGGGTCAATAAAGTCAGCAGCGGCAGTTACTTTGCCTTCAAACTTTTGCCCTGGCAGGGCGGCGATCGACAATTCAAAGTTGGTGCCTACACGCAGGGTGGAGGCTTCAGAATCGCGTGCGTCAATTTGTACCCACAGTGAAGTAGGGTCAGACACCACAAACAGCGCGGGAATGCCCGGGCCAGACTGGTCTGGCCGCAGCTCTTGGCCTGGGTTGAGGTTGCGCTCAACCACCACGCCATTGATGGTGGATTTGATGGCCAGTTGCTGGTTCACACCTGTGCTTGCACCGTAGAGCTTGGTACGTGCCAAAGCACGGTCGCTTTCAGCCCCTGCACGAGCGTAGTCGGCCTGGGCTTGTTCCAGGTCTTTGCGGGCGATGATGCCGGCGTCAAACAGCTCTTTTTGGCGGGAAAGTGACTTTTGTGCCAGTTGCACATCAACCTGGGCTTTGGCAGTATCGGCCTGGGCCATACCAAAGTCGGGAGATGCAAGTTGGGCGAGTACTGTGCCGGGTTTGACCGTCAACCCCACGTCAGCCTGGATGGCGCTGATGCGGCCTGCAAAGGCGGGGTAGATGCGTTGGGTGCGCTCTTCGTTCCAGACCAGTTTGGCGGGTAAATCCACGGCAATGGCGCGGCCTGGGGCAGAGGTGGTGATGCCGATCAAGGCCAGTTGCGGGTGCCCGACAGGAAAGCGCAACTGGTTGCCTTGCAAAATGGGCTGGGGTGTGATGGGCTCAGGTGCAGGGGCTTCGGAGCAGGCGCCAAGGGTAGCCGCCACAAGCAGGGCCAACACAGTGTGCTTTAACAAAAGAGGGGTAGTGTTCACAGGAGAATAGTCCTTGGGCAGATGGCGAATGCGATGAGGGCAGGGTACAAAGACGGTATGACAGTCAAGCTCAAACTCAAAACGTTATGGATTGTTGCTGGCCAAGCGGCCTGGCAACGACTGCGGATCGGTACGCAGCTGCCAGACACTCAGTGCTTTGGCATGGTCTGCGCGTGCTGACAGGGCATCTAGCAGTGTGGCGCGCAGGGTACGGCGGGCGTCTATCAAATCGGTGAGCGGAATGGCCCCTTTGCCGTAGGCCAGTTCCGCACCTTCGGCCACACGGCGAGCCCGGGGCAGGATTTCGACTTCATAGGCCTGGGTACGCTGTGCTGCACCGATCAGTTCTTGTTGCAAACGCTGCATCTCAGTGCCTGCGATCAAGCGGGTTTTGTCGAGCGCGTCTTGCGCCTGGGCCAATTGGGCTTGGGCACGGCCAATTTCGCCTTCGTAGTTGTAGTTCCATTGCAGCGGCATTTGCACGCGCAGTTCCAGCAAGCGGGTGGACGTGCCGGGGTAATGGTCGAACGAGCTGCCCACGGTGATGTCCGCCTTTTTCTGTGCATTGGCGTTGTCCATCAAAGCCTGGGCGGCTTGCACGCGCTCTACAGCGGCACGGATGTCAGCACGCTGGTCGATCAAGGCCGCGAGCATGCTGTCAGTCAGTGGCGGGGTGCTCGCCAGGTTGGGCCAATCGGGCAAAACTTGCAGCGCAGTGCTGCTGAGTTGCTCAGGACGACGAATCAGTTGGGCCAGTACCAGGCCTGCACGCTGGCCGTCCAGTTGGGCCAGCAGCACATCTGATTTGGCACGTTGGGCCTCAATTTCGGTGCGGGCGGCTTCTTGTGCGGACAAATCCCCAGCGCTGACACGGCGTGCCGCGGTGGTGGCCAAAAGGGCTGCGCTGCGTTCAATGCCCATGACCTGCTCCAGCCGGTCTTGTGCAGCCAGCAGGTCAAAAAAAGCCCCTGAAGCCGCCAGCACCTGTTGCCCACGGATATCTTCCAGGTCGGCTTGGGCGGCTGCTGCACTGCGCTGGGCAACACGGGTACGCAATTCGCGTTTGTTACCGCGCTCGTAAGTCCAGTCCACACCAATGGCCTTGTCGATGCGTTTTTGCGTCAGTACATTGCCTGGGCCTGTGCCGTTTTGCAGGTCAATTTGGCTGGCTTTGGTGGTCAGTACCGGAAAAGGGGCACGGTCAGCAGCCAAAATATCGGCCTGCGCTGCACCCAGTGCCCGACGGGCGAGAGACACGTCCAGATTGTCCCGTGCGGCTTGCAGTGCTTGTACCCAGCTGAGGCGGCTGTTGGCAGCAGCAGGGATTGCCATACCTGCCACGCCAGACGGTTGCGCAAACACTGGCATAACTAATGCTAGACCGTACAAAGCGATGCTGCAGGTTTTTAAAGTTAATCTTGTAGTCAGTTTCCACTTATCTCATTAAGTACCTGACCTCAAACTGACCTAGAGTGAGGTGTTACCCTTAGTCGCGCTGCCCTTGCCAAATGCTTCACGGCAAGGCTCAAAATTACGGGAGTACCGCGATGCGAATTCTGCTGGTTGAAGATGACGATGTCTTGCGTGACGTGATGTTGCGCAGTCTGAGCGATGCTGGGCACCGTGTAGACGCTGCTGCGGATTTGACCGAAGCGCGCCATTGGTGGCGGGTACAGCCGTTTGATGCGGTGCTGCTGGACTTGAATATTCCCCTTTCATCAGACCGGCCCGATACCGTGGCCAGCGGCCTGAGCGCGTTGCGCGAAGCCCGTGCCCGGGGTGACCGTACCCCTGTGCTGGTGCTGACCGCACGCAACCGTACCGAAGAGCGGATTGTGGGCCTGGATGCTGGCGCTGACGATTACCTGGGTAAGCCGTTTGAACTGGCCGAGGTGGAAGCGCGGTTGCGGGCCTTGGTTCGGCGCACGCAGGGCACTGATGATGTGGTCAGCGTGGGTACGCTCAAGCTGGACCGCAAAGCCCGCCGCATGAGTCTGGGGGACACCCTGCTGGAAATGCCCGCCCGCGAATTTGAAGTGCTGTGGGAGCTGCTCACCCCACCAGGCCGTGCGGTGAGCAAGCGTGAGCTGTCTGACAAACTGTCCGAAACCGATGAAGCACTGGGTGACAACGCTTTGGAAGCGTTCATCTCCCGCCTGCGTAAAAAATTGATGGGCAGTGGGGCGAGTATCCGCACGCTGCGGGGCATTGGTTACTTGCTGGAGGCAGAAACATGAGCACCACGCTGCCCAAAGCTGCGCCACCTGTGACGGCCGCAAGCTTGGCCCGCACACCCTCATTGCGTTCGCGTGTGGTGAAACATGTGATGCTGCCTTTGGCGCTGACCTGGCTGGTGGGTACCTTTGTGACGGTCAGCATTGCCAATTATTTTGCACAGCAGGCGTTTGACCGTTCGCTCCTCGACGATGCCTATTCGGTCGCCGCCAATGTCAAAGGTGAAGGTGCCTCATTGGAGCTGATTTTGTCGCCCCGCGAGATCAACCATGTGCTGTTTGACAAGGTGGAGACGGTGTTTTTTGCCGTGTTACGGCCTGACGGCACTTTGGTGGCAGGGCACCCCGGCTTGCGTGCGGCACCACAAGCCCATGCTACGCCGTATGAGTTTTCAGACACGGTTTACCAAGGCTTATCGCTGCGCAGTGTGAGTTTGACACGGCACGGCAGCAATGAGTTTCAGGTGGTGCTGGCGCAAACCCGACTCAGTCGGGACGGCATGCTGCAGCGGCTGCTGGTGTATTCCATTGCGCCCCAGGTGCTGCTGTTGATTTTGTTGGCCGTGTGGCTGCGCCGCGCCATCCAGACCGATCTGGAGCCCCTGGCCCAATTGCAACGCGCCGTAGACAAACGCCCAGCACACGACCTTACCGCTTTCCCTACCGAAGCCAGTACGCGCGATGTGCAGCGCTTGGCGCAGGCACTGAACGCCTTACTGGGCCGTATTCAAACCAGCGTGCAGGCACAGCGCGAATTTGCAGGCAATGTGGCGCACGAACTGCGCACGCCCTTGGCCGGCATACGTGCATTGGCCGAATACGGTTTGGCAAGACGCGAACCCGAGGTATGGCACCAGCAGTTGCAAGGTGTGCTGAGCAGCGAGGCCAGGGCGACCCATATGGTGGACCAATTGCTGGCGCTGGCCTTGGCCGATGAGACCCGTGAAGGGCTCAAGCTGGAGACGGTGGTATTGGACAAGGTGGTGCGCGATGCCGTTCTGCGCTTTTTGCCCCGCGCTGATGCGGCAGGGGTGGACTTGGGCGCACGAGGTATTGATACGCCGTTGTCGCTTCAGGCCAATCCCACCTTGATTGATGGTATTTTGAACAACCTGATTGACAACGCCTTGCGCTATGGCAAGCCAGCCCATGGTGAGCTTGCCCGAGTGACGGTGGCTGTCACTGTGGATTCAGCCGAATCGCCCCATAAGTTGACGCTGTCGGTCATCGATAACGGGCCAGGTATCCCTCGTGCGCAGCAGCGCACGTTGTCCCAGCGCTGGGTACGTGGCAGTGCTGGACAGCGCTTGGCGCATGGCGCTGGTTTGGGGCTGGCGATTGTGGGGCAGTACGCCCAGAGTTTGGGCGCACTGCTTCAGTTTGATGCGGGCGATGAAGGCCAAGGCCTGCGCGCCAGCGTCGTCTTTGGGTTTAACCCCGGTGATGAGGTCGCCCAAACTTGAAGGCTTCGGCGTCAAACACCTTCTTTTGCTCAGGGCTTAGCGTACTGTAAAAAGCCTTGGTGGCTTCGCCGCGCTGGTTCATGGCTTGGTTCATGGTGGCTTGACGCTTGTCCCGCAACGCTTGCATTTTGTCGATGCGCTCAGGTGTGGTCAGTTTGTCAAATTCAGCGCGATCAGGCCGTTCCATGGCTGGCGGCTTCATCGCTGCCGTGAAACTGGTCCAGTGGCCTTCTTGTTCAGGCGTGATGTTGAGTTTGGTTTTCAGTTCCGCTTGGCGCTTGGCCATGAACGCTTGCATCTTGGCGGGGTCCCGCTGTTCGTGACCGCCGCGTTCATGCATACCGTGGGGCGCACGCGCCCCCTCGGGAGGGGCTGATGGCCCGGTGGTCGTTGTTTGCGCACCGGCCACCGCAGCGGCACCGGCTAACAGCGCAGCCACATACGCATGCTTGGCCATCAGGGCTTGTTTAGCAAAAGTAGACATGGTTAATTCCTCATCGGTTTGAACATACCCGATGCAAGTCATCAGGTTGAGGTCAATTTTGTCGCCCTGGGGTAACGGCCAAGTGTGGCGTGGGTGATTTTTTGTAAAGCTGACCAACAACTGACTTGTCGGATACTTCGCAAGCCATCACCCCCGTATGCTGTCGACTTCAGGCCAGTGCCGGGTAGTCGGTGTAGCCCTTGGCCCCGCCGCCATAGAAGGTGTTGCGGTCGCCTATGTTCAGGGGGGCGTTCTCGCGCAGGCGACGGGTCAGGTCCGGGTTGGCGATAAACGGTTTGCCAAAGGCAATCAAATCCGCACCGTCTTGCAAGGCCTGCTCGGCCAAGGCCTTGTCGTAGCCGTTGTTCACCATCCATGCGGCTTGGCCACCCGCAGCGCGGTAAACCGCCTTGGCCGCAGCGTAGTCGAACGGGCGGTCAGGCAACTCACGTGGCCCGCCGGTAGAGCCTTCGATGATGTGAATGAAGGCCAAGCCCAAGGGGGCCAGTTCGCGCAGCACATGGTCAAACAGCGGCTGTGGATCAGCATCGTTGATGTCATTGGCAGGGGTGACGGGCGACAGGCGCAGACCGGTGCGGTCGCCACCAATCTCGCGGACGATGGCCTGCGTTACCTCCAGCAACAGGCGCGCTCTGTTTTCAATAGCGCCTCCGTAAGCATCAGTGCGCACGTTGGCCCCTGTCTTCATGAATTGATCGAGCAAGTAGCCATTGGCAGCGTGGATTTCAACACCATCAAAACCAGCCTCTATCGCGTTGCGGGCGGCTTGGCGGTAGTCTTCAATGATGCCGGGCAGTTCATCTAAGGCCAATGCACGGGGTGCTGACGTTTCCACAAACGAACCCACACCGTCTTTGATGACGTAAGTTTTGGCGACGGCCGGTATAGCCGAGGGGGCCACAGGGGCTTGTCCACCGGGTTGCAGATCCACATGCGAAATGCGGCCCACATGCCACAACTGCACCACGATCTTGCCGCCAGCGGCGTGTACCGATTGGGTGACTGTTTTCCACGCGGCGATTTGCGCTGCGTTATGAATGCCGGGTGTATCCGCATAGCCGTGCGCAGTCGGGCTGATGGGCGTCGCTTCGGTGATGAGCAAGCCTGCGCCGTTGAGGGGGTCAGCCCGCTGAGTATAGTACGTGGCGGCGAGCGCGTGCGGCACTTGGCCAGGTGCGCGGTTGCGTGTCAATGGGGCCATCACCACACGGTTGGCCAGTTGCAAGCGACCAGCGCGGAAGGGTTCAAACAAGGAAGTCATGGTGAAACAAGGTAAAGCCGTGAGAAAGCATAGCTGGGGCAGTCAAGGACAAATCGCAAGTGCTCCAAGCTTAAAACGCAAAAACAAAGAGGGCCTCAAAGGCCCCTGATGTTTATCAAGCGACTCACCCATGGGCGAGCGCTTTCCGCGCTTATTTGATAAGGCCTTCAGCCTTCATCGCTGCTTGCACAGCGGGGCGTGCTGCCACACGGCCACGGTAAGCCACCAAATTCGCCAAGCCGCTGATGTCCAGACCGGTAGGGGTGGTCCAGTTGGTCACGGTAAACAGGTAGCCATCGGCCACGGTGAAGGTGTCACCCATCAGGTACTGCTTGCCTGCCAATTGGCTGTCCACCCAGGTCAAGCGTGCCAGCAACTTGGTTTTGGCGGCAGCTTTTGCGTCGTCGGCCGTTGCCGGATTGAACAGCGGGCTGAAGTTCTTGTGCAACTCGGTGCCAATCACGTTCAGCCACTCCTGCAGTTTGTAACGCTCCCAGGTGCCATTGGCCGGGGCAAGGTTCTTTTCAGGGGCCTGGTCAGCGATGTACTGCACGATGGCGGGGCCTTCGTGCAGGGTTTTGCCATCGTCCAGCGCCAAGAACGGCACGTAGCCCAGCGGGTTGATGGTGTAGTAATCGGTGCCATCGTCCAGCTGATGGGTTTTGGTGGGGGCTTTGAGGGCCTGGAAGCTGAGGCCCGCCTCAAACAGCGCAATGTGGGGGGAGAGTGAGCAAGCGCCGGGCGAGTAATAGAGTTTCATGGGTGTCTTCCTCTGTTGGACTGGTGGTATGGGGTGATCTGCCACATGCAGTGCGAAGCGTTGGAATTCAAGAGGTACTGAGGATTCCTTTTCCGCTTATGGCCTGTTCTCTCCATGCGGGACTGCAAAATCAAGGCTGCTGCTGTCCAGCGGTGGTGGCGCCCACAGTTGGTGAGCGTCCAGTTTGGCGCGGGTGGCGGCTTCTTCAGCGCTGACTTGGGCCAGCGTGGCTGCGAGTTGGGTTTCGCGTGCTTGGCGGCGTGCTTGCAGCCAGTTGGTTAACAGACTTTCGCCTTCGGCGTAGGCCTTGCCAGCCAGTGTGGCGGCGGTGTTGGCTTTCTGGGCTGAGGCCACGAGTTGCTGGGCGATTTGGCGGGTCAGGCCGACGGCTTGGGCGGCTTGAGCGGCTTCGTAGCCAACGCGCACCGTGGTTTCTTGTTCTCGGGTCGCCGCTTTGTCGACCTCGATGGCTGCCAGACGGGTACGTGTATCGCGCGCTACGCTGCCAAACGGGATTGCGATGTGGACGCCGATGATGTTGTCTTGCCCACCGCGTTCCTGGGCGTAGCGGATGCCCACGGTGGGGTCGGCACGGCGCTCGCTCTCGGTGCGTTCCAGGCGCAGTCGGGCTAGCAGGGTATTGGCTTGGGCTAATTCGATCTCGTGGTTGTCGGCGAGGATGGCTTGGGTCATTTGCGTCACGCGGTCCGTGACGTTTTCGGTGATGGTTTCGGCTGCAGGCACAGTGTCCAACGTGGCAAGTTGCATGCCTTGTAGCGCGGGGTATTTGCGGTCGAACGCCACCCGCAGCGCTTGGGCTTGCAGGCGGGCGCTGGCCAGCGCGGCCATGCTGCGTTCGTGCTCACCCTGGGCCAGCAGGGTTTCCAGCCGGGGCGCATCACCGGCAGCGACACGGCGCTCGACCACACTGACCTGCTGGCGGCTGAGTTCGGTTTGTTGCACCAAGCTGCTGACGGTGCTTTCTTCGCGTGCCACGTCAAACCAGGCTTTGAGCAGGGCACGGCCTGATTCGTGCCACGCGTCCTCAAAGCTGGAGAGGGCTGCTGCCAGCCCCGCTTCCGCCAAGCGGCCGTCTATGGCCGTTTTGTTGCCCCAGCGCACGGGGCGCTCTAGCGACAGCTCAGGTTCTGTGAAGCCGCCGCCCAGGCGTTCACGGCGGCGCTGCACGGTGGCGCGGGCCGTCCATTCGTAGCTGCCGCTGCGCAGCAACCGCGCTTGCGATTGTTCTGCTTGCCAGCCTAAGCGGGCCAGTTCGGTCATCGGGGTGGCGGCAATCGCGATACGTGCCAGTGGGGCTGGCGGCAGACTTTTGGGGTAATGCGTTGCGTTATTTTCTGCCCATAAAAATGGGCTGTAGAGTATTACCAGTGGGCATAAATAGCTATAAATACCGTAGCGTAAGGAGGTTAATTGTTTCATGTGAAACATCGCCCTCATGGGGCGCTTTCAAGGGAGGTCAGCTTGGATTGGTTGGGCGCTGTACCAAAGCGACGGAACAGGCAAGGCAGCAGCACCAGCGTCAACAAGGTGGCGCTGACCAGCCCGCCCACCACAACGATGGCCAGAGGGCGTTGGATTTCTGAGCCTGGCCCAGTGGCCAGCAGCAACGGAATCAACCCAAAGCCAGTGATGCTGGCCGTCATCAGCACGGGACGCAAGCGCTGTCGGGCACCCTGCATGACGACATCTGCCATCGCCAGACCCTGGCTGTGCAGCTGGTTGAAGGTACCCATCATCACAAGCCCATTCAGTACGGCAATGCCCATCAGCGCGATAAAGCCGACCGATGCGGGCACAGACAGGTATTCGCCGCTTACCCACAGCGCCAGTACCCCACCCACAAGCGCAAACGGGATGTTGGCCAGCACCAGCACGGCCTGGCGTACCGAGCCCAGCGTGGTGAACAGCAGCAAAAAGATCAGCGTCAGCGCTACCGGTACCACCACCGCAAGGCGGGCTGCTGCGCGTTGCTGGTTTTCAAACTGACCGCCCCAGGTGACCCGGTAGTTGGGCGGGAGCTTGACCTGCGTGTGGAATGCCGTTTGTGCATCCGCTACAAAACTGACCAAATCACGCCCCCGCACATTCGCCCGCACAACCACCATGCGCGAGGAGTTTTCGCGGTCAATCTTGACAGGGCCATCCTGGGTTGTGAGCTGGGCGATACTGCTCAGCGCCACGGCATCCCCATCGGCCAAAGGGATGCGCAGTTGCTGGAACAGCGCGTCGGACATGCGCAAGCCTTCTGGCCCGCGCACCATCAAGGCCACGCGCCGCCCGTTCTCGATCACCACGCCCGCGCTACGGCCTTCGACCAAAGATTTAAGGGTGTTTTGCACATCCTCTACGGTCAACCCCAGGCGCCCCATGGCTTGGCGGTTCAAGTCCACTTGCAGATACTGCACGCCTTTGTTTTTCACGGTTTGCACGTCTTCGTTGCCCGGAATGGTTTGCAGCAGGGCGATTGTGGCGTTAGCGAGTCTGTCGAGTTCTGCTGTGTCGGGGCCAAAAATCTTGACGGCCAGATCGCCGCGTACGCCGGACAGCATTTCTGACGTTCGCATTTCGATCGGCTGGGTAAAGCTGAAGGTGATGTCAGGGAAATCGACCACCTGTTGGCGGATGGCGGCTATCAGTTTTTCTTTGTCTGGGCTGCGCCATTGCGCACGTGGTTTGAGCACCAAGAAGCTGTCGGTGTCGTTGGGCCCCATCGGATCCAAGCCCAGTTCGTCAGAACCTGCTCGCGCCACCACGCTGAGCACTTCGGGCACCGTCGCCAGCAGACGCTTTTGGATGGCGATATCGATCGCAGCAGCGGTGTCTAGGTTGATAGATGGCCGTTTTTCCGTTTGCAAAATGATGTCGCCTTCGTCCAGGTTGGGCATGAAGGATTTGCCAATTAGCGGATAGATTGCCACCGTCACCAGCAGCAGCGCGATTGCCCCGACGTAGACGGGTTGGCTGTGTGCCAACGCGAAGCCCAGCACCCGGTGGTAGAGCACGTCCAGCTTGCGCACCAGCCAAGGCGTTTTGTGCGCGGCTTTGCCCAGCAGCAGCGAAGCCAGTACAGGGATGACGGTGAGCGACAGGAGCAGCGATCCGGCCAGCGCAAACACAATTGTTAATGCCACAGGCGTAAACAGCTTGCCTTCCAGCCCCTGCAATGTCAGCAGCGGCAAAAACACGGTGATGATGATGGCAATGCCTGCAGTGACGGGTACGGCAACGTCTTTCACAGCCTCAAAGAGGGCCGCAGGTTGTGCGGGGGTGTTGTGGGCTTCTATGTTTTCCACCACCACGACCGCCGCATCCACCAACATCCCAATCGCTATGGCCAAGCCGCCCAACGACATCAAATTGGCCGACAGGCCAAACTGGCGCATCAGCACGAACGTCGCCAACGCTGACAGCGGCAAAATCACGGCCACCACCAGCGCCGCACGCAGGTTGCCCAGGAACACCAGCAGCAACACCAACACCAGCGCAATCGCTTCGGCCAGCGCCTGCGTGACGGTGTGGACAGCGCGGTCAACCAGATTGCCTCGGTCATAAAAGGTTTTCAGGGTGGTGCCAGCGGGCAATGTTTTTTCGATCTGAGCCAGCTTGTCGCGCACTTGGTTGACCAGGGTGCGGGCGTTGGCCCCACGCAGCGCCAGCACCAAGCCTTCTACTGCTTCGCCCTGACCATCTTGGGTGACCGTCCCGTAGCGGGTGAGGCTGCCGGTGCGCACTTCGGCCACGTCACCTACCCGTACCACCTGACCTGCACGCTGGAGGACAACCACACTTCTCACGTCATCGAGCGACGTGAGGTTCCCGCTGGCACGCACCAGCAGCGCTTGTTCATGCACGTTCAGACGGCCAGCGCCGTCGCTGCGGTTGTTGGTTTCCAAGGCCGCGTGCAGCTGCGCCAGCGAGACGCCGCGTGCCGCCAGTGCGACGGGGTTGGGCACCACCTCCAGACTCTTGACCAGGCCACCCAGTGCATTCACATCCGCTACGCCCGTGATGGCCCGCAATTGCGGGCGGATGACCCAGTCGAGCAGGGTGCGCTTATCGGTCAGACTTTGTGGCCCCTCAATGGTGAACATGAATACCTCACCCAGCGGCGTGGTCGCCGGGGCCATGCCGCCGCTGGCCGTGCTGGGCAGGTCTTTCAG
Source organism: Betaproteobacteria bacterium (assembly GCA_025356445.1). Lineage (GTDB taxonomy): Bacteria > Pseudomonadota > Gammaproteobacteria > Burkholderiales > Burkholderiaceae_C > Defluviibacillus. The sequence goes on along the minus strand of JANXSZ010000083.1, from coordinate 90,920 downwards.
CACATTGCCCAAACGCTCACCCACCTGCTGACGTGCCCAGTAAATGTCGGTGCCATCGGCGAAATCAATGGTGATGTCGGCTATCGCGTATTTGGACTGCGAACGCATCACGGTTTGGTTGGGGATGCCCAGCAGCTCTTGCTCAATCACCACGGTGATGCGCGACTCCACCTCTTCAGGCGTCATGCCCGGCGCTTTCATGATGATTTTGACTTGTGTGCTGGACACATCGGGGAAGGCGTCAATGGGCAAATCACGCAGGGAGAACAGACCGGCGGCAATCAGCAGGGCCGTCAACACCAGCACCAACAGGCGCTGCGCCAAGCACAGGGCGATCAGGCGGTTCAGCATCAGCGTTGACCAATGGAGGGGGCAGACACAAACACATCGGCCTCCACCGCTTGGTTGGCCCGCAAGCAGGTACTGGCGCTGGAGGGCAGGCTGACATGCACCGTCACAGCCTGGTTTCCACCGCGCATCAAGGCCGAAATGCCTTTAACGTAAGCCTGACCGCGACTTGTCTGGCCCAGCGCTGCGCAGCCCATCACGGTGACTACCGCCCCGGCTTTGATCTGCTGGCTTTGCGCCGCAGTGGCTTGCAGCTCCAGCGCCAGCCAGCCGCTGCGGGTCAGGGTGATGAGGGGAGCCCCGGCTTCAACACGTTGGCCGGGCCGTGCCAGCACCTCTAGCACCGTGCCTGTACGCGGCGTGCTGACGCTCAAGTTTGCATGTATTGAGGGCTTGTCAAGCAGCGCCTTGAGCTGCGCTTCACGCATGCCTGCGAGCAGCAGGGCTTGCTGCCGCTCTTGGGCGGCGATCTGTGCCTGGGTGTTGGCATAGCGTTCGTCACGCACCCGCGATTGCGCCACAATGCCCTCTGCCGCCAGACGCTCGCTGCGCTGCAAGCGGTCTTGGGTTTGCTGGGCCTGTACATTCAGTTGAATGTAGTCACGTTGCCATTCCATGAGCTGCGCACTGTGCAAGGTGGCCACCGTCTGGCCAATGCCCAGCACATCGGTAGGCGACACCTGCACTGCTTGTACGAAGCCGCTCACGGGGGCGCTGACAGTTTCTATCGCTTGCGGCGGCAAGACTACAACCCCTTGCAACCGAACCGCCGAGGTCGCTGTACTGCCCGTGCGAGGACTGATTGTGGCTATGGTTGCTCCCAAAACAGGAGCAACCATAGCCGTACTGGTAATCGCAAGCAGGGTATGTAGGGCAAAACGTGAAGACATGGTTCAAACCTGTGGAACAAGGCGTTCACTTTAAGAACGCAGGATGAATCCCAGTTTAACAGGGTTCGCTTTGTTCGTCTTAATCACCGCAGCCACCATGCCAGTACGGCAGCCCAGACCAGCAGCAGCACGGCAGTAAAACGCCCCCGTTCCACGGCAATCGCTTCGTTGGCATAACCTTGCTTTACCCCGGTGAACATGGGGTTGACCAGGTTTTCACGGTGCACCCAGGAGCTGATTGCAACGGCCAGCACATGCACGATGACCAAGCCCAGGCTCAGGTTGGCGAGCACCTCATGGGCTTTTTCCATCATGTGACCACCCCATTCGTTGTAATTCGCCAAGCCAGCGGTAGCGGTGAGTGCGGTCAACCCCAGCAAGGCGATCACGGCCCAGCCGCCTGCGGGGTTGTGGCCGGTATGGTGATCAGGGTTGGTCCGCCTCAGGTGCTTGAGGTAGGTCATGGCCTCTTTGGGCGAGCGGATAAAGCTGGTGAACAAGGCGTGCCGGGAACCCACAAATCCCCAGACGATTCGGAACAGCACCACAGCCAGCGCCACCAGCCCGCTGGTGGTGTGGATAAGCCGCAGAGATTCGGATTCGGCTGTGAAGTAGGCGGTTAAAAAAGCGCAAGCCAGCGTCCAGTGGCCAACGCGTACCACCCAGTCCCAAACGTGGATTGGTGTGCGGTTCATCACCTGCCCCTACCAGTGCCGCCCCGGAAAACCGGGTACTGCAATGTCACTCTCTGAGAACCGACCTTGGTCCGCCCGTGTGTGGCAGGCCTGGCAGTTGGCGGCTGATTTCACCCTGGTGTCCGCCCACACGCTGGCAGGCAATTTGCGTTGGTGTTTGCGCTCAAACCATACCGTTTGGGTGAGGCGTACAGGGTCATTTTGAGCGGTATAGCGCGTGGTGTCGGTGGCCGCGTTGTCCAGCAGGTAGGCTGAAATCGACGTAAGTTCTTCGGGGGACACGCTGGCATCGGTACCAAAGTGGTTTCCCAGTGTTACCAGTAGTTTTTTCCAATTTTTTTCCACCAAAAGCCCTGCTGGGTAAGCGGTGTGGCAACTGGCGCATTCTGATGTGTATATTTTCGGGGCGGGTGGGCTGCGCAAGTTGTCGGCCTGTGCCGCCGTGCTGCCTCCTATCAGCATCAACCCCAAAGTCAGTGCAGAAAGGGTGTTGTTGGTGTTCATGGGTTTTAGCGTCTGAATGGCTTATTTGAAGGTAAGCATAAAAGTCGTGAAGTCGGCTTTTTCAGCGGGGGTACAGACGCGACCCAGCACGTCATTGCAATTGCGCTTGAACCATTTTTCGGTTTTGGCCGCATCGGTAAACCGCTCTGGGTTGGCCTGAATTGCCATGGCCGCAATGCTTTTGCCTGTGACCGTATGCCGTCCATTGGTGCCGGGATTGGCTGTATGGCACGCGGCACAGCTGGCCATCTCTGCGTTAGTGTCTGACTGGCGCAGGTAAAAGGCCCGTCCGCGTTCCGCCGATGCAGTGAACGCCGGATCGCTCGCTTTCGCGCTGGCTGTCCAGTTAGCCACTTGCGTGGGCGCTGTGTCTGCAGCCACCGCGTGCAGTGCGGTGCCCCAGCTACCGAGCAACGCGATACCTGCCAACCCACGGGCGTAAAGCGCGTCACGCCTGCACCAGTTCAGGCTCATTTGATTTCCAGCTTGCTGGCCTTGAGCGTGTTCCCTTGCAGTGCACCCTTCACCTCCAGGTAGGTGCCTACTTTGAGCAGTGCGGTGTTCAAGCCCTGAACAGCGGAGGCATCAACGCTAACGCCATTGACCACAAAGTTGGCCAGCGAGGTGTAAGCGCTGATGGTGCCGTAGAGTTCATTGCGCCCCCCGATTTGCGCATCGCGGTAACCTTCAAATTCGACTTGGTTGGCCACCAGGGTGCTGCCGTTCCAGGTGCCTCGCACTTCAATCACGTCACCTGCTTTCACGGTTGTTCCGCCAAGCAGCGTGACAGCAGATAAATCTACTGTTGTGCCTGCCACCATCAGTTTGTTCGATGCATCCGGCGCACTGACAACGCCCTTGATTTTGAGGGTGGTGCTGGTGGTGTACAGCGCGGTGGCATTGCCAGCCTCTGTAGCCGTGGCCAACAGCCGTCCATTCACAGGCTGGGCAGACGAGCGCACTTTGATACTGACCCCGTTGCTCAAAATACCTGTCACGCTGGCGGTGCTGTAGTCGATGGTCAGGCTGCCCAGCGTGAAGGTTTTGTTGCCGGTGTTTAAGGCGGTGAGGGTGCCGCTGGTACCAAAGATAGCGAGGGTTTTCTTCTCGATCAGCGTGGCGCTCACGCTGCCGTCTGGTTGAGGGATACCGTGTACTTCCACACTGTCACCGGTGGTCAGCGCGGCCAGGCCCGTCACACCGCTGTACGCGGTATTTACATTCACCACCACCCGCTGTCCCATGACCGTAAGTGCGTCCAGCGCCTTGTTGATCGCGGTGATACTGCCACGCGTGCCGTGTACCAATTCGACGCTGGTGGCCACACCCGTTTGGGCTTGCTGGTCGCCTGAGCCGCTGACGGTTACGTTCATGCCGATGTGCATGTCAGCTGAGGTCAAGGTATTGTGGTCGTCGTCCGTCAAATTAGCGCCCACCACAGAAAACCGCATGCCGTTGACGATGACGGAGCCGAGGCCTGAAATAGGCCCTTGGTAAAGCGATTTGGTACTGCCGGTCACGGGCGCTGTGACAGTACTGTTGCCGCTGGTGCGATCATCCGTGCTGTTACTGCCTCCCCCGCCGCCACATGCGGACAATGCTGCTGCTGCTGCAACCCAACCCAGGACTTTGATTGAAAATTTGGTGTTCATGGCCGTGTTTCCGTGCGCTGAGGCGCTTTCTTTTCGGCGGGATGCCGGTTAAGAAATTGCTTGGAGCTTAGGCAGTCAGCGTGAACTGAACCTGAGTTCGCTCTTCAGGTTCTCTTCATTTTTGTCAGCTTCAATCAGGGGGTATTCAGTCGGCTGGATGGTCGTGATGGCTTTAAAAAGGAACTCTCTTGCGTGTACTGCTTGTTGAAGACGACGCTGAATTGGCTGCCGCCATGACCGCTTTTTTGGTCGCCAGGGGTTTTGTGGTGGATGCCGCAGCCAGTTTGCACGCTGCCCGGCAGGCGTTGCCGCTGGCGCATTGGGGCGTGGTGTTGCTTGATCTGCACCTGCCCGATGGCGATGGCCTGGATTTGTTGGGTTCAGTGCGGCGGTTTGCGCCCGATGCCTCGACCATCATCTTGACGGCGAAAGACCAGATATCAGACCGTATCCGAGGGTTGGATGCCGGTGCAGATGATTATTTGGTCAAGCCTTTTGACCCTGACGAGCTGCTGGCCCGCTTGCGCGCTGTGCAGCGTCGGGGCAATGGCGCCGGTAGCGGCAGTGCGGTGTTGAAGTTTGGCCCGATTGAGGTAGATTTGTCGCGCAGCCGCACCTCGCTCGGGGGCTTGCCGGTGGAGCTTACTGCCAAGGAATGGGCACTGCTGCGTGCCATGGTTTCGCGGCCTGACCGCGTGCATTCCAAAGAAGCTTTGCTGAGTGCGCTGTATGGCTTTGACGATGAGGCAGACAGCAACACTCTGGAGGTTTTTATCAGCAATTTACGCCGTAAATTAGGCCGTAATTGTATCCACACCCTGCGTGGTCTGGGCTACCGTTTCAACCCGGAGGGGGTATGACGCCGGCTACTCCATCAACCTTCACGCTAAGGTCATCCAGCCTGAGCGGGCAGTTGAGCCGTGCCATCGTCCTGTGGGTGTGTGGTTTTTGGTTAACGGGGGCAGTTGCCGTTGCGTGGTACGTAGACACTGAAATCGCAGAGACGTTGGACAGTGCCTTGGTACAAAGCGCGAACCGCTTGCTGGAACTTGCTGCACATGAGTTGGATGAAGCGCGCAGCCATGGTGGCAGTTTCAGCAGCATGGCATCCACTGCACTGTCGGCACCAAGCGCAGAAGGCCAAGGTGTGCCTGCGGATACAGAATCCACGCCCTATGTTCAAGGCGATTATTTGATTTACCAGATCGTTGATGCCGCAGGTGTTTTGTTGATGCGGTCTGTAGATGCGCCAGCAATGCCTTTGCCTGTGCCCTTGGTACCCGGGTTTGCCCAGACGGGTGATTGGCGGGTCTACACTTTGCGGCATTCGGTACACGCGCTGTTTATCCGTGTGGCAGACCCCCTCAAGCACAGACGACAGGCGCGCAACGAAAGCCTGCTCTTTTTGCTCGTTCCCCTCTTGTTCATTTTGCCGCTGCTTGCCGTGTTGGTGCGCAGCACGGTGCGGGGTCGCATGGCGGCGGTGGCTGGGGTGACGGAACAGGTCTGGCAGCGCGGTGGTCAAAACCTGGCCCCGGTTAATCCCCAGGGCTTGCCCGATGAGCTACAGGCTTTGGTGGTCAGCGTGAACCGTCTGTTGCTGCGTTTGCATGACGCTCTGCAAGCTGAGCGCGCTTTGGCCGCCAATGCCGCCCATGAGTTACGTACGCCGCTGACGGTGGCCCAACTCCGGCTTTTCAACGCATTGGCGCTCGACCTTTCTGAGGCTGCAAAGGGCGAAGTGAGCGCGGCGAACAACGCCTTGACGCAGCTCAAGCGGCGTACTGAAAAGTTGTTGCAACTCTCACGTGCTGAGTCCGGTGCAGCGTTGGCACGCGACCGGGTTTGTCTGCGCTCACTGGTCGCAGCGGTGGTGCAGGAGTTTGAGTCGGACCATGCCAACTTAGCGCGCTTGAGCCTCTGTGGTGACTTGGGTGTCTGCGTTTACGGTGATTTTGACGCGATCGCTATTGCTGTGCGCAACCTGATCGAAAACAGCCTGCGTTACGGGCAAGGCAGTGCTGTGGTGGTGGAGATCGGTGCCGCAGGCGAAGTGATTGTGTGGGATGGCGGGCCAGGCGTCAGTGCCGCCAGGCTTGATGATTTGGTCCGCCGTCATGTGCGGCTTACGGCGGACTCTGCGGGTTTTGGGTTGGGCCTGTCCATTGTCAAAACGATTGTGGAGCGCCATCACGGACAGCTGTCTTTTGCATCCCCTCCACCCGGTTTGACGCAAGGGTTTGAAGCGCGAATGGGTTTTGAGCGGGCGTAATGTGTGTACCGACGTGAGCGCTCTACGGCGTTTACGGCTTCGTGGCGTCTTCCAGCTGTGCTAGCCAGCGCATCGCTGCCGTTCGCGACGTGCCACACATCTCCGCTGACGGGCTCAAGCCCGCGCAGCACGCAGGTCGCTCGGGCTGGCCAAAGATGGCGCAGGCGTTTGCGGCGGTGAGCTGTACGCACCGCACCCCTGCGGGTTTGCCGTGGGGCATGCCGGGGATGGCACTGGAGATGGACGGTGCCGTGCAGCACGCGCCACAGTGCGCACGGCATGGCACAGGCAAAGGCACGCCACGAGGTAACGCGGACGTTACTGCAGGTATGAGGGCAATGGCAGAATGAAGCATGACGCCATCGACCTTACCACCTCTCGATCTTGCCGCCCTGATGCGTGCCGAACACCGGGATCCCTTTGCGGTGCTCGGGCCACACGGGGTGGACGAACGCTGGTGGGTGCGGGTCTTGCTGCCGGGTGCGCAGGCGGTTGATGTGGTCAGCACGGTGCTGACGCAGGCTGGCAGCGTGGTGGCCACGTTGGCCCGTCTGCCCGGCTCTGATGTGTTTGAGGGGTGCATTGCTACGGCACCCTCTGGTGATCCTTTGGTTGACCCGTTGGCCTACTGCTTGCGGGTGGATTGGGGCTCGCATACCTCACACATTGAAGACCCTTACCGTTTCCCTCCTGTGCTGGGCGAGCTTGATGTGTGGCTGCTTGCCGAGGGCACCCACCAGCGGCCCTTTGAGTGCCTGGGTGCGCATTTGTGCGAGATGAACGGTGTGGCCGGTGTGGCGTTTGCCGTGTGGGCACCCAACGCGCAGCGTGTTTCAGTGGTCGGTGATTTCAACCAGTGGGATGGACGCCGCCACATGATGCGGCTGCGGCGGGAATGCGGGGTGTGGGAGATGTTTGCACCGCATGTGGCGGTGGGTGACTGCTATAAATTTGAGATTCTCAACGCGCAAGGCCATGTCGTACTGAAGGCCGATCCTTACGCTTTTGGGATGCAACTGCGCCCCGATACCGCGTGTATCGTGTGCCCGCTGCCCCCTGTGCGCGCCTTGCCTGCTGGCCGTGCCTTGGCCAACAGTTTTGCCGCGCCCATGAGCATTTACGAGGTGCATTTAGGCTCATGGCGGCGCACGCTGGACGGTGTGTCCGCCGAGTCCGAATTTGCCGCCCAGGGACGCTGGTTGAGCTACCGGGAGCTGGCGCAATATTTGGTGCCCTACTGCGTGGAGATGGGTTTTACCCACATCGAGCTGCTGCCTGTCAGCGAGCACCCGTTTGACGGCTCTTGGGGCTACCAGCCGATAGGTTTGTACGCGCCCAGTGCCCGCTTTGGTACGCCAGACGACTTTGCCGCCTTCGTGGATACGGCCCACGCTGCGGGCCTGGGTGTGATTTTGGACTGGGTGCCCGGCCATTTCCCCACCGATGCCAACGGGTTGGCTCAGTTTGACGGCACCGCGCTCTACGAATACGCCGATCCGCGTGAAGGCTTTCACCAGGACTGGAACACGCTGATCTTCAATTACGCCCGTACCGAGGTCCGCAACTACCTTGTTGGCAATGCCCTCTACTGGCTGGAGCGCTACAACATCGACGGCCTGCGTGTGGACGCCGTGGCCTCGATGCTCTACCGTGACTACAGCCGCAAAACGGGAGAATGGATTCCCAATGTCCACGGCGGGCGCGAAAACCTGGAAGCCATCGCCTTTTTGCAGCGCATGAACCACATTGTGGGCACCGAGCGTCCTGGTGCGATCACGCTCGCCGAAGAGTCCACCTCGTTTCCCGGCGTGACCCGCCCGCCAGAGCGTGGTGGCCTGGGTTTTCACTACAAATGGAACATGGGCTGGATGAATGACACGCTGCGCTACGCCAGCCTCGACCCCCTCCACCGCCAGCACCACCAGAACCAGCTCACTTTCGGGCTGATGTACGCCTTCACCGAGAACTTCCTGCTCCCGCTTTCACACGATGAAGTGGTCCACGGCAAGGGTTCGTTGTTACGCCGGATGCCCGGCGATGCCTGGCAGCGCTTTGCTAACCTGCGTGCCTACTACGCGTTGATGTGGGCTTATCCCGGCAAAAAACTCTTGTTCATGGGCTGTGAGTTCGCCCAATGGGCCGAATGGAACGCCGATGCCAGCCTGGACTGGCCCGCCCTGCAAGACCCCAACCATGCCGGTGTGCAGCGCTTGGTGAAGGACTTGAACCGCGTGATGCGCCACTTCACGGCCCTGCACACGCTGGATCACGACAGCGGTGGTTTCCAGTGGCTCAGCCACGACGACGCCGCGCAATCGGTAGTCGCGTTCGCCCGGCATTCCGCCCCGGTGGTGGGGGGAGACACCTCGCTGGTGGTGGTGGTCTGTAACTTCACCCCCATGGTGCGCCACGGCTACCGCATCGGTGTGCCCAAGGCGGGCAGCTACCGCGAAATCATCAACAGCGATGGCACGGTGTACGGCGGCAGTGGCGTCGCTAGCGGAGGAGGTAAAGGGATTCTTCACAGCGAAGCGCAGGCCGAACACGGCTTGACCGATTCCCTGGTGCTCACGCTGCCGCCTTTGTCCACGGTGATGCTGGTGTTGGCATAAGGTTTGCAACAGTTCAGTTTTGCAAGAAAGGCGTTCATGCTGACCACGGGCAAGTCCTCTCCTCTGGGCGCTACGCCTGATGACGCAGGCGTGAATTTCGCGCTGGTGGCTCCCAACGCTACTGCGGTGGAACTGTGTTTGTTTGCTGCCAATGGTGCTGAGCGCCGCGTGCCGCTGCCCCAGTGCCGCAACGGCGTCTGGCATGGCCATCTGGCGGCGAGCGATGGCGGTACCGCTGGCCTTGTCTACGGCTACCGCGTTCACGGCCCTTGGGCACCCAACCAAGGCCACCGCTTTAACCCCGCCAAGCTGCTGCTTGACCCGTATGCCCGTGAAGTTCTGGGCAACTACGATGGGGACGACATCCACTGTGGCCACGACCTGGTCAACCCCCAGCAGCCCGATACCCGTGATAACGCTGCCACTGCGCTCAAAGCCCGTGTTACCGCACTGCTGCCTCTGTCCACCATCCCGGCTCCTCATATTGCCCCCGGCCAGCGCGTGCTGTACGAGCTGCATGTCAAAGCCCAAACGGCCTTGCATCCCGCTGTGCCGCCAGCGCTGCGTGGCACCTATGCCGGTCTGGCCCATCCCGCCGTGCTGGACCATATCCAAAGCCTGGGCGTCACCACCCTCAGCCTGATGCCCGTGCAGCACCGTGCGGACGAAGCCCGGCTGCAAAAGATGGGTCTGCGTAACCACTGGGGCTACAACACCCTAGGCTGGTTTGCGCCCGATACCCGCTACTGGAGCGGCACGCCCGGTACCTGCCCCGCCAGTGAATTCCGCGCCCTGGTGGATGCTGTCCACGCACGCGGCATGGAAGTGGTGATTGATGTGGTGTACAACCACAGCGCGGAAACTGACGAGCACGGCCCCACGCTCAGCCTGCGTGGTATCGACAACGCCCTGTACTACCACCTGCGCCCTGACAATCTGGCGCTCTATGAAAACTGGAGCGGCTGCGGCAACTGCCTGAACCTGAACCAGCCCCACGTCCTGCACATGGTGATGGACAGCCTGCGCTACTGGGGTGATGTGCTGGGCGTGGACGGCTTCCGTTTCGACCTCGCCCCCATCCTGGCCCGCAGCGATACAGGCGACAAAGGTTTCGATCGGCGCGCCCCCTTTTTAGGTGCTGTCCAGCAAGACCCCGTTTGCGCAAGCAAGCTGTTTATCGCGGAACCCTGGGACATTGGCCCTGGTGGCTACCAACTCGGCGGCTTTCCGCCCGGCTGGCTGGAATGGAACGACAAGTACCGTGACACCGTGCGCCGCTACTGGCTGACGGGCGAAGCCAACCGAGGTGCAACTCGTGGCGAATTGGCCCACGCTTTAGCCGCCTCCAGTACCCAGTTTCACCACAGCCACCGCACCCCCAGTGCCAGCATCAACTTCATCACCGCCCACGACGGTTTCACGCTACGCGATCTGGTCAGCTACAACGACCGCCACAATGAAGCCAATGGAGAAGGCAGCTGCGACGGCCACGGAAACAACCACAGCCACAACTGTGGTTTTGAGGGCGAAACTATCGATCAGAGCATACTGAATAAGCGCAGAGCGCTACAAAAATCATTGTTGACCACCTTGCTGCTGTCGCAGGGCACGCCCATGCTGCTGGCTGGTGATGAGATCGGCCACACCCAAGGGGGCAACAACAACGCCTATTGCCAGGACAACGCGACAACGTGGCTGGACTGGGGCCATGCGGACAGTGAATTGACTGCGCTGGTCGCCACGCTAACCGCTGTACGCCGTCAGATTCCGGCGCTGACCCGGGATCAATGGTGGGCGAGCGAGGGGGATGTGCAGTGGCGCAATAGCCAAGGCGAAGAACTCACCGCCGAGGCCTGGGGATCGAGCACGGTACGGGATTTGGCTGTGCGGTGGGCAGATGGGGCTGTGCGGATGGCACCTGCGCAGGGCTGGGCTGTGGTGCAGCTTGCGCAAGCTGCTATTTCAACACCTTGAACCCAGGCAAAAACCGTGACTTCAACGCCTGAAGCTGCGCCACCACCTGCCCGAACAAGGGCCTTGCTGCCACATCGCTGTGCAGACATTGCACACACAGATGACGCAGTGCGCTGCGTGCGTCACTGTCGTCCACGCATGCTTCGCCATGCGCCAGCAATTCCTCCAGAAGGCACCCCAAGGCCCGCGCTTCCAGCCGCTGCAAGGCCTGCGATGTGGCAAGGTCGTGCATGGGCAGGAACGACGCTGCCCCCATGTCTCCCAGCACACAGTCGCCCTGCGCCGTGCATTGCAGGTTGTGCGCGTACAGGTCGCCATGCAGCAGACCTTGGGCATGCAGATGCTGTGCAGCAGAGGCTGCACTCAGTGCGATGCGCATGACCGTCGCTAGCGAAAACCGGGTGTGCGGCGCATAGACATCGCGGGTGCAGGATTCCAAGCTTGGCGGGCCAGCCAGCGTGGTGAAGCGCGGGGGGGTGCAGGGCATCACCAAACCCGCTGTCCCGCTGGGATGGCCGACGAGCACGCCCGTGGTGGGGATCAGCCCAGGGTGCGCCCCAGCGCGCAGGCAAGCAGCCCGTTCACTGAGCGGCCAGCCGTCGCTGGTGACGGCGCCCTTGAACAGCTTGACTGCGACCTGCGCGGGTGGGGTAGCCGGGTTCGGCTGCCACAGCGCTTGGTGGATGACGCCCGATGCGCCTTCGCCCAGCAGGTGCTGCAAAGTCAAATGCTGCCATTGCACGGTGGTCGGTGGGTTGCTTGATTCACTTGGCTGGTGTGCTGTCTCAAACGCCTCGCTGAACGGGTTGCCCCCATAGGCCAGCCAAGCCAGCCGGGGCAGGTTGAGCAGCCACGGTGGCAGGGCTGTTAAGCGGTTGGCCGAGATGCGCAGCAGCTCAAGGCGGTGGCATGCCGCCAGGGTGCCCGGCAACTGCGTCAAGCGGTTGCCTGCCAGCATCAATTTTTGCAACTGTGTGCAGTGGACCAGTGCATCGGGCAACGTGGCGATGTGGTTGTCGGTCAAGATCAACCAGCGCAGTTGGGGTGGCAGGGCGGCTGCGGGGACGTGGCTTATCCGGTTGGATTTGAAGCCCACCATCTGAAGCTGCGGACATTGACCCAGCACAGCAGGCAGTTCGGTGAATTGGTTTTCAGAACAAAACAGCACGCGCAACTGATGCAGGCGGGGCAGGTCGTCGGGCAAGTGCGCCAGGGCATTGCCAGAGAGGTTGAGGGTGTGCAGCGAGTCTGCCAGATCAAAAATCTCACGCGGAAACTCTGTGAGATTGCAGGAAATATCCAAGCGTTGGGTGCCTTGGAGTTGGCCGGTACGGAGCTGGGTGAGGGTGGTCACAGCAGTACCAGATGCTGCTTGCCTGCACCGATGACCGCGCTCAAGGCGATACGGTGATCCAGCGTAGCTAACGCGCCTTGGTGGGCGACAGCCAAGGCCAGCAGATAGACATCGGTAATCTGGTTGTGACCGAATACGCGGCTCCACTCCACCACGTTGTTGATGCGCAGACTGACATCATCAGGCCAAAATTCGTGGTCTACATCGCCACAAGCCAAGTTCATCTTGGTTCGAACCGCATCGAACCCTGCGGGCCCATGCTGGCTGTAACCGGGCAGATTGAGGATGCGCAACACACCGTTTTCAACCAGAGGACAAGTTGCAATTTTCAGTGCAGGCGTTGCAAACAGCGCCAAGGCCTGTGCGTTGTGGACATGAGCATCGTCCAGCAATGCGATCCACACGTTGGTATCCAGTAACAGGCGTGGGCTGTAGCCTGAAGTCTTTGAGGTTCTCAAATACCCTCCTGGTCCATCAGGCGACGCACATGTTCGGTGGTGATGATTTCATCGCGTGCTGGCAGCACCGAGTACTTGCTGCGCAGTGCCGTTGGCAGCATGGGGGCTTGTCCGTTGGCGCGCAGGGCTTCGCGTACAAAGCGCGAAACAGCTTCACCCATAGAAATACGCTCGCGCTGCGCCCGTTGACGCGCAACGGAGAAAACATCGTCATCCAGAGCCAGAGTTGTTCGCATACGGAGCCTTACTTTAAATGCATCAAAACATCACTTTAGCATCAATTTAATGTCACATCCGCACCACCGGAAACGGCGGCAGACCCGCCAGGATCGCCGCGCCGTAGCGCATGGTTGAGAGCCGGGTATCGCACACGGTAATCACGGCCCGGTCGGTCACGGTTCGCACCCCGCGTCCGGCCCACTGCGCGAGCTTCATGCCTGCTCTGGGAACGGAGATTTCAGTGAAGGGGTCGCGGCCCTGGGCACTCAGCCATTCGGCCAGGGCTTCTTCCACGGGAGAGTTGGGGGGTGTGAAGGGCAGTTTGTCGATCACCACGTGTTCGCACAGCTGGCCGGGCAGGTCGATGCCTTCGCCGAAGGATTGCAGGCCAAAGAGGATGCTGCGCTCACCGCTTTCTACCCGCAGGCCGTGCGTTTTCAGCAGCTCAGTGCGGGAGCGTTCGCCTTGCATTTGGGTTTGCTCCAGCAAGTCCCGTGGCAGGGCGGCGTGGCAAGCCTGCATTTGGCGTTTGGAGGTGAACAGCACCAGTTGGCCGTGGTGGTGTTCGCGCAGCAGGCCGGGCAGGGTTTGGCACAGTTCGTCTGAGAAGCCGGGGCTTTTGGGGGAATGCTGCATTTTGGCGATGCGCAGTTCACCCTGAGTGCTGTAGTCAAAGGGGCTGGCGACGACCAGGGCGCGGCGCTCGGGGAAGCGGTTCAGACCGCTCAGGCGGTCGAAGAAATCAAAGTTGCCACAGGCTGTCAGCGTGGCGGACGTGCAGACGGCAGCGCTGACGTTTTTCCACAGGCCACGGGACAGCAGTTGTGCTGCCGTCATGGGGCTGGCGCACAGCCAGGCATCGGGGGCGGAGGTGGGCAAGCCAGTGGGGCGCACCGGTGCAGGGGCATATTCCAGCCATTTGGCCCATGGCACTTTGTCGTGCGTGGCCCAGGCGTTGAACAGGTTTTCCAGCGTGGTGAGTTGTGAGAGGTACACGCCCAATTCGACACCTGCGCGGGTTTGCTCGTCGCGCTCGGCAGGGGATTTGGATTCGTCAGGCTCTTTCAGTGCTTCGGCCACACCGTTGACGATGCCGCCAATGCTGCGCAGCTGGGTGGCGAGCTGGGCGCATTCGGGGATCAGGGCCTCAGGGATTTGACCGTGGGTGAAGCGGTGCGTGGTTTTGCTGGGGGGGTCAGCGCTGACCAGTTGGGCTTGTGCCAGGTAGTCTTCCAGGATGGCGAATTTGTCGGTGCATTCGGTGATGCTTTGCGCAAAGGCTACGGGGTCAGGCCGGGTGCTGGCGGGCAGGCCCCGGCCATGGCGGATGGCGATGGTGCGCAGGGCGGTGAGCAGCTTGGTGCTGGTGCCCAGGCGGGCGCGGTACGAGAACTGGTCGCCTGCGATGGTGGGCAGGTGGTGGGCTTCGTCGAACACAAACAGCGTGTTGCCTGCGTCGATCAGCGTGCTTTCGGTTTGCAGCGTGGCGAGGATCAGCGCGTGGTTGGCGACTTGCAGTGTGGCGGTGGCGGCTTGGCGGCGGGCTTTGAAGAAGGCGCAGCTTTTGAAGAATTCGCAGCGCCCGCCGTTGCAGGCGTGGGCGCTGGCCTGCACTTGGCGCCAGTCGTCCGGGTCGGGTTGAACGTCCAGGCCGTCAATGTCGCCGTCCCACTTGCCGCTGTGGAGTTTTTTGGAGACGTTTTTGAACCAGCGCACGGCCTCGGCGTTGTCGCGGGGCAGGCCTTGGGGTTGCCAGCGGGCGTCGGCAAAGGCTTCTTGGAATTCTGTGCCCAGCAAATTGTCTTGCCCGTCGTCATGCAGCGCACCTTCCAGACGGCTTTCGCAGATGTAGCGGCCTCGCCCCTTGAGGATGTCGAATTTCAGCTCAGGGATGATCTCAGCGAGGCGGGGCAGGTCTTTGTTGAACAGCTGCTCTTGCAGCGCCACGGTGGCGGTGGAGACGATGACGGGCTTGTTCAGCAACTCGGACGCGACGATGGCTGCCAGGCAGTAGGCCACGGTTTTGCCAGTGCCGGTGCCGGCTTCCAGTTGCGCAAGGTGGCGGCCAGGGCGATCTTTGTCGTCTGGGGCTTTGGCGCTGAGGAAGGTGAGCAGCGCGGCGTGCATCATTTCGTACTGGCCAGGGCGGGCGATGAAGCCGGGCCAAGTCAGCGCGACCTGGCCGTACAAAAGTTCGAGTCGGGTCTGGGCTTTGTCCAACAGGGCGGGGGCGATGCCTTCGGTGCTGGTGTAGGCCGATGCAGGTTCCGTGGCAGAGGAGGCGTGTGTGGCTGTAGGAATCTGGGCGGGGTGTGTCATTGAGATCAGGTGGGCGCATTCGGCGCGGTGCCAAGTCTATCGGTTGCCGGTTATCTCGCTTTTTTTGAGCGTTTTAAGCCAATTAAAAGCGCTTTGAATTTGTGGATCAATCCCCGTTACGTACTGCGAACGGTGGCTTTCTGAGGGTGAATCCGTTTGAATTTCAGGCATAGTGTCATTGAAGACAGCAAGTACCGGAGACAACATGGCCATTCAGACGATCCCTACCCAACCCATCACCGGGCAACGCCCGGGCACATCAGGTCTGCGCAAGAAAGTCAGTACTTTTTTGCAGCCACTTTACCTGGAAAATTTTGTGCAGGCGCTGTTTGATGTGTTGAACCACACCACGCCTGACGGCCAAGGCTTGGCTGGCCAAACGCTGGTGTTAGGCGGCGATGGCCGCTACCACAACCGGGCGGCAGTGCAAACCATTTTGCGGCTCGCCGCTGCCAATGGTGTTGCCCGCGTGCTGCTGGGGCAGGGAGGCATTTTGTCCACACCGGCTGTCAGTGCGGTGATTCGCCGCCACAAAGCGTTTGGTGGCATCGTGCTGTCGGCCAGCCACAACCCTGGCGGGCCAGAGGGCGACTTTGGGATCAAGTACAACGCAGGTAACGGCGGCCCGGCGAACGAGACATTGACGCAGGCGGTGTACGCCCGCACGCTGACGATCAGTGCGATCCGTACCACCGATACGCCAGACATTGGCATGAACCAGCTTGGCACACAGCAGGTCGAGCAAATGCAAGTTGAGGTGATTGATCCGGTGGCCGACTACGCTGCCGTGATGCGCGAGCTGTTTGATTTCGAACTGATCCGCAGCATGTTCAAAAATGGCTTCACGATGCGTATGGACACCATGTGGGCTGTGGGTGGGCCGTATGCCAAAGCGATTTTGGAAGGCGAACTCGGTGCGCCCGCAGGCACGGTGGTGAACGGCGAACCGCTGGAGGATTTTGGTGGTTTGCACCCTGATCCGAACCCTGTCAACGCTGAAGAATTAATTGCCCACATGCGCGGTGCTGCATCGCCTGATTTTGGCGCGGCGACGGATGGTGACGCTGACCGCAACATGGTGGTGGGCCGTGACTTCGTGGTCAGCCCATCTGACAGCTTGGCGGTGATGACGGCGCGGGCCACGCAGATTCCGGGCTACCACGCTGGGCTGGCGGGTGTGGCGCGTTCCATGCCGACCTCCGCAGCGGTAGACCGCGTGGCGAAGGCACTGGGCATCGAGTGCTTTGAAACGCCCACCGGTTGGAAGTTTTTTGGCAACCTGCTCGATGCTGGCCGTGTCACCCTGTGCGGTGAAGAAAGCTACGGCACAGGTTCTGACCATGTGCGTGAAAAAGACGGTCTGTGGGCGGTGCTGTTTTGGCTGAACCTGCAAGGGGCCACGGGTCGATCGGTGGAATCTTTGGTGCGCGAGCATTGGCAAACCTATGGCCGCAACATCTACTCGCGCCACGATTACGAGGGCATCCCGGTGGATGTGGCGAATGCGCTGATGGCCGATTTGCGTGCGGCGTTGCCCGGCCTGCAAGGCCAGTATTTCGGCAAGCGCCACATCGTGACAGCGGATGACTTCAGTTACACCGATCCGGTAGACCATTCGGTTTCCAGCGGCCAAGGGGTTCGCTTGATTTTCAATGACGGTGCACGGGTGGTGTTCCGCTTGTCTGGTACGGGCACGGAAGGTGCAACGCTCAGGCTGTACCTGGAGCGCTACGAGTCGGATACCACCTTGCAAGACGGTCCGGTGCAGTACGCGCTGGCCGAGCTGGTGGCGCTGGCCGATGCTGTGGCGGGCATCCGCGCACGAACAGGCATGGCGATACCGACCGTGATGACTTGACCGCATTCAACTTAAAAATAACCCATTCAACAGGAGACGACCATGACAACCACCACAGAACCCTTGGCTAAAAAAGACCTGCAAGCGCACCAGCTGGTGCGGCGGACCGTGGCCTTGGTTTTAGCGGGAGGACGGGGCACACGTCTTAAACAGTTGACCGACAAACGCGCTAAACCGGCGGTGTATTTCGGTGGCAAATTCCGCATCATCGACTTCCCGCTCTCCAACTGCCTGAACTCGGGCATCCGGCGCATGGCCGTGGTTACGCAGTACAAATCGCATTCACTGATGCGCCATATGCAGCGCGGCTGGAGCTTCTTGCGTGCGGAATTGAACGAGATGGTGGACATGCTGCCGGCCCAGCAGCGTGCAGGCGAAGAGCACTGGTACCGGGGCACCGCAGACGCGATTTTTCAGAACCTGGACATCATCCGTTCCAGCAAGCCCGAGTACATCGTGATCTTGGCGGGCGACCACATCTACAAGCAAGACTATTCGCTGATGCTCAAAGACCACGTCGAGCGTGGTGCAGGTTGCACGGTGGGTTGCATTGAAGTGCCCCGCGCTGAAGCTTCTGCTTTCGGTGTGATGGCCATAGATGGCCACCGTAACATCACCGCCTTTATTGAGAAGCCCGCTGACCCGCCTGCCATGCCAGGCAATGACGCTGTGGCATTGGCCAGCATGGGCATCTATGTCTTCGATGCCGATTACCTCTACAGCTTGCTCGAAGAGGATTTGACCAACCCCGAATCCAGCCACGACTTTGGCAAGGATGTGATCCCCCGTGCAGTCTCTGAAGGTCGCGCTCTGGCCCACCCTTTCAGCATGTCTTGTGTGTCGCGGGTTGCGGGCATCACGCCTTACTGGCGCGATGTGGGCACGATTGATGCATTCTGGTCGGCAAACCTTGATTTGGCGTCTACGACCCCTGAGCTGGATATTTATGACACCGACTGGCCCATCTGGACTTACCAGCGTCAACTACCGCCTGCCAAGTTTGTGCCCGACGCCACGGGGCAGCACGGTGTGGCGGTTAACACGCTGGTGTCGGGGGGCTGCATTGTGTCGGGTTCGCACGTGTCGAATTCGGTGCTGTTCTCTGAGGTGCGGGTGCATTCCTTTTGCCACGTGGAACAGGCGGTTATCTTGCCGGATGTGACCATTCACCGGTACTGCCGTTTGCGCAAGGTGGTGATTGACCGGGCCTGCGTGATCCCAGAGGGCATGGTGGTCGGTGAAGATGCTGTGCTGGACGCTCAGCGCTTTGAACGCACGGACGACGGCGTGGTGCTGATCACGCGCGAAATGTTGGCGGCCTTGAAGGCAAGTGGACAGTGACTTAGATAGCAGAAAGCACGTAACGATGAATATCCTGCAAGTCAGCGCTGAAATTTTCCCTCTGCTCAAAACCGGGGGGTTGGCTGACATTGCAGGCGCATTGCCCGCTGCGCTGACGGCGGCGGGCTGCGAGCCGCGTCTGCTGCTGCCAGGCTTTGCACCTATTCTGGGCGACCTGCAAGAGGTGCAAACCTTGTGCGTGCTGTCAACCCCCTGGGGCGACCGCGTGACGCTGCTGTGGGGCCGTTTGGCAGCGCTGGACACGGCCGCCTATGTCATTGATGCCCCGCAACTCTATGACCGCCCTGGCAACCCGTATGAGGACGCTCGCCGCCAGCCCTACGCTGATAATCACCGCCGTTTTGCACTGCTGGGCTGGGTGGCTGCCCAAATGGCACGCGGACTGGATGTTGACTGGCAGCCGCAAGTGGTGCATTGCCATGATTGGCACGCCGCACTGGCCCCAGCTTACATGGCCTTTGCCCCTGCGCAATCTCCAGCGCAATTTCCCCGGGTTGCCACCGTCTACACCGTGCATAACCTGGCTTACCAGGGCGTATTTGCTGCGCACCATTTTGGCGATCTGGGTTTGCCCGATACCGCGTTTGCGGTGGACGGGCTGGAGTTCCATGGTCAGATGTCGTTCATGAAAGCCGGGCTGTACTACGCTGACCGCATCAGCACCGTCAGCCCTACTTACGCCCGTGAGATTCAAACGCCTGAACAGGGCTGCGGCTTGGATGGCCTGCTGCGCGCGCGCGCTGGCGTGCTGTCAGGCATCCTGAATGCGGTGGACGATGCCGTGTGGAACCCTGCCAGCGACCCGCTGATTGCCCACCCTTTCGATGCCCGCAAACCCGGTGGCAAAGCGCGTTGCAAAGCCGCATTGCAAGAAACGCTGGGCTTGGCCGTGCAAACTGAAGCCCCCCTGTTTGGCGTGGTCAGCCGCCTGACCGAGCAAAAAGGCTTGCATTGGGTGCTGGCTGGGCTGGATGCGTTGATCGCCCAAGGTGGCCAGTTGGTGCTGCTTGGCAGTGGTGAAGGCGCGATGGAAGACGCTTTCCGTGCTCGCGCTGCGGCGCATCCAGAGTCCGTATCGGTGCGCATTGGCTACGACGAAAGCTTCGCCCACAGCATCTTTGCCGCCAGCGATGTGACGCTGGTGCCCTCGCGCTTCGAACCGTGCGGCCTCACCCAGATGTACGGTCTGAAATACGGCAGTTTGCCGCTGGTTCACTGCGTGGGTGGCTTGGCCGACACGGTGGTGGACTGTTCGCTCGAAGACTTGGCCGATGGCAGCGCCAACGGTTTTGTGTTCCACGATTTCACACAAGCCGCGTTTGACCGCGCGGTGCGCCGTGCCTTTGCGCTCTTCGCGCAGCGCCCTGAATGGAACCGGGTTCGCGCCCGCGCCATGCGTCAAGACTTGGGCTGGCAAAACGCGGCTGCGCAGTACGTGGCGTTGTACCAATCGGCCCTGTCGGTGTGACCGCAACCACCGCCGTGTTCGCTTTCTCACCCCTCCTTCCTCTTTTCTTTTTTTGCACTGACTCGCGTTCAGCGACCCTCATATGAGCCTACAAGAACCTCTCTACGACCACCCCTTGCCTGACGTGGCCGCCTTCAAGCGCGCCATTGCTCACAAGCTGATTTACGCCATTGGCAAAGACCCGCTGGCGATCCCTGGTGACCCGGTGGCACCCCGTACCGATGACTGGCTGCGTGCCACTTCCTTGGCCGTGCGTGACCAATTGATGGAACGCTGGCTGGCCACCACCCGCGCCCAGTACGCCCAAGACCTGAAGCGTGTGTACTACCTCTCCATGGAGTTCCTGATTGGTCGCACCTTCACCAACGCCATCCTTGCGCTGGAGCTGCAAAACACGGTGCGCCAAGCCCTCGCGGATTTCGGCGTGGACTACGACGCGCTGGCGGAACTGGAGCCCGATGCGGCGTTGGGCAACGGTGGCTTGGGCCGTTTGGCCGCCTGCTTTTTGGACTCGATGGCCACCTTGGGTGTGCCCGGTTTTGGTTATGGCATTCGCTATGAATACGGCATGTTCCGCCAGACCATCGTCAATGGCCGTCAGGTAGAAGCGCCCGATTACTGGCTGACCAAGCAAAACCCCTGGGAATTCCAGCGCCCCGAATTAACCTACCGTATTCGCTTTGGGGGGCACGTGGAACAACGCGACAGTGCTACTGGAAAGATAGCAGTCTGGGTAGATACCCACGACGTGTTGGCCATGGCCTACGACACCATCATCCCTGGCTACGGCACCCAGGCGACCAACACGCTGCGGCTGTGGTCAGCCAGTGCGACTGAAGAAATGGATTTGTCCGCCTTTAACAAAGGCAACTACATGGCGGCCGTGGAGGGTAAAAACCACTCTGAAAATGTCTCCCGCGTGCTGTACCCGGACGACTCCACCGCGTCGGGCCGCGAGCTGCGTTTGCAGCAAGAGTATTTCTTCGTCAGCGCCAGCTTGCAGGACTTGATTCGCCGCTATCTGCGCAGCCACGTGGGCTTCGAGCAACTGCCTGAGAAAGTCAGCATCCACCTGAATGACACGCATCCCGTGCTGGCCATTCCCGAGTTGATGCGCCTGCTGCTGGACGAACACCAACTGCCCTGGGCGACCGCCTGGGGCTACGCGCAAAAAGTGTTTTCGTACACCAACCACACGCTGATGCACGAGGCGCTGGAAACTTGGCCGGTGGAGATGCTGGGCCGCGTGCTGCCACGCCATTTGCAAATCATGTTCGACATCAATGCGCACTTTTTGGCGTCCGTTACCCAGCAGTATGGCCACGATACGGAACTGATGCGACGCCTCTCGCTGGTGGACGAATCTGGCGAGCGCCGGGTGCGCATGGCCTATGTGGCGGTGGTGGCCAGCCACTCGATCAACGGCGTATCGGGCCTGCATTCCGAGCTGATGAAGCAGTCCATCTTTGCCGACTTTGCCAAACTGTTTCCTGAGCGTTTCAACAACAAAACCAATGGCGTGACGCCTCGCCGCTGGTTGGCGCAGGCCAACCCCTCGCTCGCCGCCTTGCTCGACCAGCGTATTGGGCGTGGCTGGCGGCGCGATTTGAGTCAACTCGAAGCGCTGCGCCACATGGCGGAGCAACCGGCTTTTGTCGGCGCTTTCCGCCATGCCAAGCAGGTGAACAAGCAGCGTTTAGCCGTGTGGGTCAAGCAGCATTTGGGGCTGGAGATCAACCCCAGCGCACTGTTTGATGTGCAGGTCAAACGTATCCACGAGTACAAGCGCCAACTGATGAACGTGCTGCACGTCATTACCCGCTACCAGCAGATTCTGGACAACCCCGAGGCCGCTGCCAGCAGCATGGTGCCGCGCGTGGTGGTCTTCGCTGGCAAGGCCGCATCGGCGTACCACATGGCCAAACTGGTGATTGAGCTGATCCACGGTGTGGCCAAAACCGTCAACAACGACCCGCGTGTGGGCGATTTGCTGAAGGTGGTGTTCGCACCGAACTACAGCGTGAGCTTGGCTGAAATGCTTATCCCCGCAGCCGATTTGTCTGAGCAAATTTCCACGGCGGGCACCGAGGCTTCAGGCACCGGCAACATGAAGTTTGCATTGAACGGTGCACTCACCATCGGTACGCTGGACGGTGCGAACGTCGAGATGCTGGAGAACGTGGGGGCTGACAACATCTTCATCTTCGGCAACACCACGCCCGAGGTCGCCGACATCCGGGCCAAAGGCTACCAGCCACGTGCGTATTACGAAGCGGATCTGATGTTGCAACGGGCCTTGGATGCCATTCGTGACGGCTTGTTCTCGCCCGACGAACCCGCACGTTTCCAGAACATCTTCGACACGCTGGTGAACTGGGGCGACCACTACCTGTTGTTGGCCGATTACGCCAGCTACGTCGCGGCACAGGGCAAGGTGGACGCACTCTACGAAGACCCAAATGCCTGGACACGCAAAGCCATTCTCAACGTCGCAGGCATGGGGCCTTTCTCGTCAGACCGCACGATCGCAGAATACGCTGACACGATTTGGAAGACCAAGCCTGTTGTTTTGAGAGCGTAATCACCAAGGCAAGGCAAGCCATGAGGGGGCTGCCTTGCCTTTTTTTGCAGTGTTTCACGTGAAACCTGCATGTCCCAATCTGCTGAAACCCTAAGCGGCAACAAGCGCGAGATAATTTCACCTCCAACGACAGCGCTGTGCAGTGCTGAAACGAGGTTGAAATTGACTCTACAGGCGCGCAGCCGCAAGGACTTTTGGTATGACCTCCGGAATGAACTACCCCCAGGAATTTGACGTGATCGTTGTTGGTGGCGGCCACGCGGGCACCGAGGCTGCATTGGCTTCTGCCCGCATGGGCTGCAAGACTTTGCTGTTGACGCACAACATCGAAACCCTGGGCCAGATGAGCTGTAACCCGTCGATAGGCGGAATCGGCAAAGGCCATTTGGTCAAAGAGGTGGATGCGCTGGGTGGGGCGATGGGTATTGCCACGGATGAGGGCGGTATTCAATTCCGTATTCTCAATTCCAGTAAAGGCCCAGCGGTGCGTGCGACCCGGGCACAGGCTGACCGTATCCTGTACAGGGCCGCCATTCGCACTCGCCTGGAAAATCAGCCTAACCTGTGGCTGTTTCAGCAAGCGGTGGACGATTTGATGGTGGAAAGCACCGGTACGGGTGAGCGCGTTGTGGGTGCGGTGACGCAGATCGGCATTCGCTTTCGCAGCCGCACCGTGGTGTTGACTGCGGGGACTTTCCTCGACGGCAAAATCCACGTCGGGCTGAACAACTACGCCGCAGGCCGTGCGGGCGACCCACCCGCCGTCAGCCTGTCGGCTCGTTTGAAAGAACTGAAGTTGCCGCAAGGCCGCTTGAAGACCGGTACGCCGCCGCGTCTCGATGGCCGCACCATCGACTTCAGCCGCTGCACCGCGCAGCCCGGAGACGGTATGCCGGGTGGCGTGGGCGAGGAGGGCGCGGTGCCCGTGTTCAGCTACCTGGGCAACAAGGCCATGCACCCGCAGCAAGTGCCATGCTGGATCACGCACACCAACGAACGCACGCACGACATCATCCGCAGCGGGTTTGACCGCAGCCCCATGTTCACTGGCAAGATAGAAGGTGTAGGGCCGCGCTACTGCCCTAGTGTGGAAGACAAAATCAACCGCTTCGCTGACAAAGACAGCCACCAGATTTTCCTGGAGCCTGAAGGCCTGACGACCCACGAGGTCTACCCCAATGGCATTTCCACCAGTCTGCCGTTTGATGTGCAGTATGACTTGGTGCGCTCTATGGCGGGCCTAGAGAATGCCCACATCCTGCGTCCTGGTTATGCGATTGAGTACGACTACTTTGACCCGCGTGCGCTGACCAACAGCTTCGAGACCAAGGCCATTGGTGGCCTGTTTTTCGCAGGCCAGATCAATGGCACCACCGGCTATGAAGAGGCTGCCGCACAAGGTTTGTTTGCCGGAATCAACGCCGCGCTGCAATGCCGAGGTGATGCCCCTTGGTTGCCACGCCGTGACGAAGCGTATCTTGGCGTGCTGGTCGATGACCTTGTGACCCAGGGTGTTACCGAGCCTTACCGCATGTTCACCAGCCGAGCCGAATTCCGCTTGCAACTGCGTGAAGACAATGCTGACACGCGCTTGACCGAAGCAGGCCGAAAACTGGGCTTGGTGGATGATGTGCGCTGGGAGGCTTTCAGTCGCAAGCGCGATGCTGTTTCACGTGAAACAGAGCGCCTCAAATCTATCTGGGTCAGCCCAAAGAACCTGAGCTTGAGTGAGTCTGAGCGTGTCTTCGGCAAAGCCATTGAACACGAATACAGCTTCACCGACTTGCTGCGCAGACCTGATGTGACGTATGCGAGCCTGATGTCACTGGACGATGGCAAGCACGCCAGTGCAGAATTGGCCGCACTTGTTTCACGTGAAACAGCAACGTCTGCTGATCATGATCTGGGTGCAGCGGTGATCGAGCAGGTAGAAATTGCAGCCAAGTATTCCGGCTACATCGACCGCCAAAAGGGTGAGGTAGAGCGCGCTGCACATTACGAAAATCTGCGACTGCCCGTGGACATGGACTATTTGCAGGTGACAGCGTTGTCGTTTGAAGCCCGGCAAAAGTTGCACAAGCAGCGGCCTGAGACATTGGGACAAGCGGCACGTATTTCCGGCATCACACCTGCTGCGGTGTCGCTGCTGTTGGTTCATTTGAAAAAGAGTGGGCGTAAGTTGCATGCGCCCACTCAAGCCGTAGAGCAGGTGGCAGAGCAATCATGAGTCACAGCCAAACGAACGAACTGCAAGATGGCTTGGCCGCGCTGGGCTTGAGCTTGTCTGCACACCAAGTCGCCCAACTGCTGAGGTACCAAGACCTGATTGGCAAATGGAACAAGGTCTACAACCTGACTGCCGTGCGCTCACCCGACGAGATGCTGCGCCACCATCTGCTGGACAGTCTGGCTGTGCTGCCTGCGCTAGAGAGGCATTTAAGCTCCGTTGGGTTTACCGATGGCAAGGTTGCTCGACTGCTCGACGTGGGTTCCGGTGCTGGTTTGCCCGGTGTGGTGCTGGCTGTGTGCTGCCCGCATTTACAAGTCACCTGTGTGGACACCGTGGGTAAAAAAACGGCGTTCATCCAGCAAGCGGCCAGTACGTTGCAGCTGACCAACCTCAAAGCGGTGAACGCCCGTGTCGAGACGCTGAAAGGTGCCGACTTTGATGTGGTGTGCTCCCGGGCGTTCGCCTCGCTGGTGGATTTCACCACTTGGTCACAAGCGGCTCTCTCGCCCACCGGCGTTTGGCTGGCCATGAAGGGCAAGCACCCGGCGGATGAGCTGGCCGCATTGCCGTCAAATATCAGTTTGTTTCACGTGGAACAACTCAAAGTACCCGGGCTGGATGCTGAGCGCTGCTTGCTCTGGCTGCATGCCAAGTAAACTTCAGCGCAAAAAGGAAACCTCTCATGTTCGGTATTGCAGACTACGGTGCATTTGTCGCTGCCATCATTTTGTTTTTAGCCATTCCAGGCCCAGGCAATTTGGCGCTCATCACCTCGACCAGCAAAGGCGGTATCGCTGGCGGTTTGGCTGCTGCGTTGGGCATCATTGCGGGTGATCAGGTGCTGTTGTGGATGGCTGTTGCTGGTGTTGCTGCGCTTCTCGCTGCGTATCCGGCTGCTTTTCATGCTGTTCAATGGCTGGGTGCTGCCTATTTGGCTTGGATGGGGTTCAAAATGCTGACAGCCAAGCCTGGTAGCAAGCCTGTCTTGAATATCTTGCCCCGCCATTACTTTCGTCAAGCCATGATGATTACCTTGCTGAACCCCAAGGCCATTGTGTTTTACATGGCATTTTTTCCGCTGTTTGTCGATCCTGTGCATCACCAAGGCATGGTGACATTTGGTGTGATGGCGGCGACTATTGCCGCATTGGGTTTTCTTTACAGCTTGATTGCTGTGCTGTTGACCTACTTTCTTGCGGAGCGCATTCGTGCGAACCCCGCTATCACCCGCGTGCTGGAAAAGCTGGCGGGTATTTTTCTCATCGGGTTCGGCGTCAAGCTGGCTCTCACTAAATAGTTGTTAAGCAGTCCATGGCCAAAATTTTCTGTGTCGCGAATCAAAAAGGTGGGGTCGGTAAAACCACCACCACCGTCAACCTGGCAGCCGGTCTGGCCAAAATAGGCCAGCGTGTGCTGATGGTCGATCTTGATCCGCAGGGCAACGCCACCATGGGGTCGGGTGTGGATAAGCGCAGCGTGGCGTTGTCGGTGTACGACGTGCTGCTTGAATCCGCTACCGTCGCTGAAGCCCGTGTGCGTGCTGATAAATGCGGCTATGACGTGCTGGCCGCGAACCGCGAACTGGCCGGTGCTGAGATTGAAATCGTCAATCTGGACCGCCGCGAAAAGCGTTTGAAGCAGGCGTTTGCAACGGTGCAGAGCGAGTACGACTTTATCCTCGTTGATTGCCCGCCTTCGCTCTCAATGCTGACCTTGAACGGCCTGTGCGCTGCCAACGGCGTGATTGTGCCCATGCAGTGCGAGTACTTCGCGCTTGAAGGGCTGACGGATTTGGTCAACACCATCAAGCAAGTCCACGCTAATTTGAACCCTGATCTGCAAATCATCGGTCTGCTGCGCATGATGTTTGATCCACGTATCACCTTGCAGCAACAGGTTAGCGACCAGCTCAAGGGGCACTTTGGTGGCAAGGTGTTTGACACCGTGATTCCCCGCAATGTGCGTTTGGCGGAAGCCCCCAGCTACGGTTTGCCAGGCGTGATTTTTGACCCTTCTGCCAAAGGCAGCTTGGCGTTCATCGCCTTTGCGCAAGAAATGGTCAAGCGTGTGGCGACCATGTGAGTTTTTGAACCTGATCAGCTGCTTGTGCGCGCCTGATGGGCATCAAGTGCTATTAAATTCATAGTGTTCAATTTCAAATGAAGCCTTCCAACGTCCTCATTCTTCCCGGCTGGCAGGGCAGCGGGTCTGACCATTGGCAAAGCCTGTGGGAAGCCCAGTACCGCTATGCCCGCGTGGAGCAACACGACTGGATGCACCCGTTGCGCGGTGACTGGATCAGCCGCCTGGAAGATGTGGTGCTTGCGTGCGATGGCCCCATCGTGCTGGTGGCGCACAGCCTGGGTTGCATCCTCGTTGCCGCTTGGGCGTCACATTCACAAAACACCCACCGCGTGAAAGCAGCGTTGCTGGTCGCCCCTGGTGACGTGGAGCGCGAAGAGATCCGTGCGCAGCTCTACAGCTGGTCGCCTATACCGCTGCAAAAATTACCGTTCCCCAGTGTGCTGCTGGGCAGCCATAACGATCCGTATTGTGATTTTGAGCGTGCCCAAACCTTGGCAAAAAACTGGGGATCGCAGTTTATCGACTACGGCGACAGCGGACATATCAATGCCGAATCAGGCTTGGACAGCTGGCCCGATGGGCATCGGCTGCTACATATTTTGATGCAACAACACGATAAGGCGTAAGCGCACATGGTCACCAAAAAACCCAAAGGCTTAGGCCGTGGACTCGAAGCCTTGCTGGGCCCCAAAGTCGAAGACAACGCCGCAGACGAAACCGGCTCCACTGCCGGGCTGTCATCGACTTTGCCACTGACGGACATCGTACCCGGTGCCTACCAGCCCCGCACGCGCATGGACGAAGGTGCGCTGTACGAGCTGGCTGAAAGCATCAAGGCGCAGGGCATCATGCAGCCGATTTTGGTACGCCGCCTGGAGGCTGCAGACGGCCAGCGCCGCCGTACTGCCTTGTTGACGGCCGGTGCCGCTGCGGGCAGCACGCCTCAGCCCAGCAGCCGCCCGGTGTACGAGATCATCGCGGGTGAGCGCCGCTTCCGCGCGGCCAAACTGGCCGGTCTGGACAGCGTGCCCGTGCTGGTACGTGACGTGCCAGACGAAGCCGCCGCAGCCATGTCGTTGATTGAAAACATCCAGCGAGAAGACCTGAATCCGCTGGAAGAAGCGCAGGGTTTGCAGCGTTTGGTGAAAGAGTTTGGCCTCACGCACGAGACCGCCGCCCAAGCTGTGGGCCGTTCGCGCAGCGCTGCCAGTAACCTTCTGCGCCTGCTGAATTTGGCTGACCCGGTGCAAACCATGCTGATGGCCGGTGACCTGGACATGGGCCACGCCCGTGCTTTGCTGGCGCTGGACAAAGCCAGCCAGATTACCGCCGCGAACCAGATCAGCGCCAAGAACATGTCGGTGCGCGAGGCTGAAAGCCTGGTGAAAAAGCTCTCTACAGAACCCGATCAAGCGGCCAGTGCGCCCAAGGTGCAAAAGTCGCGTGACATCAAGCGGGTGGAAGAGGAGCTGTCTGACCTGCTGATGGCCGATGTGGAGGTGCGCATTAAAAAGCGTGTCAAACGCCATGGCAAGTTTGAGGAGATGGGCGAGCTGGCGATTCAGTTCGGTTCGCTGGACGCGCTCAACGGCTTGATTGAGCGGCTGCGCGGGACGGCCTGACGCCCACGTCCTCGCCCTCGCCCTCGCCCTCGCCCTCGCCCATACCGCTCGTCACCCCGTGATCCGGGGAGTGCCCTCGTGGGATGACCCGGTTAAGCTTGTCGCATGCTGTTATCTCCTCGAATGTCCGCCGATCCCATGACCGATTCTTCTGTTTGCGCCTTGGTGGTCGAAGACCTGGATGAACCCCGCCAGTGGCTGGTGGAGTTGCTGCCCACGGCCATTCCTGGTCTGCGCCGCATCGACGCTGCGGCCACCCTGGCCGAAGCCCGGGCGCTGATGCAGCAGCACAGCTATGGTCTGGCGCTGGTGGACTGGGGCTTGCCTGATGGCACTGCCGAGAGCTTGATTCAGGACTTGACTCGCGCTTGCCCCGATGCGAATGTGGTGGTGGCCACCATCCATGACGACGATACTCATGTCTTTCCTGCGCTGCGGGCGGGGGCCACGGGCTACATCCTCAAATCGCAACCCCGCGCCGTGGTGGTGGCGCAGTTGCAAGGCATTGAGCGCGGTGAACCGGCGTTGTCGCCTTCGGTTGCGTTGCGGGTTTTAAAGCACTTTCATGCCCCTGTGCTTACCAGTACAGCACAAGCTGCTACTGTATTCGTAGCGAGTCGGGCGGAAGATGATGCTGTTCCGCAGCATCTCAGCCAGCGTGAGGTGGATGTGTTGCGCCTCATTGGCAAGGGTTACAACGCGCCCGAAGCCGCACGGCTGCTGGGTATCTCAGCGCACACCACCAGCAGCTACGTCCGAGATATTTACCGCAAGCTGGGGATTTCATCGCGAGCTGAAGCGGCGATGGAGGCTGCGCGACGTGGTTTGGTGGGGTAATCGGGTGCGCGGCCTCGCCATGGTGCTGACCCTGGCGTTGTCGTGTGGTCTTGGCGTGCGTTCTGCCAGCGCCCAAACCCCAGCCCCGTGCCTTAACGCCGCAGAGGTCAGTACGGTGACCCAAGCCCGTCGGATCGTGATGGACACCGAAGGTGCACAGGGCAGTGCGGTGGTGGCCGATGCCGTGGTTGATTTGCCGGATGTGATTCCTGTCGTGTGGCGCGCCCAGCGTTACTTGCTGCGCTACACCGTAACCTTGGGGTCGTGCGGTGCATTGCCGGGTGCGGCGCTGTCCTTGTTTCGTGTCGGTGCACCGTACCAGGTATGGGCGCAGGACGTACCGCTGCTGCCAGTCACGGTGCGGGGCCAGCGTTACCCGTGGGTGCCTTCTCCCGCGTCGCCTGATGCCCTGGTGCAGGCGGGCATCACCGATACTGCCGCGCCTATCACCTACAACGGTCGCATGCCCACCTTGCTGGCCCTGCCTGCCGGTGCGCGCAGTGTGGAGATCATTTTCCAAAGTCTGCCTTACATGCCAGCGGGTCTGACGGTGTTGCAAGTTGGCCCCACCCATGTGCTGCTGCCTAACGTGGTGGAAACCGTGAACGAGATCGTCGGTCATGCTGATGCGGCCTCAGGGGTGCTGCTGGTGCTGGCAGCGATGGCCATGCTGCTGTGGCTGCGTCGCCGCAACGACCGCACGCTGCTGTGGTTGGCGGTCGCGTCCATGGCTTGGGGCTTGCGCGGGGTGTTTTATTTTGGATCGCTGGTGGCCTACCCGGCACTGTGGTTTGAGCAACTCAACCCGCTGAATGTGCTGATAACAGCGGTTGCATTGGCCACGTCCACCCTGTATTTTTTGGGTCATCCCACACCACGCCAACTGCGCATTGTGTTGGGCGTGGCGGTTGCCGGTTTCAGTGCATTCGCTTTGGCGGCCATGCTGGGTTCGGGGGCTGCTCATGCGCGCGTGATGGCCTTGGTTTTGTCCTATGGCATCACCTTGTGGTTGATGCTTCAAATTTGGCGCTGCCGTCGCACACTGGCTGCGTGGCGTACCGCGCTGTTGCTGCTGGGTTTGGTGTCGGTGCTGGCCTGTGCGGGGCATGATTTGCTGATCGTGTCTGGGCATTTGGCTTCAACCGTACCGAGCTACCTCTTTTGGGGCTTTGAGGCTGTGCTGCTGGGCTACACGGTGATTGTGAGCGAGTACATCGTCACCACGTTGAGCCGGGCCGAGCGCAGCAATGACGAACTGGAGCAGCGCATCGCCGCCAAATCCGCCACCCTGGAGCGCAGCTACCAGCAGCTGCGTGAAAGCGAACTCGGGGTCGAGCGCGATGCTGCCCGTGCCCAGGAGCGCGCCCGTCTTGTTCGTGAGATGCATGACGGCTTGGGGGCCCAACTGATGACGGCACTGCGCGGTGTCGAACGAGGGGGGTTGACCACCAGCCAAGTTGCGCAATCACTGCAAGAAAGCCTGGATGACCTGCGCATGCTGATGGACAACAGCGACACCGGCCACACCTTGCAACGTGCCTTGGCCAACTGGCGTAACCGCTGGGACCCGCGCCTGCAAGCGGCAGGTCTTGCCTTGCACTGGCACATTGACCCGGCGCTGGATGGCCTGGAACTGCCTGGTGACACCGTGCTGCACATCATGCGCATCCTGCAAGAGGCCGCGACCAACGTGGTCAAGCACGCACAAGCGACCACGCTGCAAGTCAGTAGCCATTGGGACTCGCCAGCAGGCCAGCTGGTGCTGGAGGTGGTAGACGATGGGCGTGGCATGGCGGTACAGGGCACTCAGCCTCCGCGTACAGGCCGAGGTCTGCGCCATATGCAGCACCGTGCGCAGCAAATCAATGCCGAGTTGCACATGGTGTCAAACCAGCATGCAGATCACAAAGGCACGCGGATCAGCCTGATGCTGAAAGTCAGCCTGTAACTTCGGTTTGTGCGTGGGTAATATTGCCATTCAAACGGGTTGTCTTGAATGCCGCACAACTTGGCGCGTAGACTCTGGCTCTGCCAGCCAAAAGACCTGTTAACGCAAGGTTTGTCTTCGGTTTTTCTGCGCTGCTGCTTCTTTGCTTTTTTTGATTCCTTTCCGTTTCACAGGCTTCACCATGCATATCTCCTTGTCTCGTCTTTCTCTCATTGTGGGCACTGCCCTGTTAACCGCTTGCGCTGCTGCTGACATGAAAATGGGCGCACCCGAAGCCAAAACTGTCGCCACCGGCAGCGCGGGTGGAGCCACCAGCACCAACGCCAACAGCGCGCTTGAAAAGTGCGATTCCGCACTGGGCACCGTGTCGCTGATCGAGAACCAAAGTGCCGGCTGGTACACCATCTTGCGCAATGAATACCGCTTGCCACCCACCGCCAATTTGCTGCGTTTGATGATTCAGCAGTCCAACTGTTTCATCATCGTGGAGCGCAGTGCCGCCGGTATGAACGCCATGTCCCGCGAACGTGCGTTGGCCGACAGCGGTGAGATGCGCCAGGGCAGCAACTTTGGCAAAGGCCAGATGGTGTCGTCCGACTACGGCTTGTCCCCCGAGGTCATTTTTAACCAGGACACCGGTGGCATGACTGGCGTGCTCGGTGGTTTGATTCCCGGCAGCGCAGGCCGCTTGCTGGGCGCTGTGGGTGCCAATTCCAAAACCCGTGAAGCCAGCGCCTTGCTGACCATGATTGACAACCGCTCTGGCGTGCAGATTGCCGCCTCTGAAGGCAGCGCTTCGAAGATGGACATTGGTGGCTTTGGTGCGCTGTTCGGTGGTTCGGGCGGTGGCGGTGTCAGCAGCTACTCCAACACCCCGCAAGGCAAGGTGATCGCTGCAGCCTTCATGGACGCGTACAACCAGATGGTGATCTCGCTGCGCAACTACAAAGCCCAAAGCGTGAAGGGCCAAGGCCTGGGCGGCGGTGGGCGCTTGGGCGTGGACGGCGGTGCCGCACCGTCACAGACCTCGGCACCCGGAGCCGCTGCACCTGCAGCGAGCAGCAAAAAGAAGAAGTAAGCCCTGCACAGCTTGTCTTGTGTCCTTAGGGCCGGTTCACTTACCGGCCCTAAGGCTTTTTAAGGTGCTGTCACAGCGTAAAAATCTTCCCTGGGTTCATGATGTTCTTGGGGTCTAGCGCCCGCTTGATGGTGCGCATCATGTCCACTGCGCCTGCACCTGCTTCCGTCACCAAAAAATCCATCTTGTGCAAACCAATACCGTGCTCGCCGGTGCAAGTGCCTTCCAGGCTCAGTGCGCGGGCGACGAGTTTGTTGTTCAGCGCTTCGGCAGTCTCGCGCTCTTCGGGCAGGTTCGGGTCAATCAAATAGCCAAAGTGGAAGTTGCCATCGCCCACGTGGCCCACCAGGAAGTAGGGGATACCGCTGGCATCGACTTCGGTGATGGATTCCAGCAGGCAGTCCGCCAGCCGTGAAATCGGCACGCAGGTGTCGGTGCTGATGGCGCGGCAGCCAGGGCGGCTTTGGATAGCTGCAAAGTAGGCGTTGTGCCGTGCCGTCCACAGCCGGGTACGTTCTTCTGGGGTGGTGGCCCATTCAAATGCATTGCCACCGAATTCAGCCGCAATTTCTTGCACCAGTTCAGCTTGTTCTTTCACGCCAGCCGGGCTGCCGTGGAACTCCATCAACAGCATTGGCTCCTCACGCAAACCCAGCTTGCTGTGCGCGTTCACCATGCGCACCGTGTTGTGGTCAATCAACTCCACCCGCGCAATCGGGATGCCCATCTGAATGACCTGAATCGTGGTGCGCACAGCGGCTTCAATGCTGGGGAACGAGCAAATCGCGGCTGACACGGCTTCAGGCAGCGGGTACAGTTTCACGGTCACAGCCGTGATAACGCCCAGCGTCCCTTCGCTGCCCACCATCAGGCGCGTCAAGTCGTAACCTGCGCTGCTCTTTTTGGCCCGTGAGCCGGTGTGGATCACCTCGCCGCTGGCCGTCACCACCTCCAGCGCCAGCACGTTTTCACGCATGGTGCCGTAGCGCACGGCGTTGGTGCCGCTGGCGCGGGTCGCGCTCATGCCGCCCAGCGTGGCGTCTGCGCCGGGGTCAATCGGGAAAAACAAGCCGGTGGATTTGATTTCTTCATTGAGTTGCTTGCGCGTCACACCTGGTTCTACCGTTACCGTCAGGTCTTCTGCGTTGATGGACAGCACGTGGTTCATGCGCGACACGTCCAGGCTGATACCGCCTTGCACGGCCAGCAGATGGCCTTCCAGCGATGAACCCACGCCAAACGGGATGACCGGCACGCTGTAGGCGCTGGCCAGCTTCACCGCATCGGCCACGTCTTGCGTGCTTTCGGCGAACACCACAGCGGAAGGAGGAGGGGCCGCGAACGAGGACTCATCGCGCCCGTGCTGTTCGCGTACCACCAGTACGGTCGAGCAGCGCTCGCCAAAACGGGTTTTCAGCGCATCGATCAGGGCTTGTGGTACCTCGCGCTGGTGGATCTCGGGCATGAGGTGGGTGGCGTGGGTGGGGGCATTCATGGGGGAGTCTCCGTAGGGGGTAGGCAGGTCGTGCGAAGGCAAGGCGAAAGCAGGACAATCGGGGAAAAGACTTTCATTTTCTACCAAGGCCAACACATGGGCAACCGACTCACACAAATCGCCACCCGTACCGGAGACAATGGCAGCACGGGCCTGGGTGACAACACCCGCGTCAGCAAAGACAGTTTGCGCGTCCACGCCATGGGCGATGTGGACGAGTTGAATTCTCAGATTGGTCTGCTGCTGTGCGAACCCATGCCTGAGGGCGTGCGCCACCTGCTGGTAGAGGTGCAGCACCAGCTGTTCAATTTGGGCGGTGAGTTGTCCATTCCCGGTTTTGAGCTGCTGAAAGCCGAGGCCCTGCTGGTGCTGGACGACGCGCTGGCCGAGCACAACGCCACGCTGCCCCGCTTGCAGGAATTCATCCTGCCCGCAGGCACCCGCGCTGCGTCGCTCGCCCACGTCTGCCGCACCGTCGCTCGCCGGGCTGAGCGCGCGGTGGTGGCGTTGGAAAAAGCAGAAGCTTTAAAAGACACGCCACGCCAGTATTTGAACCGTTTGAGCGATCTGATGTTTGTACTTGCGCGCGTGCTGAACCGCATGCATGGCGGGGACGACGTGTACTGGAAGAGCGAACGCATGGCCAAAGAGACTGCCAACGGCATGGCCCAGGATGGGGTGGCGCAATAGCGTTATAAGGAGTACGCTTTGTTCGAAAGATATTCAGAAAACGTGACCGCCATGGCTCGCTTCCAAATCCCCAACCCGCTAGCGAAAAAAAAGACAGTGTCAAGTGACACCATCTTTTACCAGCGTCCCACGATGTTTGAAGGCCGCGAAGCCGCCGCGATACCGTCTGATGAACCGGCGGTTGTTTCCCACCACCGTCGGCGTGGCTATTGGCTGGCCTTGGCATCGGTCGCCGCCGCCGCCGTGTTGCTGCTGATGCTCGCCACAGGCATGCCCAGTGGTCAAACCACAGGCATCAAGTTTTTCTTGGGTTTTGGCTTTGTCTGCTTTGCCGTGTTGTCGATCCACTTTGTGATTTCCGCACTGCAAGCGAGCGAGATGGGCGGGGATTTCACACCGGGGCGGCGGCGCTGGTAGTGCTTAGCCTTTTGGCGCTAGCACCGCCATCGTGATACGCGACACGCAGGTCAATTCCCCCGCTTCATTCGTCATGTCAATTTGCCATACCTGCGTGGTGCGGCCCACATGCACTGGCCGGGTGATGCCTGTCACCCATCCGCTTGTTGCGCCCTTGAGGTGGTTGGCGTTGATGTCCAGACCGACGGCGCGGTAGCCATCAGGGCAGCAATACGCGGCACCGCACGATCCCAGTGTTTCTGCAAGCACAACTGACACGCCGCCATGCAACAGGCCATAGGGCTGGCGTGTGCGCTTGTCCACGGGGATGCGGGCTTTGATGAAATCGTCACCAACCTCCAAAAACTCCATGCCAAGGTATTCAACGGCTGTGTCCACATGGATAGCGGTGAGAGATTCGATAGAGATGGCTTGTTTCCAAATGCGCATGGCGGATTCCTGTGGATAAGGGCTAAGAGGTAAGGGTGTGAAGCTTGTAACTATAAACAAACAAGCTTCCTCTGCTTGGCCAGTGCGCGTAAATAGCTATAGTTTTAAGAGTGATTCTGACCTGTTCACAGGCTTTTCCCGGTCTCTACAACCTCACCCCGACTCTCCCCAAACCCAATCCGCGCAAATCCGGTTTTCTCGCACCAGCCACGCAAAATCACGGCATCTCCATCGTGCAGGAATGCACGTTCTTCTCCGCTGGTGGAGAGTGAAATAGGCGCTTTTCCGCCCTTGGTCAACTCAATGATGGCGCCGCCCTCTGCCGGTGTGGGCCCGGAGATGGTGCCGCTGCCAAAGAGGTCGCCAGGGTTCAGGTTACAGCCGCCGTTGGTGTGCTGCGTGACCATCTGGCCTACCGTCCAGTACTGGTGGCGGAAGTTGGTGTGTGAAACCGGTGAGGCGCTCAGGCCTTGTTCGCGCATGTGCTGCGATTCGATCAGCACGTCCAGCTCAATGGACAGCGTGCCTTGCGCCTTGTTGCGTGCGTCGTCCAGGTAGGGCAGGGGCTGCGGCTCGTTGGCGGCACGCTCGAAGGGCAGGCGGTACGGTGCCATGGCTTCTTGCGTCACGATCCAGGGCGAGAGGGTGGTGCAAAAGTTCTTGCCCAGGAAGGGGCCGAGTGGGGCCATTTCCCAGAACTGGATGTCGCGGGCTGACCAGTCGTTGAGCAGGCTGTAGCCAAAAATGTGATCATCCGCCTGCGCAAGGGGGATGGGCTCGCCTTGGGCGTTGCCCTGACCAATCCAGATGGCCAGTTCCAGTTCGTAGTCCAGTCGCGCGCAAGGGCCATACACCGGGGCTTTCGCGCCGGGGGCCATGCTCTGACCCCTGGGGCGGCGGAATTTCTGGCCTTGTTGATCCGAGCCCACGCCAATGCTGGACACACGGCCGTGGTAAGCGATGGGAATCCACTGGAAGTTGGGCGTCAGCGGGTCGTCCGGTCGCGCGATCATGCCGACATTGCGGCCATGGTGGATCGACGTGTAGAAATCCGTGTAGTCGCCGATACGTGCAGGCACCGCGTGTTCGATGCTGGCGATGGGCACCAGCGCTGCGCGCACGGCGTCGGTGGGTACACCGTTGGCGCCGTCTTTCAGCGCGTCAAACAGCGCATGCCGCAGTGCGCTCCAGGCAGCAGGCCCCATGGCAAAAAAGTCGTTCAGCACCGGCTGTGCACAGGCACTGGCGGCTTGCGCGGCCAAGCCAGTCAGTGCGCCAGACTTCGCGACCGCGCCCAGGCAGATCACCTGGTCGCCGATGGCGACGCCGCCCCGGAAGGTTTCCGAGGTGCCCTGTCTTCGGAACACCGTGAACGGCAGGTTCTGGATCGGAAAGTCGCAGCCCGCCGCGTTGGCCGAAGTGAGCCAGCTGTGGGTCGCAGCGTCATGGGTGTGGTTGATATGGAGGTTAGGGTTGAGGTTCATGGTTGTCTTCCTTTCTTCAAACTTCAAACGCTGGCCATCAGTGCATCATCAAAAATGGCTACTGCCCGCGTCCAGCCTGCCGAGGCCCCGCGAATCTTGTGCGGGAAGCAGCTGATGAAGAAACCGTCGCCGGGCAGCACTTCCAGGTTATGCAGTTTTTCGATGTGGCAGTAGCCGATGTCGCGTCCAGCCTTGTGGCCTTCCCAGATCAGCGAGGCATCTTGGGTTTCGGTGTATTTCTTGGCGGTGTGAACGAAGGGGGCATCCCAGCTCCAGGCATCGGTGCCGGTCAGGCGTACGCCGCGCTCCAGCAGGTACATGGTGGCCTCATAGCCCATGCCCGCACCGGCCGCCACGTAGTCTTTTTCGCCGTAGCGCGAACCGGCACGGGTGTTGATGATGACAATTTCCAGCGGTTTCAGCGTGTGGTTGATACGCTTGAGTTCCGCCTCTACATCCACTGCTTGCACCACGTAGCCATCGGGGAAATGGCGAAAATCCAGCTTCACACCGGGCTGGAAGCACCAGTCCAGCGGCACCTCGTCGATGGCGATGGATTTCTTCTTCTCGTGCAGCGCCGCGTCCATGGTGCTGTGGAAGTGGTACGGCGCATCGAGGTGGGTGCCGTTGTGGGTGGACAGCTGGATTTTTTCCACCGCCCAGCCTTCGCCGTCGGGCAGGTCTTCGGGCTTCAGGCCCGGGAAGAACGGCGCGATTTGCGCGTAGGTGTTCTCGTGGGTGAAGTACTCGATTTTGGGCTCCAGACCCGGTGGGTCAGAGGCTACATCGTTTTCGAGGTAAATGGACAGATCGACCAGTTTGCGGGGCATGGCATTCTCCAGTGGGGTATCGGTTTTTGAGGACAGTGAAAGACGTTGGACGGTGAAAAATCAGGGGTGTTGCCAGCGCAGCAGCTTGCGCTCTGCCAAGCCCAGCGCGCTGTTGGAGGCATAACCAATGGCCCCTAGCAGCACGATGCCGGCGAACAGGTCGCTGGCGTGAAACGAACGGGCAGCCAGCAAAATAGCCTGGCCCAATCCTGGCTGTGAGGCCAGCATCTCGCCTACCACCGCGACGATCAGGGCCACCGTCATCGACAGGCGCATCCCCGACAACATATCCGGTAAGGCATTGGGCAGGCCGATCTTGGTGATGACCGCCAGTGGGCTGAGTTGCAAGGCTTGCGCCACTTCCTTGAGCCGCACATGCACATGGGCAAAGCCGTGAACGGTGGCCAGCAGCACTGGCCACATCGCGCCAAACGCCACCACGGCCAGCACCATGCCGTTGGACAGGCCAAAGACCGAGATGGCCAGTGGCATCACCGCCGAGGCGGGCAGTGGGCGAATGAACTCCAGCGTAGGCTGCACCCAGGCGCGCGCGGTGGCTGAGATGCCGATCAGTGCACCCAAGGCCATGCCCAGTGCGCAGGCCAGCCCCCAGCCCAGCACCATGCGCTCCACGGTGGCGGCGGTGAAGTTGGCCAGTTCGCCCTGTCGCAAGCCTTGCACCAAGCTGCCCAGCGTGGCTTCGGGTGTAGGCAAAAACACCTTGCTGACCCACTGGCCGTGGCTGGCAGCCCACCACAGGGTGATGAGTGCGGCCAGCACGCCCAGCGATTCCGCCAGGGCTTGTGTGCGGTGGTTGAGGTGCTGTGCGCTCATGCGGTTTCTCCCATGCGTTGGGCAACCCAGGTTTGCAGCCGCAGC
The DNA here is from genome assembly GCA_025356445.1 of Betaproteobacteria bacterium. Classification (GTDB taxonomy): domain Bacteria; phylum Pseudomonadota; class Gammaproteobacteria; order Burkholderiales; family Burkholderiaceae_C; genus Defluviibacillus. The sequence continues at coordinate 52,330 of JANXSZ010000083.1, read as the reverse complement.
GACAACGCGTTGATGGCAAAACCCACTCCACCAATCCAGAACAGCCAGGCCAGCATCAGCGCCGGGTCCAGGCTTTGCTGCGCGGTCATCAGCGCGTAGCCCATGCCGTAGGGGTTGGCTGCGATCTCTACCGTCACGGCTACCACCAGCGTAATCGCGATGCCCAGACGCAGTGCGACAAACAGGCGCGGCACGATGGCCGGCCAGATGATGTGGGTGAAGCGCGCCACAGGGCTTAATTGCAGCGCCATGGCGACTTCCAGCAAGCGCGGCTCCACCTGATGCACCGCTGCCTGTGTGAGGATCAGCATCGGCCAGACACAGGCAAACGCCACCACACTGATTTCCATGCGCAGCCCAAAGCCATACACCAGCATCGCCAGCGGAATCAGCGCGACGGACGGAATGGGCCGCAGCACCTCGATGCTCAAACCACCCATGCCCGCTGCCCGTCGTGACAAGCCCAGCAGCGTGCCCAGGGCAATGCCCACCACGCTGCCTAACAACAGGCCCAAGGCGGCACTGCCCAGCGTGAACACGGTGGCCGACCACAGCGAGCCGTCCATGGCGGCTTTGGCGAACGCTTGCACGGCTGCGCTGGGGGGCGACAACGCATCGCTGCCTTGACCCACGGTGCGTGCCCATGCTTCCAGCGCACCCAGCAGCAATCCGGGGAGCACGAAAGGGCGTACAAAAGGGCCAACCGAAGAGGCCGCCCGTCGCAGGCTGGTGGGGTTGGTGTGGCGCTGTGGTGCGGTTGAAGGTGAAGGTACCGATGAGGTGTGCATGTCAGTGGTGCCCCAGGTACTGGTAAAGCGCGCGCCGTAAACGCAAAAACTCGGGGTGTTCCTTGGTGGTCAGCTGGTTGCGTGGGTAGGGCAGGGGCACGTCAATCATCGCGGCCAGACTGGGTTTGTCGGCGGTGGGGTTGGCGCGCAGGGCGATCACGCGGTCGCCCAGGTACAGGGCTTCTTCCAGGTCGTGCGTGACGAACATCACCGTCAGACCCTGCTCGCGTACCAAGCGGGCGAGTTCGTCTTGCAGGCTTTCGCGCGTCATCGCGTCCAGCGCGCCAAAGGGCTCGTCCATCATCATCAGCGAAGGTTCTTGTGCCAGACAGCGGGCAATTTGCACGCGCTGCTGCATGCCGCCGGAAAGCTGTGCCGGGAACTTGTCGGCATGGGCTGCAAGGCCCACGGTGGCCAGCACTCTGGCGATGCGGGCGGGGCGCTCTGCGGTGGGCACTTTGGCCGCTTCCAGCGCCAGACTCACGTTCGCGGCTACTGTGCGCCAGGGCAGCAGCGCACGGCCATAGTCCTGGAACACAAAGGCGACTTCGCGGGACGGCCCGGTGATGGCTTCACCGTTGCGCCGCACCGCGCCACCACTGGGGGCCACAAAACCCGCAGCCGCTCGCAGCAGGGTGGTTTTACCGCAGCCCGAGGGGCCAATCACGCAGACAAACTCGCCGCGCTGCACGCTCAAGCTGGTGGAGGAGAGGATTTCGCGCCCACCCATGTGGATGGCGACGTTCTCAAAGGTCAAGATGCCATTGTTCATGACAATTTCGATTCAAAAGTGGCTGTAGCGCCATTTGGGTGGGAACAAGGTGCTATGAAATTCATAGTTTTCATGAGGGTTGTGAACTTCATTTCCAGATCAACTCAGCCACCTTGATGTCGGTGCGCAGCATCTCCTGGTCTTTCATCAGGCCCACCCACCAGCGCAACTGCTCTGGCGTGATGACGGGGCCAGGCGGCGAAATCTGCATCGTGGCCAGCACGGCCGGGGGCAGCTTGATGTACTTGCCAATGTGTTCGCGCAGCCGGGCGTTGTTGGCGGGGGTTTTCACCCAGGCAGCACCTTCGACCACGCCTTCGCGGAAAGCTTTGGCCGCCGTCGGGTTCTTTTGTGCCCATTCACGCCGTGCCGCATGCACGATGGTTGGCTGGCCCTCGGGCAAAAAGGTGGTGTAGTAGGCGGCGACATAGCCGGTGCCACTGTCGATGATGCGCTGCATGAAGGGGCCACCCGTCACCACCGCGTCCAGCGAGCCACCGCGAATCAAGTCCGCGTGCTGCGGGAAGGAGGCTTCGACAAACGTCACCTTTTTGTAGTCCACCCGATTGACTTTGAGCCACTGGCGAAACGAAACATGAAGGAAGGCCCCTAGCCCTGGCACGCCGATCTTTTTGCCGATGCAGTCTTGGGCACTGCGGATGCCCGAGCCTGCCCGTGCCGCTAGCCCCAGTTCCGTGTAGGTTTTGGACAGCACGCCGCCGCCCGCCAGCACCACATGGTCCAGCCCGCCGTCTACTGATTGCAAATACACGCTGGGTGTTGGGCCACCGATTTGCAGGGAATCTGATTCCAGGGCGGCGGGAATGGTGGAGTTCAGGGGAATGAACTTGAGTTCCATGTCCAGCCCGCGCTTGCTGAAAAAGCCTTCTTCCTTGGCCACGAAGACCGGCGCAAAGTCCCCCACGGCGGTGTAGCCGAAGACGACTTTGGTGGAGGTCTGGCTGTGGACAGGCAGGGTCAGGGCGGCGCTGGCGCTGGCCAGTGCCGAGATCAGGGTGCGGCGTTGCATGGGGGTCTCCTTCTGTGAGGTTGTTGTCAGGTGGTTGCGGGGAACGGGGGAGGGGGCCGTGAAATCTGGCTCATCAGGGCGCTGGGTTGGGCAAGGCTGCGCGAAAGCCCCCGGCGATAAAGCGCAGCAGCTGCGCCGTGGCCGCAGGGTCGCCTTGGCGGCACTCACCCAGAGAGAGGCGGTCAATGCGGTTGTCGCTCAAATGAAGCAGCAAGGCACCCAGCGCAAACTGGTAACACCAAGCCACCTGGCTGCGTGTGGCTGGCGGCAGGGCGGCGTGCAAGGCGTCGATAAAGGCATGGGCCAAGGGGTCAAAGTAGTCACGCAGCACGCGGTCAGTCTCTGGCGTGGCGCTGTACAGCTCACGCGCCACCAGCAGCGCGTAGTACTCGCCCTCGGCACTGGCGCGCAGCCGAATGACAGGCAGCACAAAGGCTTCGATGATGCGCATCAACCGGTCTTCTGGCGGGCTGGTTTTGGCGAGCGCCAGACCGTCCATTCGCTCTTGAATCGTTGAATTCCAGTGCTCAAAAATGGCATGAAACAGCGAGTGCTTGGGGCCATAGTAGTAGCTCACCAACGCTAGGGGCACGCCAGCTTCGTCTGCAATCTGACGGATGGTGACAGCGTGGTAGCCATTGAGCGCAAACAGTTTTTCTGCGGCCAGCAAGATCGCTTGCTGGCGGTCAGGACGGGGCTCGGCGGTGCGGGCTGCATGTGCTTTGGGACGGGTAACCGCAGGTCGGAGGGAGGATGGGGTTGGCATGGTATGTATTGAACACTTGTTCAAATATATTAAACATACGTACAAACCCTGGCAAACCTACAGCCAGCAAGCTAAGGCTTAGCGTGGGCAACCTTATTGACGCCCGTCAATACCGTCAGCCCCGTGATCTGCGAGAAATCGCGGTCATGCGTCACAAAAGCGTCCGCCCCCAAATCCAACGCTGTTGCCAGTTGCAGCGCATCGGGCAACTTCAACCGGTACTGCGCCCTCAGCTGCGCTGCCAAGACCGCAATGGCGGGCGACACGGGAACAAGGGTGTACGCAGAAAATGCCTTCTCATAGCGCTTGGCCAATGCGGTTTGACCCGTTTTGTAGGGGCCGGTCAGCACCTCCGCCAATGTCACCGTGGACAAGGCGATATGCACCTGCTGCGTCGCCGCTGCTTCAAACAAGCCGATGAACAGCGGTGCGAATTCTGCGTGGTCTTCCAGAACGTATATGAACGGAGCAGTATCAACTGCCACCGTTGCGCCCTGTGGCAGACCGCCCCAGAGCAAGGTGCTGTTTCCCTGCTTCATGCATCGCCCCATTCATCCCGCAGGTCTGCCACCGCTTGGCTGACAGATGGCCCCCACAAGCCCTGCCCTGTACCCCGCAATGCCAGTATGCCGCTAGGGTTGCCAGCCGCTGTGCGCAACTGGTGCAAGTCACGGATGGGCACCACGGCGGCATAGGGCTTGCCATGTCGGGTGATGACGCTGGCAACGCCCGCGAAGGCGTTGGCAGCGATGGCGGGCAGTTGCGTGCGGGCTTGCTCTAGCCCGTAACTGGGGTTGGCTGACATGGGTTTTCCTTGTTTGAATTTATGTACGGCCTGTACAGTTTATGTTTGATTCGCCGTATTGACAATGGTATTTGGTTGTGTTCGGCCTGCTCAATCAATGATTGATTGAGATGTGGATCGCTACCCCAAGGATCCGAGTTGTTCGTGCATCGCTTTCGCGTCAGCCACCTCTATCCAATACCGCTGCCACACGCTACGCTTGAGGGCATGAACGACCCGACCCTTTTCCCTTCGCTTTCCGCCCCCTACACCCCTCAAATCCGCCTCTACCAAGACTGGCTGGCTCGCACGCGCGGCCTGCACTTTGCCAACTACGATGCGCTGTGGCAGTGGTCGGTGACGGATTTGGATGCTTTTTGGCAAAGCATCTGGGACTATTTTGGGCTGCAATCGCCCACGCCGCACAGCGCGGTGCTGGCGCGCAACACCATGCCGGGTGCGCAGTGGTTTGCGGGTGCGCAGGTCAATTACGCCCAGCAGGTGCTCCGCCATGTGGCCCCGGCGGAGGCGGCAGGGCTGCTGGCCGTCATCAGCCGCAATGAAAAAGGTGAGCAGCACACGCTGAGCTGGCCTGAGCTGCGTCAGCAAGTGGCCTCGCTTGCGCTGCACCTGCAAGCCCAGGGCGTGCAGCCGGGCGACCGGGTGGCGGCGTACCTGCCCAACATCCCCGAGGCGATGGTGGCGTTTTTGGCGACGGTCAGCATTGGCGGCGTGTGGAGCATTTGTGCGCCTGACATGGGCACGGCGGCGGTGCTTGACCGCTTCACGCAAATTGAGCCAAAAGTGCTGATCGCTTGTGACGGTGTGACCTATGGCGGACGCGACTTTGACCGCACTGCCGTGGTCGCCGAGATGTGCGCCGCCTTGCCCAGCGTGCGTCATGTGCTGGTTCACCGCAACCTTGGGGTCAATCAAGTTGCTATTGAATCTATAGCGGATCTAGCCCGTCTGGAAAGCGCTACAGCCCAAAATGATGCCCAAACTGAGGCTTTCGAGCCGCTTTGGCTGCCGTTTGACCACCCACTGTGGATTGTGTATTCCAGTGGCACCACCGGCCTGCCCAAGCCTATTGTTCATGGCCATGGCGGCACGGTGGTGGTGGCGCTGGCGCTCAAAGTCTTACACAACGATGTGGGGTGCAGCTACGCGCCCAATTCGTTTGGTGAGCGTTACCACTGGTACAGCAGCACGGGTTGGGTGATGTGGAATTCGCAGGTGAGCGGTCTGCTGAACGGCACCACCTGCTGCATTTACGACGGCAACCCCGGCGGGTCTAAAGATGCGCCTGATTGGACGACGCTGTGGCGCTTTGCCGACGAGTTGGGCGTCACCTTCTTTGGCGCTGGTGCCGCCTTCTTTGCCAACTGCATGAAGGTCGGGGTTGACCTCACACAGTACCCCGGTTTGGCGCGTGTACGGGCGCTGGGCACCACCGGGTCACCGTTGAGCGAGGACGTGCAGCGCTGGGGCACCGCCCAATTCCAGCAACTCGGAACACCCGATATCTGGTGGTGCAACATATCTGGAGGAACGGATTTCGCGGGCGCCTTCATCGGCGGCAACATCGAGTTGCCCCAGGTACCCGGCCAGATGCAGTGCCGCATGATGGGCAGCGCGGTCGAGGCTTGGGACGGGACGGGTGCGCCGGTGTTGGGTGAGGTGGGCGAGCTGATTTGCAGTCAGCCGATTCCGTCGATGCCGCTGTTTTTATGGGGTGACGCGAGCGGTGAGCGTTACCTGTCGAGCTATTTCGAGATGTACCCGGCGGGCCATGGTCGCCGTGGGGCGCGGGGCACTGAGGGCATGAGCGATGCCGCGCTGGGCCCGGTCTGGCGGCACGGGGATTGGCTCAAAATCTTGCCCGAAGGCGGCTGCATCATTTATGGCCGCAGTGACGCCACCATCAACCGCCACGGCTTGCGCATGGGCACCAGCGAGCTGTACAGCGCCGTAGAGGCCTTGCCCGAGGTGCTGGACAGCATGGTCGTCGATTTGGAGTACCTGGGTCGCGAGAGCTACATGCCGCTGTTTGTGGTGCTGCGTGCAGGGCTGCAACTCGACGACGCGCTACGGGCCAAGTTGAACAATGCCATCAAAGTTGCCCTGAGTCCGCGCTTTGTACCGAACGATATCTTTCACGTGGCTGAAATTCCGCGCACGCTGTCAGGCAAAAAGCAGGAGTTGCCCATCAAGAAACTGCTGCTTGGCCAGCCGCTGGAGAAGGTGGTGAACCGCGATGCCATGGCGAACCCGGGCTGTCTGGACTGGTACCAGCAACTGGCTCAGCGCCGCGCCAACGGTATCCCCGTCCGCTAAGTCGGTTTTTGCTGGTGCACGCACCAGTGCGAAATACCCCTGCGCAAACCAAGGAAGGCGACCGGCACGTAAGCTCATGCAGATTTTTCGCCTAAAGGCCTTGGGGTCGGTACGCGTAAAAAAATACAAAAGCAGAGGGAAACAAAAGCAAAAGCAATGAACCCTTTGTTTTATCCAAAGGGGTTTTCATGCCAATGCGCCAACGGCAGCCTTATCCGCTGCACCTCCACCTGTCATTTGCGATTGTGGGGCTGATTGTTTTCTCCTGTTTGGTTTTGGGGGGGTACCAGTACAGCCAAAGTACCCAGCGCATGCTGCAAGACGCCAATGCCACCTTTGAGAGCGTTGGGCGCGCTGCGGCTGCGGCCATCACCAACGAGCTGAAGCCCGCCAGAACGATCGTGGCGCTGATGTCACGCAGCAGCATTACCACCTCCAACAGCATTCAGGCACGTCGCGAACGCTTGCCCCAGTTGGCCGCAGCGCTACGGCAAAACGAGCATATTTCCGCTGTTTACCTGGGGACGCAAGAGGGTTCTTTCATGTTGCTGCGGCGCCTCAGTACACCCGCATTGCAAGAACGGTTTGGGGCACCGCCCGAGGCCGCCTACGTCGCCCAAAGTGTGAACCGCGATGACGTTCCTGCTGGTGGCCCTGCCGATGGGCGTTATTTCTTTTACAACGCTGCACTTGACCAGATTGAGGCACGAGAGATGCCCGATTACCAGTTTGACCCGCGTACCCGACCTTGGTACACCGCCGCCAGCGAAGCCAGTTCTGCCGACGAGGTGGTGCAGACCGGGCCCTATGTGTTTTTCTCTACCCGCGAGGTGGGCTTGAGCGTGGCAGCACGGCACCCGTTTTCAGTGGTGGTGGCCGGGGTGGATGTGACCTTGAGTGCCTTGTCTGATGTGCTGGCTCAGCAGCGCATGACGCCGTCGTCCGAGCTTGTCATTTTTGACCATAAAGGCATGGCCATTGCCTATGCGCAGCCAGGAAAACTGATCAAAGGTACGGGTGCTACAGCAGTGACTTTGTCCAGCGTCGAAGAGCTGGGTGTGCCGGTTCTCAGTGCGCTTTGGCACAAGTGGGGAACGGTGTTGGTACAGGCCAGCAAGACGGCGGACAAGACGGTTGATCCCGCGAACGACAAGGCCGCAGACTGGGCCGAAAAAGGGGTGCTGCGTGTGGACGGTAAAGAATGGCTGACACGGGTTGAGCAGCTCTCTGGCACGGGGCAGCACCAGCTTTACTTGGCGGTCGCCGCCCCACGAGAAGAATTGCTGGCAGAGGCGCAACGTGTACGCCTTCAGTCGGTGCTCATCAGCATCGCTGTGGTGCTGATGATGCTGCCACTGGCCTGGTGGTTTGCCCGCAATATTTCCAAGCCTTTGCGCCGCTTGGCTGACCAGGCGCAGGCGATACAACGCTTCAAATTCGATACCCAGGAAATGCCGTCAAGCTTGATTGAGGAAGTGCATGAGTTGGCCCATGCCATGGATGGCATGAAGCACACGGTACAGCGGTTTTTGGAAATTTCGGGGGCCTTGTCCGCAGAGGGGCAATTCCAAAAGCTGCTGGATTTGATCTTGACGGAAACCATCAGCAGTGTGAAAGGCGCAGCGGGGGTGATTTTGCTGGCCAATCAGGCAGGTACAGCGCTGGAAGTCACCTCCTCTCGTTTGGTGTCTGACCCCAGCGCCCCACCGATTGACATGCCCAGTCGCAGCATCCAGGACGCGAATTCGCTGGTGGCGCAGGCGGCCCGCAGTGGCAAAACATTGACCCGCGATGCCCGGCGCGACAACCCCAATGACGCGCAGTGGTTCGGGGGCACGTTTGACTGGCTGGGCAGTGCGCATTTCAGCCAAATCGCCGTGCCTCTGCGCAACCGCAAGCAAGAGCTGATTGGCGTGCTGGCGCTGTATTTTGACGAAGACTCGAAAGCCTCTGCCACATCGCTTGCACCCGAGCGCATTGCCTTTATCGAAGCCTTATCGGGCACGGCTGCCGTGGCCATAGACAACCAGCAGTTGTTACTGGGTCAAAAGCAGTTGCTGGAAAGCTTTATTCAGCTGATGGCTGGTGCGATTGACGCCAAAAGCCCCTACACCGGAGGCCACTGCCAGCGTGTGCCTGATCTCACCAAGATGCTGGCGGAGGCTGCCTGTGCGCAAACCACAGGCCCGTTTGCCGACTACCACTTAAGCGAAGAGCAATGGGAAGAGTTGCACATCGCCAGCTGGCTACACGATTGCGGCAAAGTGACAACCCCTGAGTTTGTGGTCGACAAGGCTACCAAACTGGAAACCATTTATGACCGCATCCACGAAATACGGATGCGCTTTGAGGTGCTTAAGCGCGATGCTGAGATTGAGCTTTACCAGAGGGCTTTGCAGGCTGCTGGACACGACGTTTTGCCATTGCGTGCTGAACTGGCTGAACGTGTGGCCATGCTGGATGACGAATTCCATTTCATCGCCGCATGCAACGAAGGCGGCGAATTCATGGCCCCAGACAAAGTGGAGCGGCTGAAGCAAATTGCGACGCGCCAATGGCAGCGAACCTTGGATGACAGTGTGGGTGTTTCGCGGGATGAACGGGTGCGCAAGGGTTACGCTGATGATGCCGTCTCAACCGCTACGCTGCCCGTGACTGAATTTTTGTTGGCGGACAAACCTGAACATATCTTTAAACGCCCAGAGCGTGAAAACCTCGTACCCGACAACGCTTGGGGCTTCAAACTCAAAGTGCCTGTGCATTTGTACAACCGGGGTGAGGTTTACAACCTGTCCATTGGACGCGGGACGCTGACCGATGAGGAACGCTACAAAATCAACGAGCACATCGTCCAAACCATACGTATGCTGGAGCAGCTGCCGTTTCCTAAACATCTGAAGGGTGTGCCTGAGATCGCCGGAGGCCACCACGAAAAAATGGACGGTACGGGCTACCCGCGCCGCCTGAAGCAGGGTGAGATGAGCGTCAGTGCCCGCATGATGGCCATTGCCGATATTTTTGAAGCGCTGACAGCTGAAGACCGGCCTTACAAGAAGGGTAAAAAACTGTCCGAAGCGCTCAAAATCATGTTCTTTATGAAGAATGACCAGCACATTGATCCCGACCTGTTTGAGCTGTTCCTGCGGTCCGGCATTTACCTGCAGTATGCCCAGCAGTTCATGAACCCTGAGCAGATTGATGCGGTGGACATTTCAGGGTACTTGAATCCTTGAATCCACAGGGGCTTAGCCCAAGCCTTCTGCCTTGATTTGGGCCCGGGCAATGACCAGTTTCCAGCGGGCTTGTTCCGCCTTGATGAAGGCCTCAAACTCAAGCCCTGCATTGCCGACGGCGAGGGCGGTGTCCGCTGAGAGCTTGTCTTTGACCACCGCACCGCGTGTGGCTTTGATGGCTTCGGCTTCCAGCTTGGCCACATTGGCTTTGGGCCATTTGCTGGGCGCCAGCAAACCATACCACTGCGTCATTTCAAACCCTTTGTAGCCCTGCTCGGCCACGGTAGGCACGTCAGGCAACTGGGGCAGGCGCTGGGCTGTGCCTGTCGCGATACAGCGCAACTTGCCCGCCTTGATGAACTGCATCAGTGCAGGCGCACCGACAGCCGCTGCTTCAAGGCGGCCTGCCAGCAAATCAGTCAGCATGGGGCCTGTGCCACGGTAAGGCACGTGCAGCATGAACACGTCAGACGCCATCTTCAAATACTCAAATGCGAGGTGCCCTGCGCTGCCATTGCCGGCTGAGCCGTAGTTCAGTTTGCCAGGGTTCTTCTTGGCGTAGGCAATGAACTCTTTGAGGTTGGTCGCGGGGACGCTGGGGTTCACCACATACAGGCTGGGCACCTTGGAGAGCAGGGTAACAGGGACGAAATCCTTGGCTGCGTCGTAGGGCAGTTTGGGAAAAATAAAGGGATTAACGGCCAGGGTGCCGATATGACCCAGTACCAGCGTGTGGCCATCTTCGGAATGGGCCACTTCCTGCATGGCAATGTTGCCGGCGCCTCCGGGTTTGTTGTCCACAAACACACTTTGGCCCAGGGTCTTGCTCATTTCTCCAGCGACGGCGCGTGCCACGATTTCTGAGCTGCCACCAGGCGCAAACGGGACGACCAGGCGCAGTGGCTTGTTGGGCCAGCTGCTTTGTGCGTGCGATGTCCCGCCGAGCAAAGACAGCGGCAGGCCCGCCGCAAGCCCTTGGGCGATGAAGAGGCGGCGGCGCAGCGTGTCAGCGCTGTGGGGGGAGTTGAAGGGGTGTTTGTGCATGGGAAGTCCAGGTTGTCAGGTTGCGAGGTTGTTGGTGTTTGGTGTTTGGTGTGGCGGGTGGTTAATCCACCGTGATTTTTCGGTCGCGTACCAAGCGTGCCCATTGGGCTTTTTGCGACCGCAAATACGCGGTGATGGCCGCGTCCGAGTTGTCGGGCAGCGTTTCGCCACTCAGCGTACGGATGCGGCCTAGCACTTCAGCATCCGCTAGCGCAGTGCGTACAGCGGCCTGGAGCTTGGTTTTCACCGCCGGGGTCAAGCCTGCCGGAGCCAAAATGGGATTCCATTCGTTCACCTCATAGCCTGGAACGCCCGCCTCTTCCATCGTCGCCACATCGGGCAATGAGCGCGCGCGGCGGCGGCTGGTGACGGCCAAGGCGCGCAGCTTGCCTGATTGAATGGCCCCCAGGGACGATGCCACGTTGGCAAAGAACAAGGGCACTTGCCCTGCCATCACATCGTTCATCGCTGGGCCGCCGCCTTTGTACGGCACATGCAGTAAATCCACACCGGCTTGCTGCTCAAACAGCACACCTGCCAAATGCTGTGCTGAGCCATTGCCTGACGAGGCATAGGCCAGTTGATTCGGCTTGGCTTTGGCCAGACGCATCACGTCTTTCACGCTGTGGGCTTCAAAGCTGGCGGTACAGACCAGCACGTTGGGGAACAGCGCCACGATGCCCAGTGGCGTGAAGGCGGTGTCGCTGTCATACGGCAGTTTGGGGAACAGTGATGGATTTACGGCGAACGAAGACGCGTCAATCAGCAGCGTACCGCCATCGGGCTTGGCGCGCGCCACCAGACCGGCAGCCAGTTGGCCGCTGGCGCCGGGTTTGTTGTCCACCACCACGTTTTGACCCAGTGCTGCGGCCAGTTTGGGTGCGATCATCCGGGCTACCAAATCAGCCCCGCCACCAGCGGGGTAGGACACCACCAGTGTGATGGGGCGACCTTCGGCGATGCCCTCTGCGGCGCAGGTGCCCAGCCATGGTGCAGCCAGCGTGGCGCCCGTGGCTTGCAGCAGGTGGCGGCGCACGAGCGAGGGGTGGGCTGCGGGTTGTCGTGAATGTGAAAGCGGTGAAGAATTCAAGGGTAGCCTTAATGGATGTTCAAGGTGTAGTTAAACGCATGGGCGTCACCCCAGGTGCAGCGACGTTCTATGCACTGGCCCGCCATGTCAAAGGCCCGGCGTTCTACGCGCACGCAAGGTGCCGCCGTGGCCAAGCCCAGGTGGCGGGCCTGGGTGGCGTTCAGCACATCAAAGCGCAAGGTGTCTTCAGCGCGGTGAACGGTCACGCCGCACACGCGCTGGTACATGGGATAAAGCAGGTCGTCCCACTCTGAGGTGTCGGATGCAGCCAGTGGCTCGAAAGTGGGCAATGGCAGCCAGAGTTGCTCCAGCAGGCAAGGTTCACCGCCCAGGCTGCGCAAGCGCAGCAGTGACAGCACCAGCGTACCGACCTCCAGACCCAAGGCTTCTGCGGTGGGCGCATTGGCCTTCATGTAGCTGCGTTTGAGGATGTGTGATGCGGGTACCGCTGCCAGATCACCCCCTTGGCGAAAACGGAAAAACCGCAGCATGGATGCGCCACCCAATCCGGCGCGTACAAACGTACCTCGTCCATGCTGGCGCTCCAGCAAGCCCTCGGCCACCAAAACAGCAATGGACTGGCGCATCGTGCCCAAGGCCACACCCAGCTGCTTGGCCAATGCCGATTCCGCCGGCAGGGCACTTCCAGGCACCCATTCACCCTGCGTAATTCGAGCTCTCAGCATGGCCGCCAGCCAGCCATAACGGCTTTGCCCATCTATTTTGGGCTGCACCAAGGGGGTACTTTCCTCAAAATGAGATGAGAGGTTTTGTAGGTTGGGCTGTGTTTTTATTGTCATTGAAATTTATGATTATTTAGTCTTCTAGATGACTAGAATATAAGTCAATAAGACAACATTGTCAAAAATGAACTCAGATAAATTCTCTTCTGGTGCCTCTGCGGTTTTGGGGCTTTCCGAGCCTTTTTCCCGCAATCCCAGCGTACCGGTTGATACGCACTTTCACATCTTTGCTGCGAACCAATCGGTACCGGGTGCCCGTTACCAGCCGCGCTATACAGCTGATTTGGCCGATTGGGAGACGCTCGCTAAGGCTCATGGCGTGCAGCGAGGGGTGCTGGTACAGCCCAGTTTTTTGGGTACAAACAACAGCCTGCTGTTATCCGCGTTAACCCATAACCCCGCTCTGCGGGGTGTGGTGGTCATTGATCCACATGCTGACAGTGCGACGTTGGCGCAGATGCACCATCAGGGTGTGCGGGGTATTCGGCTCAATTTGGTCGGGCTGAGCCATGATGTGCAGCCTTGGTGTGCCGTGCCAGCCCTGTGGACTGCATTGCTGCGCCTGGGGTGGCACGTGCAGTTGCATACCGATGCAGGCGCGTTGCCCGCCGTGCTGGGGCAGCTCTTGCCCTACCTGCCGCAAGGCTTGCCGCTGGTGCTTGACCACTTCGCTAAACCCCTTGCCGCGACTCAGCAAGACACCACTGTGCAGCTGCTGCGCAAGTTGACGCAGCAAGGGCGCCGCGTGTATGTCAAGCTCAGTGGCCATTACCGCCTGGGCACCGTCAACGCCAAGGCCATGGCGCAGCTGTGGTTGCAAGAACTTGGCCCTTCCCAGTTGCTGTGGGGCAGCGATTGGCCCTGTACCAACGAAGAATCATGGGCCAACTACGGTGCCTTGCACCAGGTGCTGCTGGATGCGCTGGGTGAGGTGTCTGGTGGTGCAGCCTGTGTGCATGCGGTGTTGACGCAGAATCCACACCAGCTGTATGCCTGATGCCATGTCTACCCTGTCCACTTATCCTCCCCCAGAAAGCTCGCCATGTCTTCTTCTCCTGCCCATCCGCTGACCGTGACCCAAGAGGGCGGTATCGTCACGTTGACATTCAACCGACCTGCTGCCATGAATGCCCTGGATGTGCCTACCGCCGACGCGTTCTTGGCCGCCTGCCAAGCGCTGGCCAACGATCCGTTGGTGCGCGTTGTCGTCTTGCGCGGTGAAGGTCGTGCGTTTGGCGTGGGCGGGGATCTGGCGGTGTTGCAGCACGATGCCGCTAACACCGCAGAGGCGCTGATTGGCCCGTTGCACGAGGCCGTCTTGCTGCTGGCGGCACTCAACGCCCCGGTTATCGCCAGCCTGCACGGTGTGGTGGCTGGCGGCAGCCTAAGCCTGTCAATGGCGTGCGACTTGGCCATTGCCGCTGAGGGGACGCGGTTCAATCTGGCTTATGCCAATGTCGCAGCCAGCTGCGATGTGTCGGGTTCGTGGAGTTTGCCAAGGCTGGTGGGTTTGCGCCAAGCCATGCAGATTGCGCTGTTGTGTGACACCTTCGACGCTACCGAGGCCTTGCGCCTGGGCCTCATCAACCGTGTGGTGCCTGCTGGCCAGCTCCACGCCGAAACGCAAGCCCTGGCCCTGCGCCTGGCCCAAGGCCCCACCTTGGCCTATGGCCGCTTGAAGCGCTTGATGCGCCAGTCCTTTGAAACGGATTTGTCCACCCAGCTTGATGCGGAACGTACCAACTTCAAAGCCAGTACGCAGACTGCAGATTTCAAAGAAGCGCTGGATGCGTTTTTTACCAAGCGCCCTGCCGTTTTTCAGGGCAAGTAGATTGTTTTCAAAAACGGGTGTTTTTCGAAAATTGAGAAATTGTGCTGTCTGTTGAATCCGGTAGCGCATCCGTGGCGTATTCATAACAGCCGCTTGAATCCATCCTGATTTCGGCTTTTGATACTCCTTCAATCTTTTGGAAATCACCATGCAAACGAAACACAAATTAGCTTCTCTGGGTCTGGCTGTGATGATGGCCGTAGGCACTGCTTCCGCTTTTGCACAGGTCACCGTCGGCGGCGCACCGATGTACGCCAGCAAGGACATCATCGACAACGCCGTCAACTCCAAAGACCACACCACACTGGTTGCGGCGGTAAAGGCAGCGGGCCTGGTTGATACCCTCAAGAGCGCTGGCCCGTTCACGGTATTTGCACCAACCAATGCTGCCTTTGCTGCCCTGCCCGCAGGCACGGTAGACACGCTGCTCAAGCCTGAAAACAAAGGCATGTTGACGGGCATTCTGACTTACCACGTGGTGGCCGGCAAGATTGACTCAGCAGCCCTGACCAAAGCCGTGATGGACGGCAACGGCAAAGCCATGCTCAAGACCGTTGCCGGTGGCACGCTGACCGCTACAGCGGCCAACGGTGGCGTGATGGTGACTGACGAAAAAGGCGGCTCTGCCAAAGTAACGATCGCGGACGTGTACCAGTCCAACGGCGTGATCCACGTGGTGGACAAGGTTTTGCTGCCCAAGTAAGCACCAGGGTTATGGTTCGACCCCGCAAGGGGGCGCCTTTGTATTTTTCAGGTACGGGACAGCCGGGTACACCCGGCTTATGGCTGCATACCGCTTTCCAGCGTATGCAGCCTTTTTACACGCTATTTACCCCTGTTCACCAGCACAATACCGCCTGCCACCAACCCCATCGCAGCCAGCAGGCTGGGTGTCACATGCTCACCCAGCCACAGCGTTCCAAACAGCAGCGCAAACAGCGGTGTCAAAAATACAAATACCGAAATTTGGGTTGCCGGGTAGCGCCCCAGCATCCACATCCACGTCAGGTAACTGGCAAACGCACCGACCACGGTTTGCACCAGCAGTGAAACCGCCCCGAAACCACTGATGTTCACTGTCCAGCGCTCGCCCAAGGCCAGCGACAGCAAAGGCAGTGCAAGCGTGCTGAACGCCACTTGGTAAAACAGCAATTGCTCTGGGGTAGAACGCGTCAGGCAACTGGCCCGGATGGTGACCGTGGTCAGGCCCCACAACATGCCTGCTGCCAGCGCCAGCAAATCACCCACCCACTGCTGTTCATGCGTGTTGCCGCCATGGATAAACCCTTCGCCTAGTGCAAACGCTACTGCCGCGAACGCGCAGGCCAAACCCACCCATTGCACACGGCGGAGTTTTTCGGAAGGCACCCACAGCGGCAACAGCAAGGCCACCCAAAACGGCGAGGTGTACAAAAACACGGTCAACCGTGAGGCGCTGGTGTACTGCAAGCCGATGTAGATGCCCGCAAACTCACCCGTAAACAGTGCGCCTGCCAGCAAGCCCGCACCCAAGCTGCCATCGCGGGCAAACAGCACCACACCGCGCCAGCGGCACCACAGTGCCAGCAATACCGTTGCCCCGGCAAAGCGCAGGGCTGCTTGAAATACAGGGGGGAGCTCGCTGAGCGTGGCCTTTATCAGCACCTGCTGAAAGCCCCAAAACAGACAACAGGCCAGCAGCAGAGCTATGGCGGTAGCGTCGAGTTTGGTTTTATGGGGGGTATTCAATGCTTCTCTTTATGTAGCAGACCATGCCTACTCAGCTTGCTCTACAGGGCTATTTGATCTGGTCAAAATCACAGCGCGTGTTCCGTGTAAAACTTCCCGCCATGGAACAGCAATGGCGAGGCCTCGGTGCGGTGGGTACAGCGCTCGACTTCACCGACAAAAATCACATGGTCGCCCTCTTCATAGCGGCTGCGGTTAAAGCACTCAAACGTTGCCGCTGCACCGCGCAACAAAGGTGCACCTCCTGCGCCCTCTATGAACTCTACGCCGCTCCAGCGCTCGGTCCCCTTCATGGCAAAGCGTTCTGCCAAGGTTTTTTGGTCTGCGGCCAGGATGTTGATGGCGTAATGTGAACCGGTACTGAGGGCGGGCATGGAACCCGCGCTGCGTGCCAGGCTCCACAGCACCAGGGGCGGGTTCATCGACACCGAGTTGAATGAATTGGCTGTCAAACCGATCAGCCCACCGTCGGGGCTGCGGGCCGTGACGATGGTCACACCGGTGGCAAACATACCCAACGCAGCGCGGAATTCTGGAGAGGTGAACGTGGGCGGTAACGCCGATGTGACCGATGTGAACGGGGTGGCAACAGGTGCCGTGTAGGAGGTGCGGGCAGGGGGATTCACAGCGTAAGTTTGGAGCAGTTTTACCCATAATAAACGCAAGCGTTGTGGGTTGCTGTAGCCAAGGTGCGAAGGCCGATGGCCCTCAAGCCACCCCGCTGAAGAGTTCCGCCATGGTGCGCCGCAGCCACGCATTGGCGGCATCGGCATGAAAGCGTTCGTGCCAGTGCTGCTTCACCGAGTAGGACGGCAGCGAGAATGGTGGCTCTACCAGCTTCACCGGCTCTTGCTCCGCCAAAATTTGCCCCAGAATGCGCGGCACGATCACCACCAATTCGGTTTGCGCCACGATGCGCGCCACACACAAAAAGCTGGACAGTTGCACCACCACATCACGCTCTACCCCCAGCCGCGCGAGCGTCTTGCCCACAATGGCGTGGCCTGTGCCTGAAGACGTGATGACCGCGTGCGCCTCGGCCACAAAGCCCTTTTTGCTGAACTTGGTGCCGATACGTGGATGGTTTTTGGCCACAAGACAAACAAAATTCTGTGCGAACAAGGCTTGTTGGTAAAAGCCCGCATCCAGCTGCGGCATGAAGCCAATCGCCAAATCCACCTCCCCGTCTTCCAGCCGCCGCCCGGTTTGCGTGGAGATGTTTTCCGTCTCGATATGCACCCCTGGGGCCACGCGGCGCATGTGGTTCAGCAGGCGGGGCAGCAGCACCACCTCGCTGATATCGGTCATGCAGATGCGAAACGTGTGCCGCGCCTTGGCCGCATCAAACGTCGCCCGGCTGCCATGGGCAATCTCAAGCTGGGCCAGGATCTCCGCCAGCGCTGGGCGAATCTGCTGCGCAAAGGGCGTGGGCTGCATGCCCAGTGCGGTGCGAGCGAACAGGCGGTCATCGAAGTGACTGCGGAGTTTGTTCAGCGCGGTGCTGGCGGCCGCTTGGGCGATGCCCAGGCGCTCAGCGGCTTTGGAGACGCTGGCGGTCTTGTAAACCTCGTCGAAGACGGCGAGCCAATCGAGATCGAGTTTGGACATAGGGGTAAAAATGGGTATTGAAAATCCTGCGCATTCACACCCGTATTGAACAATGGCACAAGTGCCTGCCACCGATGGGGGTTATTGGGCATTTCCCCGCTAGTGCTGGGTTCTATTTCAAAAAACAATACCAAGTATCCCATCCAGCCTCTTGTCTGAATAGTCTCCCTGGCCAACAATCCCGTCACCCCTGAACCGGAGACACTGTATGCCACCAGATACCAGCCAAGAGCGGCAGTCCTACTACGACCGCATCCGTCCCCTTCACCTCACCCCGCTGTGGGAGTCCCTGCATGCGCTGGTGCCCAAAGAGCCCACTACGCCGTGCGTGCCTGCGCTGTGGCGGTATGACGAGATTCGGCCGCATTTGATGGCGTCGGCCACGCTCATCACCGCTGAAGAGGCGGTGCGGCGGGTGTTGGTTTTGGAAAATCCGGCGCTGCCTGGCAGTTCGTCTATCACCCAGTCGCTCTATGCGGGCTTGCAGCTCATCATGCCGGGGGAGGTGGCTCCGGCGCACCGGCATGTGCAGTCGGCGTTGCGGTTCATTGTGGACGGGTCCGGCGCTTACACCACGGTGGGGGGCGAGCGCACCACCATGCAGCCTGGGGACTTCATCATCACGCCCTCCTGGGATTGGCATGACCACGGCAACGAGGGCATGGCGGGAAACAGCGAGCCGGTGGTGTGGCTGGATGGGCTGGACATCCCGATGGTGCGGTTTTTCGATGCTGGTTTTGCTGAAAACGCCGATGCCCAGGTGCAGCTGGTCGCCAAGCCCGAGGGCAACAGCTTTGCCCGCTTTGGCCACAACATGGTGCCCGTGCGGCACACGCATCAGTCGGCTACATCGCCTATCTTCAGCTACCCCTACGCCCGTAGCCGTGAGGCTTTGGCCGCCCTGCAGCGCCAAGAAGCGCCCGATGCCTGGACAGGCCACAAGCTGCGGTACATCAACCCGCTGACGGGCGGCTCGCCTATGCCCACCATCGCCACGTTTTTGCAACTGCTGCCCCAGGGTTTTGCAGGCAAGGCGCACCGCAGCACCGACGGCTCGGTGTACAGCGTGGTGGAGGGCTCGGGTGTGGCTGAGATCAGTGGCCAATTTTTCAACTTCGGCCCGCGTGACACCTTTGTCGTGCCTTCGTGGGCCACGCTCCGCCTGAACGCCAGCACGGACGCTGTGTTGTTCAGTTTTTCCGACCGCCCCGTGCAACAAGCGATGGGCATTTTGAGAGAGTCTTTTGTATGAATTCCGCTTCAGCTTCTTCAACTACCTACGCCGTCCCCCCCATGTCCCCTGTGGGCCTGCCCATTGTGGGCACTGACGATCTGTTTCCCGTGCGCCGTGTCTACTGCGTGGGCCGCAACTACGCCGCGCATGCCCGAGAGATGGGCTTCGACCCTGACCGCGAACCGCCGTTTTTCTTTTGCAAACCCAACGACGATGCCTCGGTCGTGCCCGTCAGCGCCGGCACCACGGTTGAGATTCCTTACCCCACCCAAACCAGCAATTACCACTTTGAAGCCGAGCTGGTCGTGGTGATCGGCAAGGGCGGAAGCCACATCGCCGTGGACGCTGCCCCCAGCCACATCTTCGGTTACGCCGTGGGCCTGGACATGACCCGGCGCGATCTGCAAATGAAGATGCGCGAGCAAGGCCGTCCTTGGGAGATTGGCAAGGCGTTTGACTTCTCCGCACCCATCGGCCCGGTGAGCAGGCTGGCCGATGCGGGGGAGATCAACCACGGTGCCATCACGCTGACCGTGAACGGCCAAACCAAGCAAAGCAGCGACCTCAAGAACCTGATTTGGTCGGTAAGCGAAGTCATTGCCAACCTCTCCACGCTGTTTGCGTTGCAACCCGGCGACGTGATCTTCACCGGCACCCCTGAAGGTGTGGGTGCCGTACAGCGCGGGGACGCCATCAACGTGACCATTGATGGATTTGCACCGCTCAGCGTGCAAATCGTTTAACGCAAGCGGTGTGAGGAGACAAACCCATGACCATGCTTTCTGACATTTCTGAACCCTCCGTGTTGCTCATCGGCGGCGGCATAGGCGGCATGGCTGCTGCGCTTTCGCTGGCCCGTTTGGGGCTGCACATCGACCTGCTGGAGCAGAGCAGCACCATCGGTGAAATCGGTGCAGGCCTGCAATTGGGGCCGAATGCCTTTGCTGCACTCGATGCGCTGGGCGTGGGGGCCGAGGTGCGGCGCCGCGCCGTGTTCACCGACAGCCTCATCATGATGGACGCGATGGACTGCACCGAAGTGGGCCATATCCCGGTGGGCGAAGCCTTTCGCCAGCGTTTTGGCAACCCTTATGCCGTCAGCCACCGGGCAGATTTGCACGGTGCCATCCATGCGGCGGTGCTGGCCAACCCGCTGATCCGGTTGCATACCGGTGTGCAGATCGCGCATGTTTCCATTGGCGAACACAGCGCCAGCGCTACCGCCCGCGATGGCCGGAATTTCAGCGCGTCTGCCGTGGTGGGTTGCGATGGCGTGAAATCGGTCGTGCGTGCCGCGTTGGTGGGCGATGCGCCGCGTGTCTCGGGCCATGTGGTTTACCGCGCCGTGGTGCCCGCTTCCGACATGCCGGACAACCTGCGCATCAATTCCCCGGTGGTTTGGGCCGGCCCCAACTGCCATCTGGTGCATTACCCGCTGCGGGGTGGTGAGCAGTACAACCTGGTCGTCACTTTCCACAGCCGCGATGTGGAGGAGTGGGGTGTCACCGATGGCAGCCAGGAAGAGGTGCTGTCCTACTTCACCGGCATCCACGCCACACCACGCCAATTGCTCAGCCTGCCCACGTCATGGAAACGCTGGAGCACCGCTGACCGTAACCCGACGGAGCACTGGGGCCAAGGGGCTGGCACGCTCTTGGGCGATGCCGCCCACCCTATGATGCAGTACCTCGCTCAAGGCGCGTGCATGGCGCTGGAAGACGCGGTGACGCTGGGCGCTGCCATCAAGGCCACCCGACAAGACGAGATTTTTGACTTGCCCGCCGCCTTCCGCCTGTACGAATCTGCCCGCATCGCCCGCACCGCCCGTGTGGTGCTCTCTGTGCGTGAAATGGGCCGCGTTTACCACGCCCATGGCGTAGAGCGTCTGGTGCGCAACAGCCTGTGGAAAGACCGCAGCCCCGAGCGGTTTTACGACGCTGTGGAATGGCTCTATGCCTGGAGTCCCGCACACTGCCTGGATGACGCAGGCCACTTTTCTTCACCTTCCCCGCTGTAACCCGGACTTGCACCATGCTGTTTCGCCGCACCCTCCTCGCCACCGCTTTGACCCTTGCCACGGTCAGCGCTTTTGCCCAATCCACCACGGACTACCCCAGCAAGCCCGTCACCATCGTCACCCCGTTCGCCGCAGGCAGTGGCCCCGATGCCGTGCTGCGCTTGATTTCCGACAAGCTTGCCAAACTCTGGAACCAGCGTGTGGTGATCGACAACAAGCCCGGTGGCGGCGGCTTCATCGCCATCGAGCAGGCCAAGCGCGCCGCACCCGATGGCTACACCCTGCTGCAACTCGACAGCGAGCATCTGGCCGCCTTGCCGCACCTTTACAAGCAGCGCAACTTTGTGCCGCTGCAAACCTTTGACGCGGTGGCCTCGCTGTTTCGTACGCCGTTCTTTGTCGCCGTGCCCACCGATTCCCCCTGGAAAACCATGGGCGATTTGATTGCCGCTGCGAAAGAAAAGCCCGATAGCCTCAGCTACGGCTCATGGGGTGTGGGCAGCCCTGGCCATCTGGGCGGACAGCAGTTGGAAGCCTTGACCGGCACCGCCATGCAGCATGTGCCTTACCGTGAGGTGTCGCAGCTGTTTGCCAACGTGGGCGCAGGGGACGTGAACTGGAGCTTTGCCAGTATCCCGTCCAGCCAGGGCATCTACAAAGCGGGCAAACTGCGCTACCTCGCCATTGCAGCACTCAAGCGTGTGCCGCAGCTGCCTAACGTACCCACCTTCGCCGAATCTGGCGGCCCTGCAGGCTTTGAGGTGTCGTCCTTTGTGTCGCTGGTGGCCCCCAAAGGCCTGCCTGCTGCTGTCCGGCTGAAGATCAACGCGGATGTGGCCAAGGTCATTGCGGACCCCGACATTCGTGCCCGCTTCGACACCTTTGCCTTCGAGCCGCTGGCGTGGTCGCCCGAGGAGATCAACCGCAACGCCGAGGCCAAGTCCAAAATCTATGGCGAACTGGTACGGCGGGGCAACATCAGCCTGGATTGAGGGTACAGGAGGCGGTCATGGTGGTGACGGTCATGGCGGTAGCGGCGATCACCGAGAATCAAGGCTGTGCCATTTTCTCGGTGTTCCATGCTTCCTGCCTTCATCACCCGATCCCGTCTCCGTTCTCATGCAGCTTGCGCGCTGGTCTTGATCACGGTAATGACTGCTCCTTTTTCGATAGCTGCTGATGCCCGTCGGTTGAGCACTTGTGCCGAATTTCTGCGCAGATTGCCCAATGTCACCATGGCCATGTGCGATGCAGCCAAGCTGCAACCCGGCAGTGCCAAATCCGTCAAAGGCCGCCCCCTCGTCAGCCGCGATGTCGAGGCCGAAGCGCCCAAGCTGCGCGTCCTGGTGATAGGGGGCATCCATGGCGACGAGCTGTCGTCTGCCTCGGTGGCATTGCATTGGATTGCGCTGGCCGAGCAAACCCCGTCTGACACGCCGCACCCCGTGCATTGGCGCTTTATCCCCGCCCTTAATCCCGACGGCCTGCTGGCACAGCCCCCCAGCCGCAGCAACGCCAATGGCGTGGACTTGAACCGCAACTTCCCTACGCCCAACTGGGAACGCGATGCCAAAGACTACTGGGAAAAGAAAACCCGCAAAGACCCCCGCCGCTGGCCCGGCCCCAAGCCGCTGAGCGAGCCGGAAACCCAGTTTCTGTATACGCAAATGCAGAGCTTCAAACCCCATTTGATCGTCAGCATCCATGCCCCCTATGGGGTGCTGGACTTCGATGGTCCCTCCGTCCCCCCAAGTAAGCTGGGTCGCCTGTACCTCGATCAGGTGGGTATCTTCCCTGGTTCGTTGGGAAACTACGGTGGCGTGCACAAGGGCATCCCGGTGGTGACGGTAGAGCTACCCAACGCGATGCGCACCCCGCTGGACGCAGAAATGCGTCAAATGTGGCTGGATTTGCAGCGCTGGATGAACGAAAAACTGATGCCGGGGCTGGGGGACAAGGGGAAGTAGGGGACGTGAAAAGGTCATCCTGCCTGATAAGCTTGTCCTTGGCCCATCTTGTGCCGTAACCCCTGCGAAGAAAGCACCATGTCCACATCCATCTTGAAATCAGCCGTCCTTGCCCTGGGCCTGGCCGTCATGGCAGGGGGCGCCGCCGCAGGCGAAATTACGGGCGACAAACTCCAATGGAAGCCCTACTGGCACGCGACGTGCGCGATGCGCCTCGACCGGGCGTACCAGGATGGCAAGGATGCACCGATCACTATCGTGATCACCAACACCAGCAAGATCACCATGGAATACAAGGTCACGGTGCGCACGTCCAAGGACTACAGGGCACCCACTAAGCAGGAGTTGAGCATGCACTCCACTCTCCCAGGCCAGACGCGAACGCTGAAAACCAAGGCCTATGCAGGTATCTTTGACGGCGGCACCCTGTTTGTGGAGCCAACGTACTGCAAGGTGATGTGAGCCGTCTGCGACGGTCTTGCATCCATGTTGAAGAGAAAGCCTCCGCCCGTCCCCAAGGTGCGAGCAGCCTGGCAAAAATTCCCTGACAATGCTTTTCAGGAGACCTCCAATGACCCCTGAACTGACCCCTCTCGCTACCCGCTACGGCAGCGGCCACGCTGTGCGCCGTGTTGAAGACGATGCGCTGTTGCAAGGCCACGGCCGCTACGCCGATGACTTCGTGCCTGACCAGCAAGCCCGGCTCTGTTTTCTGCGCGCGCCCTACCCCCATGCCCGTATCACAGGCATCGATACGTCTGCTGCGCGAGCCATTCCCGGCGTGTTGGCGGTGTTGACGGGCGCAGATCTGGTTGCGGCGGGTATCGCGGCCATGCCATCGGGCGTGGCGTTCCGTCGCCCGGATGGCTCAGCCTGTTCTTCGCCCGCACGCCATATCCTGGCCTGTGATGAGGTGCGCTTCGTGGGTGAAGCCGTCGCCGTGGTGGTGGCGCAGACGATGCAGCAGGCACGGGACGCTGTTGAGGCCATCATGGTGGACTATGACGAGCTGCCCATGGTGGTTGACTTGCGTGATGCCCTGGCCGCTGGCGCACCGCAGTTGGGGTGGGATGCGACTAAAAACACCACGACCGACAACATCGCAGCAGAGGCTCGCCACGGCAACGCTGCGGCGACGGCTGAAGCCTTCGCTCAGGCTGCGCACCGGGTGACGCTGGACATCCGGAACCAGCGCGTCGCTGCCGTCACACTGGAGCCACGCAGTGTGCTGGCTTACGCTGATCCTGCCGATGGTCGCCTGACGGTGCGCCTCAGCACGCAAATGCCTTCTGGTGTGCGGGATTCCATCGCTAAATTACTGGGATTGGCACCGACCCAAATGCGCGTGGTGGTGGACGATGTCGGCGGTGGCTTTGGCATGAAAACCGGCATGTACCCTGAGGATGCCGTGGTCGCTTACTGCGCCAAGTTGCTGGCTTGCCCCGTCAAATGGGTGGCTGACCGCAGCGAAGAGTTTTTATCGTCGTACCACGGGCGTGACCTGCAAAGCCATGCGGAATTGGCCTTGGACGCGAGCGGCAAGATACTCGCGCTGCGCATCGCCTCGCAGGCCAACGTGGGTGCGTATGCCACGGGCACCGGCGCGGCGATTCAGCTGCTGATCGGGCCCTGGGTGCAGACCAGCGTGTACGACATCCAGACCGTTGATTTTCACTTTCAGGCGGTGCTGACCAACGTCGCCTCGACAGGCGCCTACCGGGGTGCAGGGCGGCCAGAAGCCATCTTCATCATGGAGCGGCTGATGGACGAAGCGGCACGCCAGACGGGCATAGACCGCATCGAACTGCGCCGCCGTAACTTCATTCGCCCTGAGCAGATGCCGTACAAAAACCCGATGGCGCAGGTGTACGACACAGGCTGCTTCGAGCAGGTGATGGACAAGGGTTTGGCGCTGGCCGACTGGCACGGTTTTGCAGCGCGGGCAGCCGAATCCCAAGCACGCGGCAAGCTGCGGGGTCTGGGCATCGCGACGTTTTTGGAATGGACGGGCGGCAATGTGTTTGAAGAGCGCGTCACCGTCACTGTGCTGCCGGATGGCATTGTCGAGGTGTTCTCCGCCGTTAACGCCATGGGCCAGGGCATTGTGACCACATTGGCCCAGCTGGTGGTGGATGTGTTCGGTTTGCCGATGGAGCGCATCCGCGTGGTGCTGGGCGATACCGACAAGGGCACAGGTTTTGGCAGCGCCGGGTCACGCTCGATCTTCACGGGTGGCTCGGCGATGCGGGTGGGGGCGGAGCGGACGATTGCACATGCCAAGCAGCTTGCTGCTACTGAATTAGAAGCGTCTGAAGCAGATCTGGATTACGCTGCAGGCCGATTTACGGTCAAAGGCACCGACATGGGCATCGACCTGTTCACTTTGGTGGGCAAGCAAAGTGAGCAGCGGATTTTCATGGACTCCACCAGCACCGTGGCTGGCCCGACCTGGCCCAATGGTTGCCATGTCAGTGAAGTCGAGCTGGATGTGCAAACCGGCGACTTGCAGATCGTGGCCTATGCGTCGGTGAACGATGTGGGCCGTGTCATTAACCCGATGATTGTGCGAGGTCAGCTCGATGGCGGTGCGGTGCAGGGCATAGGCCAAGCGCTGTCCGAGCACCTGATGTACGACCGCGAAACTGGCCAGCTTGTCACCGGCAGTTTGATGGACTATGGCCTGCCGCGTGCCGATGTGCTGACGGTGGATTTCAAAACCGAGATGGACGAGTCCACGCCCTGTAAAAACAACCCGCTGGGCGTGAAGGGCGTGGGCGAGTTGGGCACCATTGGCGCGGCCCCCAGCGTGGTGAACGCAGTGGCCGACGCACTGGCACGGGGCGGGTTGGGGGCCAAGGCCGCACAGCTGGAGATGCCGCTCAGCCCGGCGCGGTTATGGGAACTGATGCAGGCTTGAGGCTGAAATGCTTTAAAAATCATAGCGGCTGTAGCTTATCCAGCCTGCTATATAACCTGTTTATTACCTCATTCAAGCCTGTGCTGCTGCACCCGAGCAGGCCAGCCCGGAGGCCACGCCGCCAAACAAATCCCCCTCTACCAGTGGCACGCCGGGGAAGCCTGCGCGCAGGGCATCCTGAAACGGTGTCAACGCAGAGGAGCCGCCAGTCAGGTACACGGCATCGAGTTTGTCGGCACTGATTCCGGCCAGCGCCACGCAGTCCTGGGCGCAGGCGACGATGCGCGACAGCGGGTCGCGCAGGTACTGGGCCATCGCGTCAGCGCTGATGTGGGCTTGCAGGCCACGCTCAATCAGATCCAGGTCGAGGGTGGCGCGTCCGCCAGTGCGCGAGCTTTGGATTTTGGCCAGCTCTACCTCGTTGGCGTTGCGGTGGCCCAGGCGCTCGGTCAGCACCGTCATCAGGCGGCTGTGCAGGGCCGCATCGGCGTAGCTGGTGCGCAGGTCCTGGGCTTCGCGCACGGCTTTGGGGCTGTAGCGCCAGTTGATCATGTGCCAGGTGGCCAAGTCAAAAAAAACGGTGCTTGGCACTTCGCGGCCCCGGGCGTCGGTGTGGCGGTAACCCAAGAGTGGCATCACTTCTTCCAGGTTCAGCTTTTGGTCAAAGTCGGTGCCGCCGATATGAACGCCGGTGGTGGCGAGGATATCGTCAGCGCGGTGCCGGTCGTCTCCCTTGGCTTGCAGGCTGGCAGCGTGTTGTACGCGCTCAGGCCCCAGGCGCACCACGGTGAAATCGGAGGTGCCGCCGCCAATGTCGGCCACCAGAACCAAGGTTTCCTGGCTGACACGGCGCTCGTAGTCCAGTGCGGCGGCGATGGGCTCCAACTGAAAGCTGACCTGCTCAAAGCCTGCGGCCAGCGCGGTTTGCAGCAGCGTGGCCTCTGCCAGCTGGTCACGCTCAGTGTCGTCATCGACAAAATGCACCGGGCGGCCCATCACCACGCGGGTAGGGGCAGGGGTATCGGGGCCAGACACCGCCATCATCTGGGCATGGGCGCGGGTGCGCAGCTCCAGCAAAAAGCGGCTGATGATGTCCTGAAAGCTGAGCTGTTGGCCGTTCACCACTGTCTGCTCTTGCAGCAGCGGGCTGCCCAGCAGGCTTTTGAGTGAGCGCATCAGGCGGCCTTCGGTGCCTGAGAGGTACTGCGCAATGGCGTCGCGGCCAAAGTGGGTGCTGCGGTCTTCGGCGTTGTAAAAGAGCGCGGTGGGCAGCGCGGTGGACGCGCCCTCCAGGGGCAGCAGGCGTGCGTCTACCGCCGAGGACGCCCAGGCGATGGCCGAGTTGGAGGTGCCGAAGTCGATGCCTAGCACGCCTTGGTGTGGGGAGAAGGGGAGGGGGGACGGGTGCGAAAAATGGCGCTTCATACTCATGGTCAGGTTCAAACAGGCTTCGTGTGCTTGCCCAATGGGCATAGTGTGCTATTAAAAAAGAAGTATTCCAAGGGTCATCGGAGGTGCAAACCGCTGGGTTGAACCGTGTGAGAATGCAAAAAGGTTGTCATTCTTAACGAAAGCAGATGCCATGGGTTTATTTGACGCGTATTCCAGCAAAAAACCGACAGATCCTGTGGCATCGCCAGAGGCTGCTGCGCTACCTGTCCTGCATACCAGTCCGCTGGCCAAGGCCATCGAAGCGGGGCCCCAGGATGAAGAGGGCAGTTCAGAGAAGCCGGGTTTCCTCAAAAGCCATTTCGGCAACCCCGAAGCGGGCGAAGTGTACGGTGTTGGCAACGACTACGAAACCGAAGCGCAAATGAGCAAGGACGAAAAGGCTTCCGCCAACCAGGCGATTTGGTACACCGGGGCCTTCATGCTGTGCCTGCTGGTGGCGTACTTGTTTTTTGGCCGCTGAGTTGTTCTTTGTCGCCTTCTAAAATCGCAGCCATGTCCGTACCCGTACCTGCCCCTACCATGGCCAAACCGTCTTTCAAACAGCAGATGTTGCGTGCCCGTGAGGACGCCATCATTCTGGCTGTGAACCGTTTGCTGGCCGAAAAAGGCTTTGATGCGATGACGGTGGACGAGGTGGCTGCCGAGGTGGGCATTGCCAAAGCCAGCCTCTATAAGCATTTTCCCAGCAAAGAAGACCTCGCTGCCGCTGCCATGGTGCATGTGATGGGCCGCGCACAGACTTTTGTGCAGGCGCTGCCTGCGGATGCCGCACCGCTGGACCAGCTCAAAGCCGTTGCCCGCTGGATGATGGAAACCCAGTTGGCCGGGCAGATGCCCAGCCTGCCGAGTCAAAACTCCAGCCTGCGGGCAACGCTGATGAACCAGTCGGCGTACATGGACGGTTTGATGACGGTCAGCGACCAGCTGGGCGCCTGGATTGAGGCCGCGCAAGCGCAGGGCGTGTTGAACCCGAAGTTGCCGGCCATTGCCGTGCTTTACACGCTCTACGCCCGTGCCTGTGACCCGGTGCTGGAGTTCCTGAAGGCGAACGGGCAGTACACCGACACGCAAATTGTGGAGCTGGTGCTGGCGACCTGCTTTGACGGCTTGGGCGCGCGCTAAGCCTTTCAAGCGACCTCAATTCACCTCAACCGGCCAGATTAACCCGCCGCATCAATCAGCAATTGCGGCATGAAGTGCAGTTGCTCGTTTTTGCGCTCATACCCCATCGGATTTGCTACCACCCGACAGCCGTGGTGGGTGTAGCGGCTGGGGGCATGCAGGTGGCCGTGCAGCCACAGTTGGGCGCAGGGCAGTAAATCATCCCAGGCGTTGCAAAAACCAGCGGTACCGGGAGTCAGACCATAGCGTGGGTCGGCGCTGTGGAGGCTGGGCGCAAAGTGGGTGACCACTACTGTCGTGCCTGCGAACGGCGTTTGCAATTGGGTGTGCAGCCATTCCCGGCAAACCAGCGCTTGTTCACGCATGTCCAGTGCAAGCCAGGGTGCGCCATGGCGGGTGGTTTCGGCTTTTCGCAGGTAAAAATTGGCGGCACGAAAGGCTTTTTCGCGCTGTTTGAGCATCCGCGCCAAGCGGGAACCGTCGGGCGAGTCGTTCGGTGCCGTGTTTTTGACCCCAGAAAGCGCATCAAAGTCACTCCATAACGTGGTGCCGATGAAGCGTACACCGTGGAGGTGCACCACCTCACGTTCCAGCCAGGTGATGCCCAGCCGCTCGCAGGTGGCTTTCAGGCGTGTATGGGCGGTGTCAAAGTCTTGCGCGTCGTATTCGTGGTTGCCGGGCACAAACAACACCGGCGTAGGCCAGCCGTGCAAGGGTGAAAAGCGGGTGAGGCCAAAATCAGTGTCTACCAGGGCGGAGCCCGTCTGGTACGAACCAATATCCCCCGCCAGCACCAGCACATCGGCTTCTGGGGCGGGCTGGGGGGCAAAGTCGGGGTGGGCTTCGAGGTGCAGGTCGGACAGCAGTTGGATCTTCATAGCAGGGGGGCACCGGACGCACAGGTCGAAATGGGGGCAATACCTGTACCGCGCTAAGTGGTGCAGTTGATGGGTTATAACCTAAGCTTTTGCACTGCCTCACCCAGCCTCGCAAGGGCGCGCCCAAGCTGGAGTTACCTGAAAACACCATGCACCAGTTACTGATTCGCCAACTTCAACAGCACCTGGGCCAAGAGGCTGTGCCGGAGGGTCCTTGGCAACCACTGATGGAGGCGGTCGATCGCCATTACGCCACCATTGACCAAGCACAGTTGCTGCTGCGCGGTGTGATGGACGCCAGCCCTGACCTGATCTGCTTTAAATCGGCAGGTGGCGTCTACCAGGGCTGCAATACCGCATTCGCTGCCCATCTGGGTCTGAGCGAGTCAGCGCTGGTGGGTAAAAGTGATGTGGACATCGCCATTGAAGAGACGGCTGCTGCTGTCCGCGCACTGGACGAGCAGGCCTTGCATCTTGCGGCGGGTGAACAGCATTTTTCAGAGCGCTGGAGCGGTGATCTGCATGGCAACCAAGTTTGTATCGAAACCTTGCGTACGCCCTATTTTGACGTGACAGGCCGTTTGCTGGGGCTGATTGCCATCGGGCGTGACGTGACCGAGCGCCGACTGGCTGCACAAACTTTGCAGCGCCAAGCCAATATGGATGGCCTGACGGAGTTGCCCAATCGCCGCTTTTTTGCCGAACGTCTCGCGCACGAACTCAAGCTGGCCCAGCGCTCCAAACTGTCGCTGGCCTTGATGGTGATCGGGCTGGACAAGTTCAAAGAAGTGAACGAGCTGCTGGGTCACGATGTGGGTGACGCGCTCTTGGTGCAGGTGGCGCGCCGTATCCAGGACGTGGTGCGCGAAACCGATGTGGCGGCGCGTCTGGGCGGTGACGAGTTTGCCGTAGTGACGCCCAATTTGCATGACATCACCGATGTGGAGCGCATTGCACAAAACATCATCCGCCGTTTGGCGGAGCCGTTTTCAGTGTTGGGTGAAACGGTACAAATATCGGCCAGTGTGGGCATTGCGCTTTACCCCATCAACGCCAAAGAGCAGGAAGACTTGCTTAAAAACGCCAGCCAGGCGATGTTTTTCGCTAAATCATCGGGGCGCAACCGCTTTAGCCACTACATGTTCGCACTGCAAGAAGCGGCGACCCACCGTACCCGCCTGACGCGGGATTTGCGCCGCGCCATGGACGTGAAGCAGTTTGAGGTGTATTACCAGCCCATCATCGATTTACGGACAGGCTTGGTGCGTAAAGCGGAAGCCTTGTTGCGCTGGAACCACGATGGGCGCGGTCAAATCATGCCCAAAGAGTTCATTCCTTTGGCTGAAGACAACGGAGCGATTGTCGAGATTGGCGATTGGGTGTTCCGTGAAGCGGCGCAGCAGGTCAAGGCGATGCGGGCGAGTTTTCACCCCGATTTTGGCATCAGCGTCAACGCTTCACCGGTGCAGTTTCGCTCCAGCCGGGCCTCGGTCACCAACTGGTTTGCCATATTGGCCGAGTTGGACTTGCCGGGCGACAGCATCACGCTGGAGTTGACCGAGGGCGTGTTGCTGAAGGCCGAGGAGTTTGGCAGCGCCAAGTTGCAGGCCTTCAGGGACGCGGGCTTTCAGGTGGCGATTGACGATTTCGGTACGGGTTACTCGTCGCTGTCGTACCTCAAACGCTTCGATGTGGATTTCCTCAAAATCGACCACTCTTTTGTCCGTGATCTGGAAACCGATCCAGGTGACAAAGTGCTGTGTGAGGCCATCATTGTGATGGCCCATAAACTGGGTCTCAAGGTGGTGGCCGAGGGTATCGAGACGCCAGCGCAGCTGGCTTTGCTGACCGAAGCGGGCTGCGACTATGCCCAGGGTTTCTTGTTTGCCAAGCCTGTGCCTGCATCGGCGCTGCTGCACACCCTGCAGCAGTTGCGCTAGAGCGCACGGAACAGGGCAGGATGCACTGTGGCGGTGCAATCTATGCGTTTTGAGCATGGCTCAGGGCTTGAGTGGCTAAGTGAAAACCCTTACATTCAAGTCTTCATCACTTTTCGCTCCTTAACAGGGCGAGTTCCCCATGGTTAGCTTGCTTGGTCTTTTCGGTTTTGCAGTGTTTTGTTTCATGAGCCGCAAGGACGCCACATTGGCGTCACATGCGCCTCACGTGCAGCCCGGTGTGGCCGCAGGTCTGATGGAGCAGGCCGATGCCTGCGCCGGCACCAGCCCCCACCGTGCACAAGAGCTGCGTACCGCCGCTTGTGCCTCATTGAGCGTGGTTGGCTTGCGCTAATCCTCAAACACCTGGCGCGCTGCCCGCACTATCGCCTGACGCAGCCACTGGTGGCCCACGCCGTTTTGGGCCCGCCGTTGCCACAGTGCATCGACATGCACGGTAGGCACTTCCAGCGGCAGCTCCCGCACGGCCAGGGTGCTGCTCATGCCGGTCACCGTTAAAAAGTGCCGGGGCAGCACCGTCAGCAAATCGGAGCGTGCCGCCACTCGGGCAGCCGTGAAAAATTGGTTCACCGTCATCACCACGCGGCGTTGTCGTCCTATGGCGGTGAGTGCTTCATCCACAAAGCCGAAGGGCTGCCCTGAAAAGCTGACCAGCATGTGCCGTGCGCCGCAAAAGCGGTTCAGTGTCAGCGGGCCACTGGTCAGCGGGTGGTCGTGGCGCATCACGCAGACGTATTCACCGTCGTAAAGCCGCTCATGGGCAAAATTCACTGCTTTCCCGACTTGGGCACGGGCGGTCAGGTCTGCCAGCACTGCAGGGAAGTAGCCCACAGCCAAATCCACCGATTCTTCTTCCAGCAGGCGGCGCGGGTCACGTGTGGTCAGCGGAGCGAGGTGGATGGAAATGCCAGGCGCCTCTTTTTCAAGCATCTGCACCAAACCTGGTACCAATTCACCCGCTGTGGCATCGGCCATAGCGAGCACAAAGG
Organism: Betaproteobacteria bacterium; assembly: GCA_025356445.1. GTDB lineage: Bacteria > Pseudomonadota > Gammaproteobacteria > Burkholderiales > Burkholderiaceae_C > Defluviibacillus. Next base: position 20,042 of record JANXSZ010000083.1, on the reverse strand, counting down.
TGGTCATGGCACTGGCGGGCTCAAACTGGCTGGGGGCGAGCGACTGCTGCAACTGGTGCAGCGCTTCGCGTACCGAAGGCCAGATTGCCAGGGCACGCGGGGTAGGTTCAATGCCCTGGCCGTTGCGGTGCACCAAGTCATCGCCCAGCGCGTCACGTAAACGGCGCATGGCGTTGCTGACGGCTGGCTGGGTGAGCGACAGGTTGCGGGCCGCACGTGTGAGGCTGCGTTCGGCAATCACCTCATCAAGTACACGCAGCAGGTTCAAGTCCAGCGTACGGAAATTGATGGTGTGGTTGGCAGGGGCGTGGTGCGAGGGCATGGGCAGTTTTGTTAATTCATTACCATTATGAATGTACTGCATCACTAATATAAAGTTGAATGACATTAGGATAAACCCTATGATTCAGCCCATGCCACCGTATTTCACGGCAGGCATACTGAAAAGGAAATCATCATGACCAGCTTTGTTCACAGAGAATATGCAATGGAACATTCCGGCGTAGTTCGCGCCGAACAGGCAGCGGAGGCATTCAGCCACGCCGTCAAAAACTTTAACGGTACACGTGCCACCGCGACTTTGTTGCTGGCCGCCGTTGTCGCCGCGCTGATGGTGGTTGCGAACCAAGTGGTGGGCACCTGGAACGAAAGCCACTTGATGGCCGCATGGATTACGCTGTGGACCGTCGCGTTTGCCGCCATTGGCTTGCTCGCTTCTCCACTGTTGCACATGGCACAAAGCCTGCGCAAAGGTTTGAAGGCCTGGAATGAGCGCCGTCGCCTTGCCGCGGCTGACCAACGGCTGTGGAGCGTTGCGTTGACCGATGCCCGCGTGATGGCCGATATCAGCCGTGCCATGGCGTCCAGCGCAGAGCGCCCCAGCCTCTGAGTTGGCAGACCGGACAACCCAGGTTGTCCATAAGCAAAAAGCCGTGGCATGCCACGGCTTTTTGCTTTTTGAGCCTTGAAGAGCGCTGCCAAGCGCTCTTCAAGGTTCGTCCGATTAAGCGGCCAGGCGCGCCTCCAGCTTGGTTTTGTTGGCTTTCAATGCCTCCGGCAGGTGGTAGGCCAGCTGTGTGAACAGCTCATCGTGCAGCTTCAGTTCGTCAATCCACGCCGCTTTGTCGATGCTGGTGACGGTGTTGAACTGCTCGGGTGTGAAGTCCAGGCCTGTCCAGTTCAGCTCTTCGTAGGTGGGGCTGACGCCAACGAGGTGTTCGGTGCCGGTGGCGGTGCCTTCCAGGCGGTCGATCATCCACTTCAGCACGCGCATGTTTTCGCCATAGCCGGGCCAGACGAACTTGCCGTCAGCGCCCTTTCGGAACCAGTTGGTGGTGTAGATTTTTGGCAAAGTGGCACCGCTGGCTGCCAGTTTTTCACCCAGATTCAACCAATGCTGGAAGTAATCGCTCATGTTGTAGCCCATGAAGGGCAGCATGGCGAAGGGGTCGCGGCGCACCACGCCTTGTTGGCCCACGGCGGCGGCGGTGGTTTCGCTGCCCATCGTGGCTGCCATGTAGACACCTTCCACCCAGTCGCGTGCTTCTGTGACCAAGGGGACGGTGGTGGAGCGGCGGCCACCGAAGATGAAGGCGTCAATCGCTACACCGGCCGGGTCATCCCAAGCGGAATCCAGCGCGGGGTTGTTGGTGGCGGCTACCGTGAAGCGTGAGTTCGGGTGGGCGGCTTTGGCACCGGTTTCTTTGGCGATGGCGGGCGTCCAGTCTTTGCCTTGCCAGTCGATCAGGTGATCGGGCAGGGCACGGCCAGGGGCGTCGTGTTCCATGCCTTCCCACCACACATCGCCGTCATCGGTCAGTGCGACGTTCGTGAAAATCACGTTTTTATCCAAGCTGGCCATGCAGTTGGGGTTGGTCAGCAGGTTGGTGCCAGGGGCTACGCCAAAATACCCAGCTTCGGGGTTGATGGCGTAGAGCTTGCCGTCAGCAGCAGGTTTGATCCAGGCGATGTCGTCGCCAATGGTGGTAACTTTCCAACCTTCAAAGCCTGCGGGCGGCACCAGCATGGAGAAGTTGGTTTTGCCGCAAGCGCTGGGGAAGGCCGCTGCGACGTGGTATTTTTTGCCTTGAGGGTTGGTCACGCCCAAGATCAGCATGTGCTCAGCGAGCCAGCCTTGGTCACGGCCCATGTTGGATGCGATGCGCAGCGCAAAGCACTTCTTGCCCAGCAGCGCATTGCCGCCATAGCCCGAGCCATACGACCAGATTTCGCGGGTTTCAGGGTAATGCACGATGTACTTGGTCTTGTTGCAAGGCCATGACACATCGGCCTGGCCGGCTTCCAGTGGCGCACCCACGGTGTGCACGCAAGGCACAAAGTCGCCTTCCACGCCCAGCACGTCGTACACGGCCTTGCCCATGCGGGTCATGGTTTTCATGTTGACGGCCACGTAAGGGCTGTCGGACAGCTCAATGCCGATGTGTGCGATGGGGCTGCCCAAGGGGCCCATGCTGAACGGCACCACATACATGGTGCGGCCGCGCATACAGCCGTCAAACAAAGCCGCTTTGTCTTCAGCGCCTGTCTGCAGCAAGACACGCATTTCAGCGGGAGCCATCCAGTTGTTGGTGGGGCCGGCGTCTTCTTTGCGGGCGCTGCAAATGTAGGTGCGGTCTTCCACGCGGGCCACATCGCTCGGGTCTGAGCAGGCCAGGAACGAATTCGGGCGCTTGATGGGATTGAGCTTTTTGAAGGTGCCAGCGTCTACGAGCTGCTGGCAGAGGCGCTGGTATTCAGCTTCTGTGCCATCGCACCAGTACACGTTGGTGGGTTTGCACAGGGCAACCATGTCGGCCACCCAAGCGATAAGCTTGGCGTTCTTGACGTGGCTGGGGGCATTCAGGGTGAGGCCCTTCATCGCGGGTGAGTTCATGGCACATGGCTCCTAAGTTGAAAATCGTCTTTTCAAAAACGTCGCAAGGGGTGTTGCTGCGGCTTTGAAAAAACGCCTTCTACTCAGTCGGCGCTTGGTGTGCGTGGTGGGCAACAAGGAACGGTGACGGGTAGTCTTAAGTTCTAGAGTCGGCTGGGATGACGATTTTATGAAAGTGCGCGAAAGTTACCAAGCTGTTACGGCTTATTTTTATGCAAAATTAACATAGGGTTATGTCCAGTTTAGCGTGCCAACTGTGGGTAAACAGCCACGCACAGAACGCAAAAAAGCCAATCCCCAGAACACCGGTAGGTATTCTGGGGATTGGCTTTGGTCAAAATTGCTACTGAAAAAGTAGCAGTAACTTCACATCATGCCTGCACCACAGGCACTTATGACATGGTTAAGCCATGTTCACGGCGATGAACGCCAGCAGAAACATCAGCACGGCACCGACGAGGGGCAAAACGATGGGGATCACGGGCACGATGCTGTCCACGGGATCGACTTCGGCTTCGGAATGCTGTTGGGGGGCTGACATGGTGTTCCTTAAGTTTTTGGGGATTGGTGTGATTTTATCCGCGCTTGTGCCCTGCAAAGCTGACTGTTGCATCAAAGTGGAAATTAGCAATACGGCGCGTCACGTTTGCTCCACAGCCGTAAAACCCGCAGCGTGCAGTGCGTCCAACACCTCTGTAATGTGATCATGGTCGCGGGCTTGCAGCACCAGTTCAATTTCCACGTTTTGCACCGACAGCGAGGTGAATGCCCGCTGGTGGTGCACCTCTTCAATGTTGGCACCGGCATCGGCCACCACATGGGTGATCTGGGCCAGCGAGCCGGGCACGTCCCGCGCATTCACCCGCACCCGTGCCAGCCGCCCAGCCCGCACCATGCCGCGCTCAATGATGGCGGCCAGCAGCAGCGGGTCGATATTGCCACCACACAACACCAAGCCCACGCGTTTGCCTTGGAAGCGTTCAGGGTATTTGAGCAAGGCCGCCAAACCGGCGGCACCTGCGCCTTCTACCAGCGTTTTTTCGATTTCCAGCAGCATCACCATGGCTTGCTCAATGTCGCCTTCGTCCACTAACACCAGATCATCTACCCGTTTCAGAACGATTTCCTGGGTGATTTTTCCGGGCGTGCCCACGGCAATCCCGTCGGCAATGGTGCTGCTGCCTTGTGGGTGATGGGTGCCTTTGATGGCATTCACCATGGCTGGGAAGCGCAGTGTTTGCACGCCGATGACTTCGATACCGGGTTTGAGCGCTTTGGCTGCTGTGGCAATGCCTGCGATCAGGCCGCCACCGCCCACCGCAATCACCAGGCAGTCCAGTTCCGGCACGGCTTGCAGCATTTCCAAGCCGACGGTACCTTGCCCGGCTGCTATGGTTTCGTCGTCATAAGGGTGGACGAATGTCAAGCCTTGCGCGTCGGCTAAGGTGTAGGCGTGGGCACGGGCTTCGTCCAAGGTGTCGCCGTGCAGCACCACCTCGGCGCCGAAGCCGCGCGTGCGTGCCACCTTCACACCCGACGTAAAGCGTGGCATCACCACCACGGCACGCAGCCCCAAGCGCTGTGCGTGGTAGGCCACGCCTTGGGCATGGTTGCCCGCAGACATGGCAATCACGCCAGTGATCGGGCTGGCTGTGGTCTCCCCTTCGCGCAACCACATCAGTTTGTTGCACGCTCCGCGCTCCTTGAACGAGGCGGTGAACTGCAAGTTCTCAAATTTCAAGAACACCTGCGCGCCGGTAATCTCGGACAGGGTTTGAGAGGCCACGCAGGGGGTGTTGAGTACATGGCCGCTCAAGCGGGCTGCGGCGCGTTCGATGTCGTGAAGTTCAAGCATTCACAGATTCTGCACCCTGCAGGGATAAATTTCGCACATAAACAGGCGCTGAGAGGGGGTAACACGTGAATAAGCACCGCTGCTGAAAGGCCCTGAGTCTTCCATTGCTTTCGTGACTGCGTTATGGTGCCGATAGACAGTTCCTTCGGTTGTTGACTCAGGAGGTGAATATGGTCAGGTCGATTCACAAGCACCCGTCAGATTTGCAAACGCTGCCTTCGCCCGGCCTGTTGGATGCGCCTGTGCTGGACTTGATGTGCTCGCACTTTGTGCTGACTTTGGCGGCCAAACAAGGTCCCAAGTTCAATGTACGGCGCGATTTCAACAGCCTGCTTGCGCTGGCAGGCAAGCACCTGGTCTGGCCTGTGCCTGCCATGCAGCGCTTGCGAGAGTTCCTGGGGCGCCGCTGCAAAGACAATGATTTTTGGCGTGGCCATGAAGACCTCACCATGCGCGATTTCATGGACCGCCATGGTGTGTGGCGTGGCCCGTATGAGGAAGGCACGCTGTTCTTTTACCTCGACGAGTACGCCAAAGATCAGCCTAAAGACCTCCTGTCCGTCTTGGCCGTGACGGGCGAATGGCTGATGCAGGCACTTAAAAAGCAAAGCACGCTGGTTGAAAAGAACATCGATGCACTCTCGGGCCTGTTGCAGCTCAACCGCGCCGAGCGCGCCCTGTTGCTGTACGGCACGCTGGCCCGCTACCAACGCGATTTACGCAGCTTGCTGGTGGAGTTCAAAGTCAAAAATGCACCTGAAGCCTATGCCGCACTGGCCGAGGTGGCTGGTGTCAAACCCGCTGAAGTGGGCGAAGCCCTGCGTGCTGGTTCACGTCTTGAGCGTATTGGCTTGGTCGAAAATCTGATTTCCGAGCACAACATCACCGATCTGGGCGATCTGATGAAAGTCAGCGAAAAGCTGCCCACTGTGCTGATGCGCGAATACCGTGACAAAGCCGAGTTGATGGCTGTGTTCACCCGCCCTTCAGGAAAAACAGCGCTCGCGCTAAGCGACTTCACCTACGTGCAAGACGACGCTCAGGTGCTTTGTACGCTGCTGCGCAACGCCGTGGCTCGCAAAGAGGCGGGTGTGAATGTGCTGCTTTATGGCCCGCCTGGCACCGGCAAAACCGAATTGGCCAAGGTGGTGGCCCACGCCGCAGGCTTGGAGCTGTTTGAGGTGGAATACGCAGACCGTGACGGGAATTCACTCAGCGGGCGCGACCGCTACCGCTCGCTGCAAATCGCGCAGGTGTTCCTCAAAGGCAGCCGCAATGCCGCTCTGCTGTTCGACGAAGTGGAAGATGTATTTCCCCCTATCAGCAGCGAAGCCGCCCAGTTGATGGCACGCACCGATCAGCTGGCCGCACCTGGCAACGGCAGCGTGAATGGCAAGGCCTGGGTGAACCAGATTTTGGAATCCAACACTGTGCCCACGCTGTGGGTGACGAACCGCATTGAGCAAATTGACCCCGCTTTCCGCCGCCGCTTCGCCTACCACCTGGAACTGAAATCGCCACCACCTGGTGCCCGTGAAGGCGTGGTGCGCAAGACTTTGGAGGGTGTTGCTGTCAGTGATGCGTTCATCGCCAAGCTGACCGAGCGCAAAGGCTTGACGCCCGCGCAAATCCGTACTGCGGTCAAGTTCGCTGGGTTGGCGCAGACAGAAGCCCGTCCCACCCACAGTCGTAAGACGCTTAAACCCAGTGTAAAAACCATAGCGGCTAATGCTGAACGCACAAGCGCATTGGAGGGGTTGATTGAGCGGCAACTCAAAAATGCCGATTTGGCCTTAGGCAACCGCAATGGCGAGCCACAAGGGCGGTTCAGCGTCACCACGTACGATCTGGACATGCTCAACGTGGAGAGCCGCTTTGACATTCACCGTATCGTCCAGGCGCTGAAAGCCCGTGGTCACGGTGCACTGTGTTTTTACGGCGCACCTGGCACTGGCAAAACCGCACTCGCAGAGCACATTGCCAAAGCACTGGATAAGCCGCTCATCATCAAGCAAGCGAGCGACCTTATCAGCAAGTTTGTCGGTGAAACCGAGCAAAACATGGCTGCCATGTTCCGCGAAGCCGAAGCTGAAAAAGCGGTGCTGTTGCTCGATGAGGCCGACAGCTTTTTGCAAGACCGGCGCGGTGCCCAGCGCACCTATGAAGTCACCGAAGTGAACGAAATGCTTCAAGGCATGGAGCGTTACAACGGCATCTTCGTCTGCACCACCAACCTGCTTGACCGTATTGATCAGGCTGCGCTGCGCCGTTTTACCTTCAAAATCAAGTTCAAGCCATTGACGGCGGTGCAGCGTGAGCGTATGTTCATCACGGAAGCATTGGCAGGCAAGCCCGCCGGGTTAACCGACGCGTTGAAAGCCCGCCTCACCAAGCTCGACCAACTCTGCCCCGGTGACTTTGCTGCCGTCAAACGGCAGGTGGATATTTTGGCGACCGAGTTCACCACCGATGAATTCATGGACCAGCTGGAAGCTGAGCACCGTATCAAGCCCGAGGTGCGTGAATTGCGGGGGATGGGTTTTTTGCAGTAGCTGCAAAAGCCGAAGCACGTCGGCATGAGATGACGGGGTGATGAGGTGAGGGCTGACACAAGTAAATACAGGGACAGCGCGCATGACTTCCAAGAGCTTGCCGAAACGATGGGTTGACCAACGTGGTCAGAGCCGAAAGCATAGTTTGCGCATGCGCCGCACGCTGCTGGTGTGGAGCACGGTTCTGGTTATCGCATCGCTCGGTTGGGCTGCCTATTTTGGTACCCATGGTGCCTGGGTGATTGCGGGTGTGGATGTGCTGTTGGCCGCTGTTGCGGCTGGTGGTGCCCTGCTCACGCTGCGTGGCCATACCCGCATAGCGGCACTGGCGATGGTCAGCAGTTTGTTTGCCGTGCTTTGCGCAATTTGCTTGGTGCAAGACATTCCCAGTGCCCAGGCCCCGCGCTCTGCACACCACTACCTCCTGGTTTTGGGCATGGGTACCTTTTTGATGTTCAAGGGCGAAGCACCGTGGTTACGCCATGGCGTTCCATTGCTGTGCTTGACCACGTTCTTTGTTTTTGCCAGCACCCCATGGGGATTGACAACACCCTACGTGTTGCCCGACGAACTGCGTATTCCTGGTACTTGGATCAACAACGCGACCGCGCTGATCGCGTTGTATGCACTGCTCCATACCATGCAGTCCAAAATGACCGAAAACAACGCCATGGCGTCAGACCTGCGCAAAGCCTTGCACGCCAACCAGTTCTTGCTGCATTACCAGCCTCAGACCGGCGACGATGGCCAGATTGCCGGTGCCGAGGCTTTGCTGCGCTGGCGTCACCCTGTGAACGGTATGGTGTCACCCGCCGAGTTCATTCCTTTGGCCGAGCAAACGGGCTTGATTCTGCCCTTGGGCCACTGGGTGTTGGGTGTTGCTTGCGCGCAACTTGTCGCGTGGTCGCACCACTCTCTTACCGCACGGCTGACATTGGCCGTGAATGTCAGTGCGCAGCAGTTCAGGCAAGCGGACTACGTGAGCCAGGTGATGTCTGTACTCGCGCGCTCTGGCGCTACGCCGTCGCTGCTGAAACTTGAATTGACCGAAAGCATGCTCGTCAATGATGTGGAAGACATCATCACCAAGATGACCGCGCTCAAAGCGCATGGCGTGCGCCTCTCATTGGACGATTTTGGTACCGGCTACTCGTCCCTCAGTTATCTGAAGAAGCTGCCACTCGATCAGCTCAAAATCGACCAATCCTTTGTGCGTGATGTTCTCACGGACCCCAACGATGCCGCCATCGCCCGTACCGTGGTCACACTGGCTCACGGCATGGGCTTGCAAGTGATTGCCGAGGGCGTAGAAACACAGGGCCAGCGGGACTTTTTGGCCGAGATTGGTTGCCTGGCGATCCAGGGCTATCTGGTGAGTCGACCCGTCCCGATTGCAGAGTTCGATGCGTTTGTGGCGGGGTTCCGGGTGAGTGCCTGATGAAAATCAGGCCTTTATTTGACCGCTGAAGGGGTGCTGTTGAGCGCCTCGGCCAGTTCCTTTTTCCAGAATTTGGCCTGTGCCGTCGTGCCATGCCCCGCTGTGAACTCACTGCCCGGAATCAGCAAAATACGCCCCTTCTTTACCCGCTTGATTTCCCGCTCCAGCACCCCTAACTCCGGTGGGTTGCGCTCATCGTCTGCGGAATTAATAGCAAGCAGCGTAGCTTGAATGCGCTCTAGCCCCGCAGATGGGTTGAAATCTCGTGACGCATCCCATTGGTACAGCAGGTCATTGGCATCCCCTGTGAAGGGGGCTTTCAAGCGTTGGTCCAGCAGCGCATCGGCTTTCTCACGCGTGGGGGCGGCTTTGTACAGTGCTTGGTTGCCACCCAGCGTTGCCATGCCGTAAAACACCGAAGCAAACTGCGCACTGCGTGGCTGCTGCGTGTAGTTGCCATTCAGCCACGTGGGGTCATTGCGGATTGAGTCTGTGATCAGGCGGCGCAGCATCCAGTTGCGACCAGACATCTCCACTGGCAGCGACGCCATGGGCACTACCAGATCCATGAATTCAGGGTGCTTCTGCGCCCAGATCCAGGTCTGCATGCCGCCCATCGAGTTGCCAATCAGCAGCCGCAAATGCCGCACCCCCAAGTGCTCTGTGACCAGCCGGTACTGCGCGTCGGCCATGTCGTCGTAGTTGTACTTCGGGAACCCGGCGCGCAGACCGTCAGACGGCTTGCTGGACTTGCCCGTGCCAATCGCGTCCGGCAAGATCACGTAATACCGGCTTGTATCCAACGGCTGCCCTGGCCCAAACAGCTCTCCTCCAAACGCCCCCCCCAGCATCCCCGTGCCCGACCCTGCCGTGCCATGCAAGACCAACACCGGCTCACCTGTGGGTGCGCCCAAGGTCGTGTAGTGCAAGCGTAATTCTGGCAGTACCTCGCCGGTGTGAAACCGGAAATCACGAACCACCCAATCGCCTTCTTTGGGGGTGATTGCATCAGCGGCGAAGCCGGCGAGGGCCGTCATTGACAGCGTTATGGCCAATGCCGTTTGGCTGAGGCGTTTCTGAGGAATCATGCGTGTCTCTTTCGTTCGTAGTGGCCTGCGGCCTTATGCGATGTGATTCTCCTTGAATTTGCGGGATGGTGTCAGGGCTGATGGCTGCTTCGCACTACAGCAATCTAGTCTGGCGTGAGGGGACTGCCAGGGTCTGTAGTCGGGCAAAGTGCAGCAACTCGCTGAGTTTGCAGAAAGCTTCAATCTGTGAATCAGCCTGTGCCCAGTGGATGAACGTGCGCTCCAGCCCGCCGTTGCGTGCAGGCCAAGCCAGCCGGGTGTAGATGCACTTGGCAACCGCTACCGAATGGCTTTCGCGCACCATCAGGCGTGGCACTTCGCTCAAATGTCGCCAACGCACTTCGGTTTGTCCGGTCACATGCTGCTGCTCTGATTCGAGCAAAGCCATGGCAAACACTTTGGTGATGTGGTCCACCACGGGTTGCAGCAACAACAGGCGCCAGTGTTCCTCGCCATGTTGACTCTCCAGCGGATTGAACGCGCCTCCAAACAGCTGCGTCCAGATGTAGTCGTCCAGCCAGCCTGTCAATTCGGAGGTGTTGACTTGCAGGTAGGTTTGAGGTTCCTGCAAGCCCAGCGTTGTGAAGCTTGTTTGCAGCGCTGTCATGCGGATAGCGTTGTGACCTGACACGTTGATGCCGCGCAGCAGGGCGATGTAGCGGTTCATGCCGCGCCTTCGCACACCCGCACCACCTCGGCCCCATACGCCTCCAGCTTCTTCGCGCCAATCCCGCTCACACCGTGCAAGTCGCTTAAGGTTTGCGGGGCGATGGTGGCGATGGCGGCCAGGGTGGCGTCGTGGAAGATCACATAGGCGGGCAGGTTGTGTTCGCGAGCGACTTCGCTGCGCCAGGCTTTGAGGGCGGTGAAACGGGCCTGGCCGGCATTGTCCAAGGCGGCGGCGATGGCGGCTGCGGCGGGTTTGGCTGCGCTGGATTTTTCGCGCTTAGGTTTACGGTCAGCAGTGTTGCTGGCAGAGGTGGACTCACGCAGCATGATCGGCACTTCGCCCTTCAACACGGCGCGGGAAGCTTCGGTGAGTTGCAGCGTGTTGTACGCCTCGGCATTGACGTTGACGGCCCCTATGGCGATGAGTTGGCGGAAGACGCCACGCAGTTCGGCTTCGCTGTGCTGCGCGCCCAGGCCAAAGGTGCTGATCTCGGCATGACCAAATTGGGCGACTTTCTCGGTGCGTTTACCGCGCACGATGTCCATCAAATGGCCTGCGCCAAAGCTGATGCTGCTCATTTGATGCACGCGGTAGATGGTGGACAGCAGCTTGCGGGCGGCCTGCGTCGCATCCCACACGTTGGGTGGATTCAAGCAGTTATCGCAATTCCCGCAGGGTGTTGAGGTTTCGTCAAAGTAGCTCAGCAGACGCACGCGGCGGCAATCGCTGGCTTCAGCCAAACCCAGCAGCGCGTCCAGCTTGCCACGCATCACCTGCTTGAATTCTTCGCCAGCAGGGCTCTCGTCAATCATGCGACGCTGGTTCACCACGTCTTGCAGACCGTAGGTCATCCAGGCTTGGGCGGTGCTGCCATCGCGGCCTGCCCGGCCCGTTTCCTGGTAGTAGCCTTCGATGTTTTTGGGCATGTCCAGGTGGGCAACGAAGCGCACGTCGGGCTTGTCGATACCCATGCCGAAGGCGATGGTGGCGACCATGACGATGGCATCTTCCCGAAGGAAGCGGTTTTGGTTGTTTTGGCGGACTTTTTGATCCAAACCGGCGTGGTAGGGCAGGGCGTTGATGCCCTGGGCGCTCAGCGTTTCGGCGATATCTTCCACGCGTTTGCGCGACTGGCAGTACACGATGCCTGCGTCGCCCTCGTGTTCACGCTGTATGAAGCGCAAGAGCTGTTGTGTCGCCTCTTTCTTCTCCACGATGGTGTAGCGGATGTTGGGACGGTCAAAGCTGCTGACGAACTGTTCTGAGGCTTCAAGCTGCAAGCGCTCCAGGATGTCGGCCCGCGTCAGCGCGTCTGCCGTTGCGGTGAGTGCGATGCGCGGTACGCCTGCATAGCGTTCGTGCAGCACTGTCAGCGCACGGTACTCGGGGCGGAAATCATGGCCCCACTGGCTCACGCAGTGGGCTTCGTCGATGGCAAAGAGGCTGAGTTTGCCGCGCTCGTACAGCGAATCGAGCTGGGCCAGGAAGCGGGCCGTGGTGACGCGCTCGGGGGCGGCGTAGAGCAGGGTGATGTCGCCGCGCAACATGCGCTTTTCTACCGCGCTGGCTTCTTCAAAGGTGAGGGTGGAGTTGAGAAACGCCGCCTCAACGCCCGCCTCGTGCAGCGCCCCCACTTGGTCTTGCATCAGCGCGATCAGCGGCGAGATCACCACCGTCACGCCGTGGCCTGCATGCTGGCGCGCAATAGCGGGTATTTGGTAGCAGAGCGATTTGCCACCACCCGTGGGCATCAGCACCAGGGCGTCACCGCCTGCACAGACATGCTCGACGATGGCCTGCTGCGGGCCGCGAAAGCTGTCGTAACCGAAGACCTCGCTGAGGATGGAAAGGGGCGTCAAGGCGTGAATCTCGGTCAATACGGTGAAATGCAGTAATTGCTATTAAAAAAGTAGCTGCCGTAGCACATCTGGCATGCTGTGATGGCCTGTTTAATGGTGAAAATAAGGGGCCACACTGCCAGGCGGGCACAGGGCGCTATTGTCCGGGTAAAAAATCGGTTCCCAAGTTTCTACAATGGAACGCTATGAAAGACCTCATCTACACCCGTGCCCAGTCTCTCCCGGCCATCTTGGCCCAGCGCATCGCCATCCTCGATGGCGCGATGGGCACGATGGTGCAGCGTTTCAAGCTGTCCGAGGCGCAGTACCGGGGCGAGCGCTTCAAGGATTTTCACAAGGACGTGAAAGGCAATAACGAGTTGCTGTCGATCACCCGCCCTGACGTGATTACCGACATCCATGAGCGCTACCTTGCCGCCGGGGCGGATTTGATCGAAACCAACACCTTTGGCGCGACCACCATCGCGCAAGAAGACTACGACATGGCCGATTTGGCCATCGAGATGAACCTGGTGTCTGCCAAGCTGGCCCGCGCTGCCTGCGACAAGTATTCGACGCCTGGCAAGCCCCGTTTTGTTGCTGGCGCCCTCGGCCCCACGCCCAAAACCGCCAGCATCAGCCCTGATGTGAACGACGCTGGTGCCCGTAACACCAGCTTTGAGGTTTTGCGTGCTGCCTATTACGACCAAACCAAAGCCTTGGTGGAAGGTGGTTCGGATGTGCTGTTGGTTGAGACGATTTTTGACACGCTGAACGCCAAAGCCGCGCTGTTTGCCATCGACGAGTATTTTGAGCATTCAGGCGAGCGTCTGCCGCTCATCATCAGCGGCACAGTGACGGACGCCTCTGGCCGCATTTTGAGTGGCCAGACCGTGACGGCCTTCTGGAACAGCGTGCGCCATGCCCGCCCTCTCGCCATTGGCCTGAACTGTGCTTTGGGTGCCGCGCTGATGCGCCCCTACATCCAGGAGCTGAGCCGCGTGGCCGGGGACACCTTCATCAGTTGCTACCCTAACGCCGGTTTGCCCAACCCGATGGCCGAGACCGGCTTTGACGAAACGCCCGATGTCACCTCGCGCCTGCTGCACGAGTTTGCCTCGGAAGGGTTGGTCAATATCGTGGGTGGCTGCTGCGGCACGACACCAGAGCACATTGCGGCGATCGGTGAGGCGGTGGCCCCTGTGGCGGGCCGCAGCTTGAAACGACCGGTGTTTTACACAGAAGACATTGCCTTGGCGCTGGCTGCGTAAATCCAGCGGCCTTACTTTCAGCGCAAGGTTTGCCGATGAAGCTGTCATCACTTCGTCTCCTGGTATCGGGGTTGCGGCCCAGGCTGACGCCCGCTTTGCTGCCGCTGCTGATCGTGGCCATCGGCGCGCTGTTGATGGCGTTTGACCCGGCACCCATCCAGGGTCTGCGCAACAGCATGTTTGACCAGTACCAGCGCTGGCAACAGCGCGAGTACGTTGATGCCCCCGTGCGCATCATTGACATTGACGAAGAAAGCCTCAAGCGCCTGGGCCAATGGCCGTGGCCGCGCACCCGGGTGGCTGAGTTGATTAACGTGATGCGCAGTGCCCAGCCCGCTGCCATGGGGTTTGACGTGGTGTTCGCCGAGCCTGACCGCACGTCGCCGCAGGCCATGGCTTCTCTGTGGTTGCAAGGCAACAAGGACGCTGCGTCCAGCACGCAGCTCAGTACCTTGCTGCAAGCCCTGCCCGACCATGACGCCGTGATGACCCAGGCGCTGGCGGGAGGCGGCGTGGTGCTGGGCTTCACGCTGGGGCCTCAAACCAACGTGGCGCCTGGAGAGCAGACGCCCCTGCGGCGCCCTGCACCCTATGTGGAAAAAGGGCCATCAGCGCAGGCCGCGCTCTACCGCTTTGAAAGTGCCTTGCCTCCATTGATGCCGTTCCAAAAAGCGGCAGCGGGCAACGGCGTGCTGACGTTCAAATCCGACGACGACGGCGTGGTGCGCCGCGTGCCCTTGGTGTTGCGCTACAAAGAAGACCCCGTACCCTCGTTCACGGCCGAATTGCTGCGTGTGGGGCAAGGGGTCAGCACCACCATTTTGACCAGCGCACCGACCCTGGGCGGCGGCAGTGCAGGTCTGCAAGAAGTGCGGATTGGGAATTTTTCCATACCCACCACGGCACAAGGTGAGGCCTGGGTGCACTACACCGCACCGCACCCCGAGCGCTACATTCCGGCCTGGAAGCTGCTCAGTAAACAAGTGCCTCCCGAGGTCTTGCAAGGCAAGTTGCTGCTGGTTGGCAGCTCCGCACAGGGATTGATGGACTTGCGGTTCAGTCCATTGGGCCAGCTTGTGCCAGGGGTGGAAGTTCACGCGCAGGCGTTGGAGCAGATGCTGTCAGGTACCTTGCTGAGTCGCCCTGGTTGGACTATTACCACCGAGATTTTGGGCATGATGGTGGTCGGCGTGGCGGTAGGCATGCTGGCGCTGAACGCGCGTTCTCTGCTGGCGGCCTTGTTGTCCACGATGGTGATCGCCAGCGTGTTTTCGGTGGGGTGGCTGGCGTTTTCACAATACCAGGTGCTGGTGAATCCGCTGACGCCCTCGCTCATCGTTTTGGCCAGTTTTATGCTGTGCAGCTTGGTGCATCACTTTCGCAGCGAACGCCAGCAACGCTGGCTGACCGAGGCTTTTTCACGCTACGTGTCGCCCAACAAAGTGGCGTATCTGGTGAAGCACCCCGAGGGGCTGGAGTTAGGGGGGACGCGCCAAACCTGCAGCTTTATCTTCACGGACTTGCAGGGCTTCACGGGCTTGATGGAAAGCATGGACCCGGGTGAGGCGGTGTCGTCACTGAACGCTTACCTGGACGGTATGGTCGCCATTGCCTTCAAGCACGAGGGCACGTTAGACCGCATCATGGGGGATGCGGTGGCCGTGGTGTTTTCTGCGCCTGTGCTGCAAGACGACCATCGGCAGAGGGCGTTTGACTGCGCGATGGAGATGCATGCGTTTTCCAAACGCTATGCGTTTGAGCTGCAAGCCAAAGGCGTGCGCTTTGGCAATACCCGTATCGGCGTGCATTCGGGCGAGGTTATCGTGGGCAATTTTGGTGGCACCACCATGTTTGATTACCGTGCGCTGGGCGACCCGGTGAACACGGCTGCACGGCTGGAAAGCGTCAACAAGCATTTGGGTACGCTGGTGTGCATTTCCGAGGCGATTTACATGGGTTGCCCGGACGCCGTGGCAAGACCGGTCGGGCGCTTGGTGCTCAAAGGTAAAAAACAACCGCTGATGGTCTACGAGCCGGTCGTGGCTGGCGATGAGCAGACGCGTGTGCCACTGTCCGAGTACAAAGAAGCCTATGGTCTGCTGGCCGCTCAGCGACTCAATGGGCTGGAGCCTGCACAGGCGCTGCGCTTGTTTTCACAGTTGGCGCAAAGCTACCCGCAAGACCCGCTGGTACGCTTGCACTTGGTGCGCTTGCAGCGGGCAGAAACGGGCGATGAAATTGTGATGGCAGAGAAGTAGGCGCTGACTTGAATCGCCTATTCTGCATTCCTGCCTGTCAGCGGATGGTGATTTCTACCCGTCGGTTGCGTGGCTCTGCCGTCTCGTCAGGTGTCGGTACCAGCAAATTGCTTTCACCATGTGACTCAATGGTCAGCGTGGCAGGCTGCAAGCCGCGTTCGCGCAGCAGCGTGGCGATGCTGTTGGCACGGCGGTAGGCCAAACTGGCATTGGTATCTGCCTTGCCCGCTGTGTCGGTATGGCCAATCACCGACACATCGGCGCTCGCGCGGGCTTGGGCGCGCTCCAGAATGGTGGGTATCAGGGCCAGGGATGCAGGGGTCAGGTTGGCGCCGCCAGATTCAAAATACAGGTAAAACTGCTCAGGCAGCACGGGACGCGCTGCCATGGCCGGGCCAAAGACTTTTTGCAATTGTTCGGTGGACACGGCAAACGCAGCGGTATCGCCGTTCAGAGACGCCCCGTTTTGGGCTATGTCCAGAATTTGCTCGCCCTTGTCGCCTTTGACCAGGACTTTGCCAACAGTGCCATCCACGTTGGGCAGCAGCACCACATAGTCAAACGGCCGGGGTGGGGGTTTGGCTGGCGTGCTGCAACCGGCCAGTACGCTAAGCAATACCAATGTCAGCATTAACGGTGCTGCAATCCCCGTCTTGTCTACCGTCATTGCGGCACCTCTGGCGGGTTGACTTTGGCGACAAATTGCGTGCCACGCACACCAATCATGCCCGTGGGGGTCGTGATGGTGACGCCATCGGGTTTGAGTTTGGCGATGACACCTGACACATAGTTCAACGTGCCACGCGTCAACTGGGAACCAAAGCGCAGTTTGCCTTCGACCGGTGCGTACAGGTATTCGTCTACTTTCAATTCGGTTTCGGGGCCGAAGGACATGACGGTGCTGTCTTTGAATGTCACGCCCAAGCTGCTGTCCGGGCCGGTTTTAAGCACGCTGCCCTGCATAACCGGGCTGCCAATGTTGGCACGCACCGGTTTGCCTTGTGTCACCACAAAAGCGATACCTGATACGGTTTTGACGTAGCCGACGGGTGCCCCCTCTGGCGTGACTGCGGCCATCGGCGTAGCTTCTTTGGCCAGCACATCGCTGGCTTTCAGGCGCATCAAACCGTCTTGCGCCAACGCAGCGGTGCAAGCGAGGTACAGCATCAAAAAAAGTCGAATATCCGCCACTTTAGCCTCTCCACAGGCAGCGCGAAAAAGCGCTACTAAATTATAGGCGGCTGCTCTTAAACAGCACCCCATGGGGTGCTATAGGGCCGCATGGCAAGGCGCATTTGCCAGAATTTGACAGAAATCAGTACGCACCAGCGCAAATTTTTCAGTCAGGCATCAACCGGTCAATTTCCTGCTGCATGGTTTTGGTCAATTGCACGTATTTCTTGAGCTTTTCCGTGTTGTCCCGCAGCCGCTCGCCGATGCGCATGGCGATGGCCATCATCAGTTTGGCACCGATACGCGGATCGTCTTTGAGCAGTTGAAGCATGCCTTCCCGCGTCAAAATGGCACACCGCAGGTCGCTGCTGGCTGTGCATGAGGCGGATCGCGGGAGGCCATCAATCAATCCCAGTTCACCATGCATGCTGCCTGGCCCGAGTACGGTGACGGTGATAGGCGACACGCGGCTCACCACGATATTTTCCACCACCACCTCGCCTTCAAGCACCAACACCATGAACCCAGTGTCTTCCGTCTCGCCTTCGCGAATGAACATGGTGCCTTCTGCGATCTGTTGTGGACGCATGTAATGCACCACCACCCGAGCTTCTGCGTTGCTGAGCTGCATGAATGCGGACGGCGCAGTCAGCATTTCTGCGGCCAACGCCACACTGGGCGATTGGCGCATATCTTCGCGCTGTGCTTCGCTTAAATGCGAATCCGCAAAAACCTTGGAGTCTGCGAAGGCAGGGGTCATTTTGCG
Source organism: Betaproteobacteria bacterium (assembly GCA_025356445.1). Taxonomy (GTDB): domain Bacteria; phylum Pseudomonadota; class Gammaproteobacteria; order Burkholderiales; family Burkholderiaceae_C; genus Defluviibacillus. The sequence continues at coordinate 2,240 of JANXSZ010000083.1, read as the reverse complement.
GAAAAGTTTTTCAAACATGATGATTCCTTCGCAGTCTTGTGCAAAGATTTTTGAGCCTAGACACCCGAAGTAGACCACAAGCCGTAAAATATATGCCTTTCCGAGAAGCGTTGCAGCAACACCCGCATTTTTCAGTGTGCGGTGTTGTCAGGCTCGGATGTGAAACGACGCTTGCCTGCCGGGGACGCTGTTCCCCTTATTGCCCACAGGTGAGCCATATGTCTAAAGAATCCACTGTCCCCACCGTATTACCGATGCTGCTGTCTGGCCTGGAGCCTGTCAGCATCGACGCTCAATCCCTGTTCGTCAACATCGGCGAGCGTACCAATGTCACGGGTTCGAAGGCCTTTGCCCGCATGATTTTGAATGGCGAGTTTGACCAAGCGCTGTCCGTTGCCCGACAGCAGGTTGAAAACGGTGCCCAAATCATCGACATCAACATGGACGAGGCCATGCTTGACAGCAAGGCTGCGATGGTGCGCTTTTTGAACCTGATTGCCAGCGAGCCTGACATCGCCCGCGTGCCTATCATGGTCGATTCGTCCAAATGGGAGGTGATCGAGGCCGGGCTGCGCTGCATCCAGGGCAAAGGCGTGGTTAACTCCATCAGCATGAAAGAAGGCTTGGAGCCGTTTTTGCACCAGGCGCGCTTGTTGAAGCGCTATGGTGCCGCCACCGTGGTGATGGCGTTTGACGAAAAAGGTCAGGCTGACACCTACGAGCGCAAGATCGAAATTTGCGAACGCGCCTACCGCGTGTTGGTGGATGAAGTGGATTTTCCGCCCGAAGACATCATTTTTGACCCCAACATCTTCGCCATTGCTACCGGCATCGACGAGCACAACAACTACGCCGTCGATTTCATCAACGCCACCCGCTGGATCAAAGAAAACCTGCCCGGTGCCAAGGTGTCAGGCGGTGTGAGCAACGTGAGTTTCAGCTTCCGGGGCAATGACCCGGTGCGCGAAGCCATTCATACTGTGTTTTTGTACCATGCCATCAAGGCGGGTATGGACATGGGCATTGTCAACGCGGGCATGGTGGGCGTCTATGACGATCTCGACCCCATTTTGCGTGAACGTGTGGAAGATGTGGTGCTGAACCGCATTCCCGTCTACCAACCTGGCGAAGCCGAGCTCACACCCGGTGAGCGTCTGATCGAGATTGCCGAATCGGCCAAAGGTGCAGCCAAAGACGACAGCAAGCGCAACGAATGGCGGCTGGCCGGTGTCGAGCAGCGCCTGAGCCACGCGCTGGTTCACGGCATCACCGAGTTTATCACCGTGGACACCGAGGAGGTGTACCAAACCATCCTCGCCAAGGGTGGACGCCCGCTGCACGTGATCGAAGGCCCGCTGATGGATGGCATGAACATCGTGGGTGATTTGTTCGGCCAGGGCAAGATGTTCCTGCCCCAGGTCGTCAAGTCGGCCCGTGTGATGAAGCAGGCCGTGGCGCATTTGATTCCCTATATTGAGGAGGAAAAGCGCTTGCAGGCCGCTGCCGGTGAAGATGTGAAAGCCAAAGGCAAGATCATCATTGCGACGGTCAAGGGCGATGTGCATGACATTGGCAAAAATATTGTCACCGTGGTGCTGCAATGCAATAATTTTGAGGTCATCAACCTGGGCGTGATGGTGCCTTGCCATGAGATCTTGGCCCGTGCCAAAGTCGAAGGCGTGGACATCGTGGGCCTTTCTGGCCTGATCACCCCCAGCCTGGAAGAGATGCAGTACGTTGCGTCCGAGATGCAAAAAGACGACCATTTCCGCCTGCGCAAAATCCCGCTGCTGATTGGCGGTGCCACCACCAGCCGCGTGCATACCGCGGTGAAGATTTCGCCGCATTACGAAGGCCCGGTGGTGTATGTGCCCGACGCCTCGCGCAGCGTTAGCGTGGCGCAAAGCTTGCTCTCCGACAACGCCGCCAAATACATTGACGAGCTGAATGCCGATTACGTCAAGGTGCGCAGCCAGCACGCGAATAAAAAACAGACACCGATGTGGCCACTGGCCAAGGCACGCGCCAACGCTACGCCGATTGACTGGGCGGCGTATACACCGCCTGTGCCCAAGTTCATTGGTCGTCGGGTGTTTAAAAACTTTGACCTGGCCGAGCTGGCCAAATTCATTGACTGGGGTCCGTTCTTCCAGACCTGGGACTTGGCGGGGCCGTTCCCGGCGATTTTGAAAGACGAAGTCGTCGGCACCGAAGCCGTGCGCGTGTACGCCGATGCCAAG
>JANXSZ010000075.1 GCA_025356445.1 Betaproteobacteria bacterium | reverse complement strand
CCCACGATGGCACCGAACACCGAGGCCATGCCGCCCAGAACGACCATCGTGACCAGCTCGATCGAATGTTGAAAACCTGCAATACCCGGCGTGATGAAGCCCACGTAATGCGCACTCAAACTGCCCATCACACTGGCGATGACAGCGGACAGCACGAAAACACGCACCTTCATCACCGTCACGTCGATACCGACAGCGAACGAGGCGATTTCCGAGCCGTGAATGGCCTGCAGCACACGGCCACCGGGCGCGTTGATGAGGTTGATGGCGGCAAAGGCCATCAGGAGCAAGGCGCTGGCGCTGACGGCGTACCAGGGCCTATCACCACTGATTTCCCAGCCCCACAGCGCGAACGCCGGCACGGCCATGCCATCTGGCCCACCGGTGAACGCGGCCTCGTTGGTCAGCACAATCATGGTGATGATGCCCAGGCCCAGCGTCGCCATCGCCAAATAATGGCCCTTGAGGCGAAGCACCGGGCGGGCCACCAGCAGCGCCAGCAGGCCCATGGCGGCTGCAGCCACCACCAGCGCCAACACAGAGGGCCAGCCGTAGCGCGAGGTCAGGATGGCCGTGGCGTAAGCCCCCAGGCCGAAGAACCCCGCATGGCCCAGGCTGATCTGGCCGGTATAACCAATCAGCAAATTCAGACCGATAGCAACCACAGCGTTCATGGCGATGCGGATCGCCACGTCGTAGTAAAAGCTGTTGGGCAGTACCAGCGGGAGGCACAGCAGCAGCGCAGCGAGTACCAGCAGGCCGCGTGAGGCGGGCGAGATGGAGGGCGAAATAGAAGGAGAAAGCACATTCATACCCGGTCAATCGTTTTGGCACCGAACAAACCACTGGGCATGAAAAAAAGCACCAGCAAAATCAGCACAAAGGGCATCGCGTCCTTGTACGCCGACGAGATGTAGCCCGCCGTCATCGCCTCCAGCACACCCAGCAACAAGCCACCCACCACCGCACCCAGACCACTGCCCAAACCACCCAGCGTGGCCGCGACAAAGCCCTTGAGGCCCAGCATGATGCCCGCGTCATACGCGGTGTAGGTGATGGGCGCGACCAGCACCCCCCCCACCGCACCCAAAGCACCAGACAGCACGAACGACAGCAGCAACACATGTTTGGTGTTGATGCCCACCAGCTCCGCTGCCAGTTTGTTGTGCGACGTCGCCAGCATGGCTTTGCCCATAGGCGTACGGCCAAAAAACCAACCCAAGCCCGCCACCACCAGCGCCGCCACACCCAACACCCACAGGCTTTGCGGCAACAGCGTGGCCCCACCGATCAGAAACGGGGTTTCACCCGAAAACGCCCCCAGCGCGTGCGTGCCCTTGCCCAACACCACCTGCACCAAACCGCGCACCACCAGCGAAGCGCCAATGGTGATGATGATGAGCGGCACCACGTCCGCCTTACCAGCGGGTTCGATGGCAAATTTCTCCACCAAGGCGGCAACCGCAGCAGCCACCACCACCGCCAGGGCAATCGCCAGCGGCAAAGGCAGCCCTAAGCCCGCCAGCGCCACCGCCGCCATACCCCCCAGCATGATGAACTCACCCTGGGCAAAGTTGATGACGCCACTGGCGTTGTAAATGATGGCGAAGCCCAAGGCCGCCAGCGCGTAGGTGGCCCCGATGGTCAGGCCAGAAAAGAGGAATTGCAGGAACGAGGCGAGCATGATGGGATGCTGTAGATCAGGTCAATATCACTTCAACAACATCCAGCCACCGTCTTTGACTTCCACCATCCGAAAGGCCGACAGGTTCAGCCCCATGTGGTCGGTGGCGGACATGTTGAACTGGCCCGTGGTGCCCATGAAGCCCTTGGTCTTTTCCAGCGCATTGCGCACAGCTTCCTTGTCCGTGCCACCTGCCGCCTTGATAGCCTGCACACCCAGGCTCAGCGCGTCCAGCGCGTAGCCACCGAAGGTGGAGGGCTCGTCCTTGTACTGCTTCCAGTAGGTGGCGGCATAGCTGGTGACCAGTGGTTTTTGCGGGTCATTGGCAGCCAGTGAATTGGCCACCAGCAGCGCAGGGGAAGGCAGGCGCACGCCCTCCGCCGCCTTGCCCGCCAGCTTGATGAACTCGTTCGACGCCACGCCGTGCGACTGGTAGAGCGGCAGCGTCATGCCCAGTTGGGCATAGTTTTTGGTGACCACAGCCGGGCCTTGGCCGAGACCGAACACGAACACCGCCTGCATCCCGGCGACACCGCGCATCTTGGTGAGCTGCGCGGTCATGTCGGTGTCTTTGGGGCCATAGGTTTCATCCGCTACCAGCGTGATAGCGTACTTGGCAGCCACAGCGCGCGTCTCCTTCGCTCCAGAGGCCCCAAAGCCGCTGGTTTCGCTCAGCAGGCCGACCTTGGTGAAACCGCGTTGCTTCATGTCTTCAAACACTTTTTCAGCAGCCATGCGGTCGGTGTGCGGCGTTTTGAAAATCCATTTTTTGACTGGTTCCACCACGACCACGGCACCCGAGAGCGAGATCAGCGGGATGCCGGCCTTCTCCACCAACGGAGCCATCGCCATCGTCGCCCCAGTGGTCGTACCGGCAATCAGCAAGTCCACCTTGTCGTCGTCCATCAGGCGCTTGGCAAAGCCGTTGGCTTTACCGGCTTCGGAAGCATCGTCGTAATGCACCAGTTCCAACTTGCGGCCCAGCACGCCGCCCTCGGTGTTCAGCTGGGCGATGTAGGTTTGCAAGGTTTTGAGCTGTGGGTCGCCCAGGTAACCTGCGGGGCCGGTGGTGGACAGCACAGCACCGATACGGATGGGGGCCTTGCTTTGGGCCAGGACTGGCAGGGTGAAGAGCATCGTTGCGGCCAAGGCGATCAGGGTGCGTTTGTTCATGGGGTGTCTCCGTCAGGGGTTATAGGTTTTCAAAAAGGTGAGGCACAGATTCAAGCTTTAGGCCGCATGTCGATCACCCGGCGCGATTTGCCGGTTTGCGTGCGCTCGATGGAATGAGGCGGCAGCACGCTGACACGGGTACTGATGCCCACCATGGTTTTGATGCGCTGCTGTAGCCACCGGCTGATCTCAGCCACTTCGCCCGCAGGCATGGCGGCATCAGCCGCTTGCAGTTCGGCCAGCACCTCCACCTCGTCCATCGTCCCGTCGCGTGTCACCAGCATCTGGTACAGCGGCGAAAGCTTGCCGTGCTTGAGCACCAGCTCCTCAATCTGCGTAGGAAACACGTTCACGCCCCGGATGATGAGCATGTCGTCCGAGCGGCCCACGATCTTGCCGATACGCCTGAAGCTGCGGGACGTGGGCAGCAGCAGGCGCGTCAAGTCCCGCGTGCGGTAGCGGATGACGGGGAAGGCCTCTTTGGTCAGCGAGGTGAACACCAGCTCGCCCTCCTCGCCATCGGCCACCAGTTCGCCGGTGTCGGGGTTGATGATTTCGGGGTAGAAATGGTCTTCCCAGATGACCGGGCCGTCTTTGGATTCGATGCACTCGCTGGCCACACCCGGCCCCATGACTTCGGACAGGCCGTAAATATCCACCGCGTCGATGCCCGCGCTGAGTTCGATCTCCTGGCGCATAGCTTGCGTCCAAGGCTCGGCCCCAAAGATGCCGATCTTGAGCGAACTGCTGCGCGGGTCAATGCCCTGTTTGACGAATTCTTCGATGATGACCTGCATGTACGAAGGCGTGACCATGATGATTTTGGGTTTGAAATCCTGAATCAGTTGGACTTGCTTTTCGGTTTGCCCGCCGCTCATGGGGATGACGGTGCAACCCAGGCGCTCCGCACCGTAGTGCGCGCCCAAGCCACCCGTGAACAGGCCGTAGCCATAGGCAATCTGGATCATGTCGCCCCGGCGGCCCCCCGCCGCGCGGATGGAGCGGGCCACCAGATCAGCCCAGTGACTGATGTCATGCGCGGTGTAGCCCACCACCGTGGGTTTGCCCGTGGTGCCGGATGAAGCGTGGATGCGCACCACCTGCTCTTTGGGCACAGCAAACAAACCAAAGGGGTAGTTGTCGCGCAAGTCTTTTTTGGTGGTGAACGGGAATTTCGCCAAATCGCCTAGGGTGCGCAGGTCATCGGGGTGGACACCGTGGTCGTCAAACGCTTGGCGGTAGTGCGGCACGTTCGCGTAGACGTTGTGCAGCGTGGCTTGGAGACGCTGGAGTTGCAGCGTGGTGATTTCGTCGCGGCTGGCTTTCTCGATGGGGTCAAGCAGGTCCGTCGGCGTGCGGTGGTGGGTGGTGTGAATGGCGGTATGGGCGGTCATTTTTTTGTCTCCTGCTACAAATATGAGAGCTGGTGTAGCTTGCTGGGTCTGCTTTAACGGCTGTAACTGCGTTATTTACCCTGAAACTGGGGCTTTCGCTTGCCCATGAAGGCACTCACGCCCTCGGCGTAGTCGTGCGAGTAGCCCAGTTCACGTTGGGCGTCGCGTTCACGGTCGAGCTGCGCATCCAGCGTGCTGGTGGCGGCAGCGTCTATCGCCTGTTTGGTGCGGGCAAAACCCAGCGTGGGGCCAGCGGCTAATCTGCGGGCGAGGGCCGTGACTTCGGCCTCGAAATCGGCGGTGGGCAGGCATTTCCAGATCAAACCCCAGTCGGCGGCTTGGGTGGCACTGAGCGTGTCTCCCAACAGCGCCAGCCCCATCGCCCGAGCGCGGCCTACCAGCTGAGGCAAAAACCAAGTGCCACCGGCATCGGGCACCAGACCCAGGTTGCAAAACGGCTGGATGAACTTGGCTGTCTCCACTGCCACCACGATGTCGCAGGCCAGCGCGATGTTGGCCCCCGCCCCTGCGGCCACGCCGTTGACGGCGCACACCACGGGCTTGGGCAGGGCCCGCAGACGGCGGATCAGCGGGCCGTAGTATTTGTCAATCGACTCGCCCAAATCAGGTTTGGTGTCACCTGCGGATACCGCTCTGTCCCCCAAGTCTTGTCCGGCGCAAAAACCCCGGCCAGCGCCCGTCAGCACCAAGGCCCGCACGGTAGGGTCAGCGGCGGCAGCGTCCAGCGCGGCATGGACTTCGAGGTGCATCGCTGCGGTGAAACTGTTGAGCTTGTCCGGGCGGTTCAAGGTGAGGCGGGCGAGGCCGTCATCGACGGTGTACAGGATGTTGTCGTAAGTCATGGTCGTTCCTTTCAACGCTTTTTCACCGCTTAAATATGGAAGCGGCGTTGCACCACGCGGAAGCGGTTCGCCACAAAAGCAGAATCCGAATACGCGGCGTTGGCCGAGGGGTTGCCGCCGGTGCCGTGGTAATCCGAGAACGCCGCCGACTGGTTGACAAAAATGTTGCTGGTCAGGTTGATCGACAGCGCCACCTGGGTACGCCAGGTGGCGGCGACCATCGCGTCCACCACAGCCGCGTCGGTCGCGTAAATGCCCACCGTTAAAGCACCGTGATCGGCCACAATGCGCTCTGACAGGGTAATAGCTGCTTCTGTATCTGTAGCACGCACCACAAAACTGATAGGGCCAAAGCGCTCTTCCATGTAGGCCACCTCGTGCGTCGCATCGCATTTCAGCAGCGTGGGGGTGCGCACCTGGGCATCGGGGAAATCAGGGTTGTGCAGCCGCTTCGTGGGCAACACGACCTCAGCCAATCGGTGCGATTCGTCCACGCGGCGCAGCGTGTCTTCGGACTGGATGGCCCCCAGCACGGCGCAGGCGATTTTTTCATCGGCCACAAAGGCAGCGATGGCGGCACCCAAATCAGCGGCAACCTCATCAAACGTCTTGTGCCCTTCGTCGGTCGCGATGCCGCCTGCGGGCACGATGATGGCCTGCGTGGTGGTGCACATCTGGCCTGAGTACAGGCACAGCGTGAAGGCCAGGTTTTTCAGCATGGCGCGGTAAGCATCCGTGGATGCGATCACCACGTTGTTCACACCTGCCAACTCAGCATAGACCTGGGCTTGTTTGCAGTTCGCGATCAGCCAATTGCCGAAGGTATTGCTGCCGGTGAAGTCCACCGATTTCACCTCTTTGTGCAGCGCCAAGGCCTGGGTAGCGCTGCGCTGTGGCGTGACGGCCAGGGTGATGAGATCAGGGTTGATGCCGTTTTCACTCAGCACTTCGCGGATCACGGCGACGGTGATGGCTGCGGGCAAGATGGCGTTGCTGTGCGGCTTGACGATGACGGCGTTGCCCGTGGCCAGCGCGGCGAACACGCCGGGGTAGGTGTTCCAGGTGGGGAAGGTGCCGCAGCCAATCACCAGAGCGATGCCACGCCCGACGATCTCGAAATGCTTTTGCATCCGCAACGGGGCATTTTTGCCCTGGGGCTTTTCCCAGATGACTTCGGCGGGGATGGCCATCTGCTCGCGCCACGCGCAGGCCACCGCCTCCAGACCCCTGTCCTGGGCGTGCGGGCCACCGGCTTGGAAGGCCATCATCCAGCCCTGGCCGGTGGTCATCATCACCGCGTGGCCGATCTCAAAGCTGCGCTGGTTGAGGCGATGCAGCGCCTCCATCAGGATGCCGGTACGGCCTTGTGCGCCCAACTGGCCCCATGCGGGCATGGCAGCGAGACCGGCTGCTATCAACGTCTCAGGATCGCAGACCGGGTAAGTCACGTCCAGCGCCACGCCGTAGGGGGATTTTTCGCCACCGTGGACACCCGTTTGACCGGGTTGATCCAGCACGAAAGGCTTGCCCAAGTAGTTTTGGAAGGCTTGTTTGCCCACCGCTGCCGCTGTCTCACCATAAACCTTGGGACTGGGTTGCTCGTTGTACGCGGCCCAGTAGCCTCGGGTGGCGAGGGCCTGGACGGCGTTGTTCAAGTGGGCTTGGTGTGTTTCAAACAGGGGATGGGTCATGGTGAGGTCTCCTCGGGGATTCAGTTATGAGAATGGTCTTCGTCAAAATTGACGGTCAGCTTGTCGGTCACCGGGTAACTTTGGCAGCACAGCACAAAGCCACGGGCGACTTCGTAGTCTTCCAGCGCGAAGTTGATGTCCATGTCCACCTCACCTGCGATGACCTTGCCCCGGCAGGTGCTGCACACACCGCCTTTGCAGGCGTAGGGCATCTCCAGGCCGGCTTTGAGGCCAGCGTCGATCAGGTTGTCCTGGTTTTTAGCCATCGTGAAGTGGTGGCGCGTGCCGTCCAGAATCACCTCGACTTCGCACTGGTCGCGTCCTTGCACGGCAGTGCGCGGTGCGCGGGGTTGGCCGCTGGGCGCGGTGCCAAACAACTCCACCTTGATGCGTTCGGGGGCCACACCGCTGTCTTGCAGGGCTTGGCGGGTGGCGAGCATCATGTCTTCAGGGCCGCAGATGAAAGCGGCGTCGATGCCAGACGGGTCAATCCAGTCGGTCAACAACTGCGTGCATTTGCCGTGGTCGATGCGGCCATTGAAGAGCGGAATATCTTGCGACTCGCGGCTCATGACCCACACGAGGTTGAAGCGGCTCAGGAACAGGTCTTTCAGGTCTTCGAGTTCTTCTTTGAACATCACGCCGCTGCTGGAGCGGTTGCCATAGACCAGGGTGACGCGGCTGTGCGGCTCGGCCAAGAGCGTGGTTTTGACAATGGACAGGATGGGCGTGATGCCGCTGCCTGAGGCAAAGGCGACGATGTGGCGGGCCGCTGTCGGCTCCACGGGGATGTGGAAATGCCCCTGCGGCGGCATCACGTCAATGCGCATACCGGGCTGCAGATGGTCAGCAGCCCAGTTGGAAAACGCACCGCCCGCTACACGTTTGACAGCTACCCGCAGCCGTCTGTCCTGCACTGCGGCACAGATGGAGTAAGACCGGCGGGTTTCGATACCGTCCAGCGAGGTGCGCAGCGTCAGGTACTGGCCCTGGGTGTAGGTGAAGGCGTCTTGCAGTGCATCGGGCACGGCAAAGGTGATCGCCACAGCGTCGCGGGTGACAGCCTCGACCTGAGCGACGGCAAGGGAATGGAATTGGAGTGTGGCCATACAGTCATTGCCTCAATGCGGCTTGAAATAATCAAAAGGCTCCAGGCAGTCCAGGCAGCGGTAGAGCGCTTTGCAGGCGGTGGAGCCGAACTGCGACAGCAACCGGGTGCGGCGCGAGTTGCACTGCGGACAAGGAACGACAGCGCGGGCAGGCATCAGCGCGGTGATATCGATCACCTGTGCCTTCAGGGTTGACGCAGGATCAGCCCCCGATGCCCGCATCACGGGCGGCGCAATGCCGTAAGCCCGCAGCGCCTCTCGGCCTTGGGGCGTCATCCAGTCCGTTGTCCATGCGGGGGATAACTGCAGCTGGACATCGACCGCCCCTGCACCGTGCCCGTGAAGCGCATCACGAATGGCATCCGCTATCACTTCCGTAGCTGGACATGCTGAATAGGTGGGCGTGACGATCACTTTCCATCCCAATTTTTGGCTGCCCTGCACATCGCGCACGATGCCCAGATCCACCACCGAGACGGCAGGCACTTCCGGGTCCATCACCTCGCCCAACCAGGCCCAAACCTGGGCCGGGGTGATGGTGGGGTCAGCGGTGGCGCACTCTGCGCTGGCGGCGTAGCTCACCACTGCGCTCCCGGGTACGCCCGCTGCACAAACTGCATCGGTGCCAGCACATGGCCCAAATGCTCGCTGTGCAGGCCCTGCTTGCCACCGCGCTGGTGGCCGATGCGGGTGGGTTTAACCAGCGTCGCACGGGCCAGCACCGCGTCCACGCTGGCATGCCAGGGCGCGGCCAGACTCCCGGCAGCGGGGGCCAAACCCTGGTCTACGCATTCGGCGTCCACCGCGTCCGATTCAAACCATTCCTGGGTGTACGGCCAGAGCCGGTTCACTGCCGCTTGCATCCGCTGGTGGCTGAGGGCCGTGCCGTCGCCCAAAGCCACCACCAGCCCCGCACTGCGCTCGACGTGGTAGCGCACTTCCTTGACCGATTTCTGCGCGATCTCGGCAATGCGCGGGTCGCTGGACTGGCCCAAGGCGGCCAGCAGCAGTTGGTGCCACACGTCGAATAAAAACTGCCGCACCACGGTGTCGGCATAGTGGCCACCGCTGTCGTTGGGCTGCTCGACGATCAGCAGGTTGCGGAATTCAGCACCGTCGCGGTGAAAGGCCAGCGCGTCTTCGTCACGGCCTTTGCCTTCAACTTCAGCGGCGTAACTCAGCCACAGGCGGGACTGGCCCAGCAAATCCAGCGCAACGTTGGTCAGCGCCAAGTCTTCTTCCAGCGCCGGGCCGTGGCCGCACCAGGCACCGAGTTGCTGGGACAAGATCAGGCCGTTGTCGCCCAAGCGCAGCAGGTATTCAAATTTGGCGTGAATGTTGGTGTTGACAGGGGAAGTCATGTCCTGCCTCGCCTTAGATATTTTTCACGCCATCGGGCGTGGGGAAGAAGGTGGGGTGGCGGTAGACCTTGCTTTGTGCCGGGTCGTACAGCGCTTCCTTGTCGCCAGGGCTGCTGGCCACCACGTCATCGGCGCGCACGGCCCAGATGCTGACGCCCTCGTTGCGCCGGGTGTACACGTCGCGGGCATGCTGGACGGCGCTGGCACCGTCCACCGCGTGCAGGCTGCCCACGTGCTTGTGCGCAAGGCCGTGCTGGCTGCGGATGAAGATTTCCCACAGGGGCCATTCTTTGGCAGGGGTGTGGTTTGGTGCTGCTGTTTGCGTCGTCATATCAGGCTGCTTTCTGCTGGTGTTTTTCGGCATGGACGCTCATCGCTTCGCGGAACCACGCGCCCTCGTCCCAGGCCTTGTTGCGGGCGGCCAAGCGTTCTTCGTTGCAAGGGCCGTTGCCTTTGATGACGTTGTAAAACTCGTCCCAGTCGATCTGGCCGTAGTCGTAGTGGCCGGTGGCTTCGTTCCACTTGAGCTCGGGGTCGGGCAGCTCCAGACCCAGGAACTCGATTTGCGGCACGGTCTGGTCGATGAACTTCTGGCGCAGCGCGTCGTTGGACAGCGTCTTGATCTTCCAGGCCATGGACTGCGCGCTGTTGGCCGAAGCATCGTCCGCCGGGCCGTGCATGGCGATGGATGGCCACCACCAGCGGTTCATCGCGTCTTGCGCCATGGCCTTTTGCGCAGGCGTGCCCCGGCACAGCGCGACCATGATGTCAAAGCCCTGGCGCTGGTGGAAGGATTCTTCCTTGCACACCCGCACCATCGCCCGCGCATAGGGGCCGTAGGAGCAGCGGCACAGCGGGATCTGGTTGACGATGGCCGAGCCATCCACCAACCAGCCAATCGCGCCCATGTCGGCCCAGGTCAGCGTGGGGTAGTTGAAGATGCTGGAGTATTTGGCTTTGCCCGAGAGCAAATCCAGGTAAGTCTGGTCACGCGTTACGCCCAAGGTTTCCACCGCGCTGTAGAGGTAGAGCGCATGGCCGGCTTCGTCCTGCACCTTGGCCATCAGGATGGCCTTGCGCTTGAGCGTGGGGGCACGGGTGATCCAGTTGCCCTCGGGCAGCATGCCCACGTACTCGGAATGCGCGTGCTGCGAAATTTGCCGCACCAGGGTTTTGCGGTAAGCCATAGGCATCCAGTCTTTGGGTTCGACCTTGATACCTGCGTCAAGCCGCTCCTGGAAGGCGCGCTCTTGCGGCTCCATTTGGTCTAAGGTTTTGACGGCTTTGGTGCCGGTTTCCACGAGCTGTGCGTACATACCAAACTCCAGTCACAGGGGGGTTGATGCGGATCAAAAATCCGCAAAATTTGAGGATGGGTTGAATGGTAGTGATACAAGAAGACTCATACAATTCAAATCTGTGTATCACTTTCAAGTAACAACGAAGGATGACCATGCGGTCAAAAAAAGCCGAAGGGCAAATCTCCACCAAGGTCGCCCGGGTGCGGCGCGGCTTGGTGCTGCGCGCCAATTCGCTGCTGATCACGGTCTATGGCGATGCGATTGCACCGCGCGCGCAGTCGGTGTGGCTGGGCAGTCTGATTGACCTGATCGCGTTGTTTGGCCTGTCACCCCGCCTGGTGCGCACCAGCGCTTTCAGGCTAACGGCTGACGACTGGTTTGTCGCCACACGCATCGGGCGGCGCAGTTACTACGGTTTGTCCGAAGTAGGCCTGCTGCGCGTACAGCACGCCGACCGGCGCATCTACGAGTTCAAACTGCCCGAATGGGATGGCCAGTGGACACTGGTGATGCTGGACGCATCCCTGCGCGCCAGTGCCCGCCAGCACCTGCGGCGCGAGCTGCTGTGGGAAAGCTTTGGCCAGGTGTCGCCCACGCTGTTCGCGCACCCCCATGCCGACCACCGCTCGCTGGCCGATATCCTGAAAGCCGCCAAAGCCGAAGACAAGGTGGCCGTGCTGAGCGCCGCCAGCTTGGATACCTACGCCCGTAAGCCGCTGCAAACCATCATGCATGACACCTTCAAGCTGACCGAGGTGGCTATGGCCTGGAAACAATTCACCGCCCGTTTCGCCCCCATGGCCGAAGCCCTGCCCACACTGACACCGACCGAGGCTTTTTTCGTGCGCACCCTGCTGATCCACGAGTACCGCCGCGTGCTGCTGCGTGACCCCAATTTGCCCGAAGCCCTGCTGCCTGCGGACTGGCCCGGCATAGCCGCCCGGCAACTGTGCGAAACGCTGTACCGAGGGCTGCTGGCGGGAAGTGAGGTGTATTTGTGCGAGCAGGTAGAGGCAGCAGACGGGGCACTGGCGGGGACGCCGCAGGGAATTGCGGGACGGTTGGGACGGGCTGCTGCCTGAATGAGGCATACGGTAAAGCCTAAAAATCCCAACCGGAGGCTGTGCACAGGTGCAAAAAATCACACAACCAACCGCTCAAGACCCCACCCGCAACAACCCCGCGCTCGGCAAGGGGTTGTGTCTTGCCAGCCCCGCCAAACCCAGTACCAAACGACCCGAGGCCGTCAGCGCTGCACGCAGAGCGATGGCCAAATCGCGTGCAGGAGGGGCCACATCGCTCAGCCAGGTTGAGCGGGTACTGGCCGCTACCGGGCTGCGCAGGGCTTGCGCCGCGGGAGCCCAGGTGAAGTACACGGTGGAGGCGTGAGCCCTGCCTTCATGCAAAGGCTCAATCACCATGTACTGGCCGCTTTGCAGGGCAATAGCCTCTCCCGCGCGCAGAAATTGGTCGCCCTGCACACGGGTATGGCCTGGGTGTGGCCCACGCAGGGTGGCCCAGACACTGCCGTGGGTGACGCGAAACTCACCCGCTTGCTGGGGCCGCAAGGTCGTGGCGTGACCGGACTGGAGCGCCCAACTGCCTGCGCACGCTGGTGGCCGTTGCTGGGCAGGGGATTGATGAGACCGGGTAACGTCAGTAACGGCATTCAGTTCACGCATGGCGCTCTCCTAAGAACAGTGGCTTGGGAATGAATGATCGCGGCATGTGTCGCAGCTGTCCAATGAAAGTGACAGGCTTTATTCATTCTGAAATCGCATCAATACCCACTATGAAAGCCCATCGTGACGTTGCCATCAGGCGCATTCTGTGACTCAAAATAGCGGAGCCATTGCGAAGATACGCAGAGAATCGCAGCTGAAACGATGCATACTGTTTCGTGAACTGAACCCTGTTCTTAGCTTAGCTACACCCACCACACCACTTACGGCTTATGCCGTCTTTTCTGGCCCTCATGCAACACCTGCTTAATCTTCTCGCCGCCATCGCTCTTCTCGTCTGGGGCACGCACACCGTGCGTACCGGTATTCTTCGGGTTCTTGGCGAGGACTTGCGCCAGGTGCTCAAACGCAGTGTGGACAACCGGCTGACCGCGATGATTGCGGGCTTGGGCGTGACAGGGTTGGTACAAAGCAGCACGGCCACCTGTTTGATCGTGTCGTCCTTCGTGGGCCAGGGCTTGATCGCGACAGGCGCAGGCTTGGCGGTGATGCTGGGGGCGGACATGGGCACCAGCCTGATGGCGGTGGTGTTTTCATTTGATTTGTCGTGGCTGTCGCCGCTGTTGATCGTGCTGGGCGTATTCTTGTTCACCTCGCGGCAAAACACCACAGCGGGGCGCATTGGGCGGGTGATGATTGGCTTGGGGCTGATCACGCTGGCCCTGCAACTGATTGTGTCCACCACCCGGCCCCTGACGCAATCGCCCGTGGTGCAAAGCCTGCTCGCAGCGCTGCCTAACGAGGTGCTGCTGGACATCCTGGTGGGGGCCGTGTTGACGGTGTTTGCGTACTCCAGCCTCGCCATCGTGCTGCTGACAGCGGCGCTGGCGGCATCGGGCATCTTGCCGTTAACCGTGGCGCTGGGCCTGGTGCTGGGGGCCAACCTGGGCAGCGGCATGTTGGCCGTGCTGTCCACCGCCAAAGCCGGGCCCGCAGAGCGGCGCGTGCCGGTGGGCAATTTGGTGTTCAAGGTGATGGGCTGTGCGCTGATGCTGGTGGTGATACCTTATGTGCCAGGCATCCTGAAAACCGTGTCGGCCTTCATGCCTTCGCCGCTGAGTTTGGTGGTGAGCTTTCACCTGCTGTTCAACATCACATTGGGGCTTTTGTTCATCAGCTTCACCAAGCTGCTGGGCGCGCAAATGGACAAATGGCTGCCCATTCCCGTCAAAGCCAGTGCCACCGACCGGCCCAAGCACCTTGATCCTACGGCGCTCGCCACGCCTTCGCTGGCGATTTCGTGTGCCGCACGCGAAGCACTGCACCAGGCCGATGTGGTGGAAACCATGCTGCGCGGTATCGTGACCGTCATCAAAACCAATGACCTGGTGCTGGCTGAGCAATTGCGCAAAAGCGATGACACGGTAGACGAGCTGTACTCAGCCATCAAGTTTTACCTGACGCAAATTTCGCGTGAAGCGCTGTCAGAGCGCGAAGGCCGCCGTTGGACGGACATTGTGTCTTTCACCATCAACATGGAACAAATTGGCGACATCATCGAGCGCGTGCTGCAAGATGTGGAAGACAAGAAAATCCGCAAAAACCGCAGCTTTTCCGACGCGGGCATGGCCGAGATTTGCCACCTGCATGAACGCCTCGTCTCCAACCTGCGCCTGGGCATGAGCGTGTTTCTGGACGGTCACATGAAGGACGCGCAAAAGCTGCTGGAAGAAAAAGCCCACTTCCGTGAACTGGAGCGGGAATACGCCACCACCCACCTTTCACGCCTGCAAGACAACACACCCGAGAGCATTGGCACCAGCTCGCTGCACATTGACCTCATCAGCGACCTGAAGCGCATCAACTCGCATATTTGCTCGATTGCTTACCCCATTTTGGAAGCAGCAGGTGCCCTGACCAAGACGCGACTAAAGGAGCCGAGGTTACCGTTTTAGCGCAAGCGCAGAGGAAGTGTCAGATCAGGACTGAATCTCAAAAATCTTGTCGAAACCGCTGATTTTGAGCACTTCCAAAATCGAAGGCTGGGGCGATGCCAACACCAGTTTGCCCCCCTTCGCCTTGGCGGTTTTGGCCCCCACCAGCAGCACGCGCAAACCAGCGCTGCTGACGTAATCAAGCGCTGCAAGGTCAATGCGCACCGCGTAGCCGCTGTCGGCCATCAGTGCGAGCAGTTCTTTCTCAACGGCGGCGGCGTTGGTGCCGTCAAGACGCCCCACGGGTTTGTACACAACGGGGGATGCGGGAGTGGCAGATGAAGTCATGGTGCGCAATTCAATAAGGTTATCTGAGTCTGACTATAGTGGACACCCAATGACTTCACAGCTTGCCCTCGAACTTAAAGCCGACCTGCCCGAGTTGGACAGACTGAATGACGCGGTAGAGGCGTTTGGCGAAACCCAGGCCTGGACGCCGCAAGTGCTGTTCAAAGTACGGCTGGCGCTCGAAGAACTGGTCATCAACGTGATGACCCATGGCGATGAAGGCCTTGAGGCCAACACCCTGCCGCCTCGCATTCTGGTGACGCTGGTACAAAAGGGCACCCAGCTGTCGGTGGTGGTGGCCGATACCGGCGTTGCGTTCAACCCCTTGCAAAAGCCGCCGCCTGATCTGACCTCGTGCGTGGAAGACCGTCCCATCGGCGGACTCGGTGTGCACCTGGTGGCGCAGCTGATGGACAGTGTGGCTTACCAGCGCGATGGCGAATGGAACCGGGTGACGCTGACCAAAAATTTGCACGGATAGCGGAGCAGCAACCGCCCGTCCAGCCGCTGTCGCACTAGAGCCTGATTTCCAAACCGTCATAGGCCGTCAGCACGTCCACCGGTGTGCGGCACTGGCGGGTAATGGCCTCAAAGCTGCGGGTTTCAGCCAGCACCTCAGCAATTTTGGCGTCATCGTAGGCCGGTTCATGGTGAAACAGGCACAGACGCTTGGCCCCTGCGGCTTGGCACAGCTCCACGCCCACCACATTGCTGGAATGGCCCCAATCGGCCCGTACCGAAATCGCGTCTGCCAACGAGTACATCGCGTCAAACACCACCACATCCGCACCGTGAAAAAAAGCAGCGAACGCGGCCAGCGCGGCTTGGTCGTTCACCTTGTGCTCTGAATCGGTGGAATACACCATAGCCCGTCCGTCACGTTCAAACCGCCAGCCATACGAGTCACCCGCGTGCAGTTGCAGCAGCGCGGTCACGGCGTAACCGGCAATGTCATAACGCTGACCGGGTTGCAGCAGATCAAACTCAATCTGCGCACTCAGCGCGTCAAACTCCACCGGGAAGCAGGGAGCAGACTGCTGGCGTCGGAACGCCAACTCGGCCTGCACATGACAGGTATGGATGATGATGCGGTTGCCGGGAATGTAGACCGGCGTGAAAAACGGAAAGCCCATGATGTGGTCCCAGTGCAGGTGGGACATGAAGACATGGTAGGTCTGCGGGACGGTGGACTGGCGCAGGTAATGACCAGCCAAGGGGCGGGCACCGGAGCCAAAGTCCATGAACACATGCCCCGCACCCTCGGCTTCCAGTTGCACGCAACTGGAATGCCCGCCGTAGGTGCCTGCGTGGACAAAGGGCAGTTGCTCGTCGACAAAGGTTTCTATTTTGTCGCGCGTGTCCAGCCCCAGGCCCATCGCCGCCTCCAGCGCAGCAACCACTTTGGCACGGGTTTGCGCAGCGGTCAGTGACACGGGCAAGGAACCCCGGGTGCCCCAAAAACGGACTTTCATCGCACATCCTTTCTGAACCTGATCAGGCTTTGTCAAGGCTGACGGACCTTCAGCAGCCGCACCGCCATCTTGGTTTTAACCCGCCGCATCAGCTGCGTCAATGGGTAACACACAGCAAAGAAGCAAGCGCAGGCGTAAAGGTACACCGGCAGCATCAGTTGCGTATTGCCCGTGGCGTTGATAACGGTATTGCAGCGGCTGACCAGCTCGCTCACGCCGATGATGGACGCGGTGCTGGACGCGATCACGATGATGAGCAAATAACTCGTCCAGTTCGGGATGAACAGCAGCGCAGCACTGTGGTCCCCGGCTCGCCAATCCCGCAGCGCCAAGGTCAAGTTATCAGACGTGAAGCCAATCACCGCCATCGCCAGCGCCAGCGATGCATTCACCCAGCTGGGCACCCCCAGCGTCACGCCGGTGCCCGGGAGCACAAACTCGCTGGGCAGCATGAAAGCGAGGTAAAACTGGAACACGATGGTTGGCACATTGCGCGTGAGCGTGGTCAGCATCAGGCTGATACGTACACAGCGTGGGTGGGCTGACAGGCGCATCAAAGCCAGGCCAAAACCAAGTGCAGTACCCACCAGCATGGCGGTGACTGCTATCAAAATATTCATGGCAAATCCAGTCAGCAGGAACGGTGTCCAGGTGACGAGTTCATGCAGCGCGTTCACAGCAATTCCCCACGCAGCTTGCGTTCCAGGGTTTGCAGCACGCGTACCGCCCCCCACACCAGCAGCAAAAAAGTCAGCAGCAGCGCGTTCATCATCACCGCCACATTGCCGTTGTCCGCCATGATGCTGGTGGTCACCGACAGCAGCTCGGGCACGGCCACAGCGGACGCCATCATCGTGGCTTTGGACACGTTGATGAGTGCCGCCGTCACCGGCGCACTGGACAGCGCCAGCACCTCGCGGAAGTTGCCCCAGCGCAGCGCAAAGCCAGGTACCGTCTGGCGCTTGACCTGCGCGGCCTCGGTGAACGCCACCATCACGCTGGACCCGGTGTAGTGGCTCAGGCAAGCCACCACCACCCAGAATGCCGACACGCTGACGCCATAAGCCGCCATAAGCACCGTTCCCAGGCCAAACACCAGCAGGTACATCTGCAGCAGCGGCGGCGTCATGCGGCCTAGCACGCAGCCGATGCGGGCAAGGCGGCTCAGTAACGGGATACGGGCCTCCGACACCAGGGCACCCACCACGCCCACCATCAGGCTGCCTGCCACGCACAGCAACATCAGCAGCACGGTGGTGGCCAAGCCCCAGAGGAAGCGACTGCGGTCGTAGGCGTCATAGACCAAACTCAAATCAACGCCTGTGCTTTCCTTGAGCCACAGCCCGAGGCGGCGTACGCCGGTGGCATCGGTGGAACTGAGGAAAACCGGGTTACGGCAGGCGCTGGGCCACTGGCCGCTGGCCTCGCGTTCGCAAAGGGGGTGGCCATCGCTTCCCATCTGCGTCCACAAGGTGTGCGTATCGGCCAGGAACTTGGACGGTGGCAGGCCCCAGGCTTTTTCGCGCTCGACCAGAAAACCGCTGCGGTGCCAATCGGCCAGCGTATCGCCCACTGCGCGCTCGAAATCCGTGCCTTGTTCACGCTGGGCAAGGGCGATGGCCCAGGGGGCGGTCAGCGCCGGGGGCAGTGGTGCATGGTAGCCCGCCCATTCGGGCAAGCGCAAATCGCCCTGGATGGCGGTGTTGTCAAACAGGTAGCCGATGCAGCGCTTGTCCTTGACAGCGAGTTTGGCGTCACGGGCTGTGTTAAACATCTGCAAATCCAGCAGGTAGCGTTGGGCCATCACCCGGTTGAAGTAGCTGCCCTGGGTGGCACACACCTTTTGGCCCCGGGTGCCGGGCCAGTCGGCGATGTGCTGGTCGGGCGGCATGAACAGGGTAACGCCCGACGCGTAGTAGTTCGGCTCCACCATGGTGGCAATTTTGCGGCGGTCTGCGGTGTCGCCTGTGGTGGCCAGCACCACATCTACTGCGCCTTCTTCGAGTTTTTGCAGACGGTTCGCGCCGGTAACGCTGACTTTGGTCAGGCCCACGCCCAGACGGCGAGCCAGGTCAACGGCCAAGTCGTGCTCGAAACCTTCGGGCGTACCTGCGGCGTTGAGCATACCGAACGGGGGGTAATCGGTCTTGACGCCAACGATCAGGGTACCGCGCTGCTTGACCAGGGCGAAGCGCTCGCTGGGGCGCAGTGGAGAGGGAGGTACAGAAAATGTGGGTTCGGCAGCTTGCACCCCGTTTGAGAGCATCCACAGCCCGAAGACGCAGAAGAAAAAGAGCAACACGGCCTTTTTCATACTGGCCTCGCTACCGCACGAATCCCATAGCCCAGCGCCGCCGGCAGCGCACGCGACAACAGCGCATCGGCACGGCCCAGCCAGGGGTGTTGGGTAATCAGCCATTCGGGCAGCAGGCTTTCAGCGCTGGCGGTGGTCATCACAAACCCGGCCTCCAGCAACTCGGCCCGCAGGCGCTTGACGGTGTACAGGTGGTAAAAAAACTGGTGTGGCGTGCCACCCAGCACGCGGGTAAACAGGATATTGCCCACTTCCGCCTGCGCACCATGGGCTTTGCCCGTACGGCGTGCCCATGCGGCCCGCAGCAGCTCCCACGGTCGTCTGCGCCACGCGCTGGGCACAGTCAACACCAGCGTGCCTTGCGGGGCCATCACGGCGTGGAGTTGGCGCAAGGCGGCAATACGGGCAGCATGGACACCAACGTGGCTCAGCACGCCGAACAGCAGCAACGCCATGTCATAGGGGCCGGTACCGTGCAGCACGCTCAACGGGCCGTGGAGCAGGCGAGCGCGGGCAGCGTAGCGGGATGGCTTCAGGTGGTTGTCAAACTCGGTCAGCGCCGCTTCAGAGATGTCGTAGCCCGTCACGACCGTGGGCTGACCTTGCTGATCTTGCGCTGCCTCGGTCGCTTGCAACAGCGCCAGCGCATAGCGGCCATTGCCGCAGCCGAAGTCGAGAATCTGCGTGGCCTGCAGTGCGCCGTGGGTCAGCAGAAACTGCAAGGTAGCGGCGTTGGGCTGGGGGTAGCGTTTTTCGTAGTCGTGGCAAGCGAAATAGTGGTCGTACAACGCGACCATAGCGACTTCGATCGGAAGAGCTTCGGCTTCAGCGGCCAAGGGTGGTGACTGGGGCATGGTGGTTACTGGCATTCTTGAGGCGTGCTGCTGCTGATGGCGTCACCGCAGAACCCGGGTTGGTTCGCCTTGCGCGTCCACAGGCGGTTCATCTGCTGGAGGTAAGGCGTGGCGGGGATGCCCCATTTGGCTTCCAGCGTTTGCAGCGCGCCAGTGCGGTGCCAGCCAATGATGAGTTGGGACAACGTTTTTTCCAGCGCCCCACCCCGCTCGCTGGGGGCCAGCGCCATCGCCCAGGGCGTGGTGTGCAGGGTCTTGAGCGGCATCTCAAAGTCCTGTGCCCACACCGGGCTTTGCAGCAAGGAAACGATAGCGGTGTCGTCGTACAAAAACGCCGAACAACGGCCATCGCGCAGCGCGGCGGCGGTCAGCTCGTTGCTGTAGAGCGCAATCACATCCGCGCCGTAAGTGACGGTGATGGGGCGGTTGTAAAACGCACCACGGCGGCCGCAGACGCGGCGGTTGCGCAACGCAGACCAGTCGGTAAAGTGCTCACTCTTGCGCGCCAGCAAGTTCGCGCCCGAGGCGTAGTAGTGCGGCAGTACCAGCGCCATCGCGGCACGGCGCTCGGGCGTGTCGGAGAGCGTGGCAATCAGCACATCCACCCGCCCGCTGGTCACGGCTTCGCGGCGCTCGGCGGTCAGCACACCCACCAGTTGTAATTTGACACCCAGGTGATCGGCCACACGCTGCGCCAAATCAGGCTCCAGCCCTTTGATCTCACCGCTGGTGGGGTCTGTAAAGCCCCAGAGCGGTACGTCTTTTTTGACGCCGACGATGAGTGTGCCACGGGCTTTGATGGCAGACAGGGTGTCAGCGCAGGCGGGAACAGCACCTACAGCCATCACCAACATCATTCCCAACGTCAACAAGGTTTGGAGAAATTTCATACACCACCCTCCGCTTTTGCTGCCGGGTGCGCTGGCTGGTACATCAGCGCCACGCAGGTGATGTCGTCCGACTGCGGCGCGCCATCGGCAAACTGATCCACTGCGGCAATCAGGCGGTTCACAGCGTCATGCACGTCCTTCAGCGGCTGGTGGTTGAACAAAGGCGGCAGGCGCTCGGGTGTGAATTCTTCGTCTTTCGGGTTGAAGGCTTCCGTGACACCATCGGTGTAGATAATGACGCAATCGCCGGGGGTGAGCTGGAGGGATTGCGACGCAAACGGCATTCCGTCCATCACGCCCAGCGCGATGCCGCCGGTCATCGGCAAAAAGCTGTTGCTGCCGTCCGCATGAACCAGCAGGGGCGGCGGATGGCCCCCGTTGACGAAGCGCAAGCTGCCCTGCGCCGGGTCAAACACGGCATAGAAAGTGGTCACGAACATGCAGGTGTCGTTGTCTTCGCACAGGCTGTCGTTCACCGCTGTCAGCGTCGCGCCCAGGTCGTCCGCGCCGTGGATGGCGGTGGCGCGCAGCAGCGTTTTCGAGACCATGCCAAACAAGGCAGCAGGCACGCCTTTGCCGCTGACATCGGCAACCACGATACCGATCTTGCCGTCCGCCAGGGGAAAGTGGTCGTAAAAATCACCGCCCACCTCTTTGGCCGAGCGCATCGCACCCCAGAGCGAGAAATCGCGGTGCACAGGCCAGTGGCGCGGCAAAATAGCCTGCTGCATCTTGGCGGCAATGTCCAGCTCCTGGCGCAGCCCTGCAAGTTGCAGCGAGGCCTGGAAGGCGTCAGAGATCGCCTGGAACCAGGGCCGCCACGCGCTGGGCACCCAGGGAATGGGCGAAGGCTGGAACGTCGACTCGGTAGCCAGATGCTTCACCAGCTTGCTCGCTGGGGCGATGAACTCGCGTGTCGTGACAGCGTAGGTGACGATCATCAGCGCTGTCAGCCCCAGCAGCATCGCCAGCATGGCACCACCACGCTCGCGTACCAGGGTCCACCACAGCGTGCGGGTGGGCACGGTGTAGACCAGTTGCCAGGGCGCGGAAACAAAGCCGTGGCGCACCACCCAGTGCCCGGCAATGTCGGTCGCCACGCCGCTGGGCAAATCCTTCAGCTGCCGCTGCGCGTTCAGGATGCCGGGTGGCATCAGCGCGGTGAGGGGCTGGGTGGCTTGGGCCTCCAGTGCCGTGGTCGAGAAGTGGGGGTGGGCCAGCACCGCGCCATAAGCATCGACCACAAAAACCTGGCCCAGCGGGTAGCCAAAATCAGCGTTGATGCGGTTCAGATAATCCAGGCTGGTGGCGATCGACACCACGCCACGAAAGTCGTCCCCGTTGTAAACCGGCGCACCGGCGGGCACCAGCAGGCCCACGTCAGCACCGCCAAATTGCACCGGGGCCCAGTATTTCTCGCGGTTCAGGTTCTGGGCGGGCGTGCCCATGCGCCAGACCGGGCGTTGCCAGTCGGCGGCGCTGAAACTGCGGTTGCGGGACTCCTGCCAGGGCGAGGTGGTGTCAAACCCTTCCACCGAACAAAACGAGGCGGTGGCCGCGCTGGGCAGGTTGAAGGTGATGGCCTGGAAGGTAGCGTTCAACCCCAGCGCGACCGTCACGTCGCGATAAAACGCCGGGCTGCGGCCTGTCAAGCGGCCCACACCGGTCAGGTTGCCGCCATCGTCCCGAGCAGGCAGTGCGTCCAGGCTGAAGGCAGTGCCATCGGGGTTCTCTTGGAGCAAGGAAAAAAGGCTGAATTGACCTTTAAATTCGGCTTTAGTGCTTATTCCATCGGCTGCTTCAGCTATGCTTTTTGAAGCATCCACCGCATAACCGGCACGCGCGGAGGTGCGCATCAGCTCCAGATAGTCCAGCGAGGAACGCAGCACAAACTCGATGAACTGGCTGTGCCTGTCCACGTGGCCCTGGATGACGGCGAGTTCTTCGTCTTGCTTTTCGCTGATCTGGTGCAGGAAGAAACCCAGCGTCAACAGCACAATCGCCACGTAGGCGGCACCCACCACGCGGTTGTAATTGCGGAAAAAATGGACTGCGGTGGCAGAGGCAACAAGAGGGGCGGCGTGAGGAGCAGTCATTCAACCCAGTTTAGCGAAAGCAGGCCCGCTACGCACACAAGCGCCGATTTAGCCTTTTGGCAAACCTACAGCAGCCGCAGCCGCCCGCAGCTTGTCTTTCTTGCTGGGGCGTTTGCCTTTGATACCGCCATTCGCAGGGGATGCAGGCGACTCAGGGGATGTGGATGCAGCACCCAGCATTGCCGGGTCGACCGGCGCAGGCTCGAAGCCCTCAATGCGCTCGCGGGGCAGCTGCAAATGCTGGCGCTTTTCGATCAGCTGGAAATGCGCTTCGCTCTCGGGCGTGATGAAGCTGATGGCCATGCCGCTCTCGCCCGCCCGGCCAGTGCGGCCAATCCGGTGGATGTAGTCGGTGGGAGAACGGGGTAAATCGTAGTTGATCACCACCGGCAACTGGGCAATGTCCAGCCCCCGCGCTGCCAAATCGGTGGCGATAACGACTTCCCAGCGCTTGTCTTTCAGCTCTTGCAGTACCTCTGTGCGCGTGCCCTGGGCCAATGCGCCGTGGAAGGCGGTGGCGAAGATGCCGTTTTTGTAGAGCTTCTCGGCAATCGTTTCTGCGGCGTACTGGGTGGCGACAAAGACCAGCACGCGGTCCCACTTGTTTTCTTTGACCAGGTGACGCAAAAGCGAGGTGCGCTGTTTGCCGTCCACCTCAATCGCCCGCTGGAGAATGAGAGGCGCGCCTGCGTCTTCACTCCCCGGCTCAGCCGCCACCTCAATGCGCACCGGTGTGCGCAGCAGCGCATCGGCCATCGCCTGCACCTCGGGTGGGAAGGTGGCCGAGAAAAACAAGCTTTGCCGCTGCGCAGGCAGCAGCGCGAGGATGCGGTTCAGTTCTTCGGTGAAGCCCAAGTCCAGCAGACGGTCGGCTTCATCCAGCACCAAAGTGGCTACAGTGCTTATCCGAAGGGCGTTGTGTGCTATCAAATCTAACAGACGCCCCGGTGTGGCGACCACAATGTCAGCCCCTCCGCGCAACCGCATCATTTGCGGGTTGATGGAAACGCCGCCGAACGCAATCACCGTCTTGGGCGGGTTCGGCAGGTGCTGCGCCAAACTGCGAATCACCTCACCCACCTGAGCCGCCAACTCACGCGTAGGCACGAGGATGAGGGCGCGCACACGGCGGGGGGATTCACCGGGGCTGGTGTGGTCACGCTGTAAGTTGTGCAGCAAGGGGAGTGCAAAGGCCGCCGTCTTGCCCGAGCCGGTTTGCGCCACACCCACCACGTCCACACCGCTCAAAATCACCGGCACCGCCTCGGTCTGGATGGCGGTGGGCACGGTAAAGCCCATCAGAGTCGCGGCTTGCGCGAGGACGGGGGACAAACCCAAGGAGGTGAATGGCATGGCACAAAAGAAGCAGGGGTGAACAGGCGTGCAGCGTAACAGATGGCTTGCGGCTATCCCCTTAGCATTGAACTCAGCGAGAATCACACGCTGCAATGTGCTCCTTCACCCGAGCCTCTGGCTTCATCCCCCTTATTGGCTTCTTTGAATTGAACTGCTCCCATGAACATCACCCAAGACACCGTTGTCACCCTGACCTACAAAGTCGCCGACGCCAAAGGCCTGCTGATCGAAAACGTCAGCGAACCCATGGCCTACCTGCATGGCGGCTACGGCAACACCCTGCCCAAAATCGAAGCGGCGCTGGACGGCCAAGCCACCGGCTACACCACCACCCTGCAACTCGAACCCGCTGACGCCTTTGGCCTGCGTGACGAAAGCCTGGTGCAGACCATCCCCCGCAGCCAGTTCCCGCCCGGCGTGAAGGTGGGTGGTCAACTTAAAGGCGTGGGCGATGACGGCACCGAGCAGGTGTTCAACGTCATGAAAATCAAGGGCGACACCGTGCACCTCGACGGCAACCACCCTTGGGCCGGCAAGGTACTGCGCTTCACGCTGAAAGTGACCGAAGTGCGCGCCGCCTCCGCCGAAGAAATCACCCACAAGCATGTGCATGGCGCACACGGCCATCACCATTGAGGCCTTGGAACTGGCTTGAAATCGGCCACGGCGGGCCTCAAATATGGTTTTTGAAAGCCCAGCCATGCCTACAAACTCTCCCGACACCGCTCTAGCGACCCACCCTGTTCTCAGCGTCAGCCCTTTGGGTTTTCCCTGGGCGACCATCGACCCCTTCCTGTTCTGCGTCTACCACGACGACGCCTACCCCCAAGGCAATGCCCATATGGGGCCGGACGCCTCGTTGGCAGGCCGACAACTCGGCAATGACTTTGGTCGCAAAGACGGCTGGAGCATGTACCACGGCGACACCGTGCCCGGCTTCCCCGGCCACCCGCACCGGGGCTTCGAGACCGTCACCATCGTGCGCAAAGGCCTGATTGACCATTCCGACTCGCTGGGTGCCACAGCCCGCTTCGGCGGTGGCGATGTGCAGTGGCTCACTGCTGGCAAGGGCATCGTGCATTCCGAGATGTTCCCACTGCTGAACCGCGATACCGCCAACCCGCTGGAGTTGTTCCAAATCTGGCTGAACCTGCCTGCCGCCAACAAAATGGTGGCGCCGCACTTCACCATGTTCTGGTCAGAAACCATTCCGCGCCTCCAAACGACGGGGGCCGAAGTGGCCTGCATTGCCGGGCGATTAGCCTCCTCCGCCGCCGACATCGCCACCGGGGCATCCCCCACACAGACACCGCTGACCCCACTCGCCCCACCGCCCGACTCCTGGGCCTCGCAGCCCGATGCGGACGTGGCGATCTGGACGATCAAGCTGCAACCCGGTGCGCGCTGGACGCTGCCTGCGACGACAGGTGCCACCATCCGCCGCAACCTGTACTTCTTCAAAGGCAGCACGGTTCATGTCGCAGGGCAAGCTGTATCAGTACATGCTGCTATCGAATTAAAAGCAAATACGGCAGTGGAACTCATCAATGGCGACGAGGTGAGCGAATTCCTGGTGCTGCAAGGCCGCCCCATCGCCGAACCCGTGGCCCAGTACGGCCCGTTCGTGATGAACACCCAGGCCGAAATCGCCCAAACCATGCAGGACTACCAGCGCACCCAGTTCGGCGGCTGGCCTTGGGAAGACAGCGCGCCAGTGCATGGGCGCGACCCGGCGCGGTTCGCCAGGCATCCGGGTGGGCGGGAGGAACGGCCTGCGGGGTGATCGGAGGTGGGCTTAATCCGCGTACTGTCCGGCAGCCTTGATCACAGTGGACCAGCGTGCCATTTCGGACTCTACGAACTTGCGGTGGTTTGCAGGCTCCAGTCGGTTGTCTGACACGACACTGAGGCCCAAGGACTCCTGGCGCTTGATCAAGTCGGGGTCTTTCAGCGCAGCCCGCAAAGCCTGGTTCAGTTTAGCCACGACGGCAGGCGGTGTGCCACGCGGGGCATACAGACCGTGCCAGACGGACACACTGAAATCGGTCAAACCACTTTCGCCCAAGGTCGGCACACCCGCCAAAAGGGGAAGCGCCATGCGTTTTTTGCTCGTTACCGCAAAAACTTTGACTTTGCGCCCCTCAATTTGGGGCACCGCATTGGTCGCTTGCTCGCACATCAGATCAACTTGCCCCCCCCATCAGGTCGGTCATGGCTGGGGCAGTGCCCTTGTAAGGTACGGTCGTCAATTCAATCTGCAAAGCACTTTGCAGCATCAGGCCACACAAGTGTGACGCTGAACCCAAACCGGCATGGGCCAAGTTCACCTTGTCTTTGCGCTCTGCCATCCACTTGCGCAGTTCCGGGAACGTGTTGGCAGGCAGGGAAGGACTGCCAATCAACGTCGAGGGAGCTTCGTTGACAAGCCCCAGGTACTCAAAGTCGTCGGGCATCCTGAACGACAGTTTCCGGTAGAGCGCAGGGGCGGTGGCGATCCCGATGTGGTGAACCAACAGGGTATAACCGTCCGGATTTGCTTTGGCCACCTTGTTGGCCCCAATGGTGCCACCCGCCCCACCCACGTTATCGACAATCACCGTTTGCCCACCCAAAGGCTTGCGCAGTGCTTCTGCCAGATCCCGTGCGATTTTGTCGCTGGGGCCGCCTGCGGCAAAGGGCACCACCAGCGTGACAGGTTTGTCTGGGAACTCGGCCTTGGCAACGCAGGCGGCGGACGTGATAAGCAGCATGGACATCACTTTGCCCACCTTGCAAAACTGGACTGTCAATTTCATGGCGTTTCCTCGTTTGCCTTGGATTTAGTGGGTATCAGCGGTTGTGGCTTAAGCCGACAGCGCTTGCATCACCTGATAAAGATCGGCTTTGCCCTCAAACCCGATGCCGGGCAGTTCTGGCATGGTGATGTGACCATTCTCGACTTTCACGCCGTCAGGGAAGCCTCCAAACGGCTGGAAAAGATCAGGGTAGCTTTCGTTGCCCCCCAGCCCCAGGCCAGCAGCAATGTTGAGCGACATCTGATGACCACCGTGTGGGATGCAGCGGCTGGCCGACCAGCCATGCTCCTTGAGCATGTCCAGCGTGCGCAGGTACTCCACCAGGCCATAGCTCAACGCGCAGTCGAACTGCAGCCAATCGCGGTCGGGGCGCATGCCACCGTAGCGGATCAGGTTGCGGGCGTCTTGCATGGAAAACAGGTCTTCGCCCGTGGCCATGGGGTTCTTGTAATAGTTGCGCAGCGTCGCTTGCAGCTCAAAATCCAGTGGGTCGCCTGGCTCTTCGTACCAGAACAGGTCGTACTGCGACAGCGCCTTGGCATACTGGATGGCGGTGTCCAGGTCAAAGCGTCCGTTGGCGTCCACGCACAGCTTTTGGCCATCTTGCAGCACCTCCATGATCGAGTCGATACGGCGCAGGTCTTCGTCCAGCGAGGCGCCGCCAATCTTCTTCTTGACCACGGTGTAGCCACGGTCAATGTAGCTGCGCATTTCATCTTTGAGCTTGCTGTGGTCCTGACCCGGGTAGTAATAGCCGCCTGCCGCATAGACAAAGATGTTGCGGTTGGGTTTACCGTCACCGTAACGGTCAGAGAGCAGCTGGAACAGCGGTTTTCCTTCTATTTTGGCCACAGCGTCCCAGATCGCCATGTCAATGGTGCCAATGGCGACAGAGCGCTCGCCGTGGCCTCCTGGTTTCTCGTTTTTGAACATGGTGTCCCAAATTTTGTGAGGGTCCAGGTTCTTGCCAGTGCTGTCGATCAGATCGTCCGGGTTGGCTTCCATGATGCGTGGGATAAAGCGTTCGCGCATCAATTTGCCCTGGCCATAACGGCCGTTGGAATTGAAGCCATAGCCCACCACGGGTTTGCCATCGCGAATGACATCGGTGATGACGGCCACCAAGCTCAGCGTCATCTTGCTGAAGTCGATGTAGGCGTTGCGGATGGGCGAACTGATGGGGATGGTTTTTTCACGGATTTCTACGATCTTCATGGGTACTCCTGGTGAACAGTGAAGGCAGGCTGGGGATAATGAAACCCGATCGTAGGCAAGACCTGTCGCCTTGCCCAATGCTTCTTTTCTCGCATCTGATGCTTTCAAAGCACCGCCCATGAAGACTCTGAATTTGTCATGGCTGGAGGATTTTTTAGCCCTGTCCACCAGCGGAAATTTTTCCCGTGCCGCTGATGAGCGGCACATGACGCAACCCGCGTTCAGCCGCCGCATTCGTGCGCTGGAAGCATGGTTGGGGGCCGATTTGTTTGACCGCTCGGGCCAACCCGCCACACTCACCGACACCGGACAATGGTTCGTTGGCCTTGCCAATGGCCTGTTGCAGCGTGCAGCACGGCTTCCCGCCGAGGCTAAAGCCGTATCGGAAGCGAACGCCATGACGCTGCGGATTGCCTCTACCCATGCACTCTCACTGACCTTCATGCCCCCCTGGTTGCGGGGGATGGAAGCCAAGCTGCCCATGGGCCCGGTGAGTTTGGTGTCGGATGTGTTGCCCCGCTGCGAGGCCATGCTGGTGCAAGGACAGGTGCAGTTTGTACTGTGTCACAGCCACGCCAAAGTACCCCGAACGCTCTCAGAGCAGTCCTACCCATGCCATGTTGTCGGCTCCGACCGCCTGATCCCCGTTTCTGCCGCCACCAAGAGTGGCCATGCCAAGCATTCGCTGATGGCATTGAAAGGCACAGCCAGCCTGTTGAGTTACAGCCCGGAATCCGGGATTGGTCGCATCCTGAAAGAACTCAAAGGGGCCGACATCGAATCCCTGTCACGCCAAAGTGTGGTCACCGCCCACACCGCGTCAGTTCTGCGGTCGATGGTGCTTGACGGCAGGGGCGTGGCTTGGCTGCCCCACTCTTTGATTGCCGATGACTTGGCCCGTGGCATTCTGGTGGAGGCCGCCTCCGAAAGTTGGCACATCGAACTGGAAGTCAGCCTGTTCCGGGACAAATCTCCGATAAGCCAAGCGGGTGAGGCATTCTGGGTCAGCGTGCTCAAATCCAGGAAAAAGAAGCGCACTGCTGCTGCAAAGTAGCATGCGGATAAAACACTGGCGGTTGAGCCGTTTGAGGGGAATAAACGCTCCGTTTTCAGTAGCTTCTCGTGCCCACTCAGCAAGCTCTTGATCCTGATTTAACCTGTATTTTCAGGCGCCCGCCACCTCATACCGATCAGACACCAAGCGCTGCACTTCTTCGCGCAGCAGGGTCACCATGACAGCGCTGGCGGGGGACAGGCTGCGGCCGCGCCGGGTGACCAAGCCAATCGGGCGCGGCATGTCGGGATCGACCAAACGCCGCTGTACCAAACCCGCTTGCGGTGCCACGACAGCGGCCAGCTCGGGCAATGCAGCCACCCCCAGTCCGGCGGCCACCATGGCGTTGATGGTGGCGAGGTGTTCGACCTCGTAACGCGGACTGAACCGGACACGGTGCGACAGCAGCGCGGCGTCGGCGTACTGGCGCACGCTGGCAGGCAAGGGCATGGAAATGTGGATGCAATCGACCACCTCGACCCAGCGCAGCGGCGCCAGACTGGTCGCCAGCGGGTGCGAAGCGGGAATCAGCAGTACAAAGCCATCGGAGGCCAACGGCGTGTAGTCCAGATCAGCGTAGGCCGGGTTGGCCGCCGTCAGCGCAAACTCAACCTGCCCGGCCCGCACCAGGTCAAATGCAGGCCCCGACAACGTGTCAACCACTTGCAGTTTGATGGCCGGGTACTGCGCCGCAAAGCGCGCAAACGCAGCAGGCACAACGGTGGCCGCCAGCGAAGGCAGTGCGGCCAGCACCACCTGCCCAATGTGCAAATCGGCCACATTGCGCACGGCTTGCACCGCCGCGTCCGACTGATCGCGCAGCAACCGGGCCTGCTCGACAAACACCTGGCCTGGGCCGGTGAGCTGCACGCTGCGGGTGGTGCGGTCAAACAGCCGCACGCCCAGCGACTCTTCCAGCCGCAGGATCAGGCTGGACACCGCCGGTTGCGACAAATGCACTTGTTCGGCTGTACGGCGAAAGCTCAAGGTTTGCGCCAGAGTCAAAAAAACGTCCAGCTCGCGGGGATTCCAATTGATAGCCATTACTTATCAGTTTATCGAAAAAATCATTTTGACGAAACAATGATGCCTTCTTAAACTGCGCTCACGTCCAGACCCAACCCAGAAAACACCGCGACACCCGCAAGGAGACCCCGTTTTGACACCCTCGACATTGCTGCCTGACCATCCCCGCCATACCCACGCTGTCGTTATCGGCGCAGGCACCATGGGCGCTGATGTGGCCATCGTCCTCGCACGCGGCGGCTGCCGCGTCACAGTCACAGACCCTGATGCAAGCAAACGGACGCTGCTGATGGCGCATGTGCGCGCCGGTCTTGCGCCTTTGGGCCTGGAAACGCGCACGGACAGGGTACAGGCCGTTGCCAGCCTGCAAGACGTCCCGTGGCATGACGCCGCACTGGTGATCGAATGCATCCCCGAAAAACTGGCAGCCAAACAGGCCCTGTTTGCGCAACTGGTTGAACTGGCCCCCCGCACCACCGTGCTGACCAGCAACAGCTCAAGCTTCCCCATCAGCGCCATTGGACAAGGGTTGGCCACGCAAGAGCGCATGCTGGGGTTGCACTTTTTCATGCCTGCGCACCTGGTGCCTTTGGTAGAAGTCGTGCTGGGGCCACAAACGGACGCGGCGCAAGCAGAAAGGCTGTGCAGCTACATGCGCGGCTGCGGCAGCGTGCCGGTGCTGGTGCGCAAGGACAAGCCCGGATTTCTGGCCAACCGCTTGCAGCATGCGCTGGCACGTGAAGCCTTCGCCATGATTGATGAAGGCATCGCCAGCGCCGAAGACGTGGACGCCGCCGTGCGCTTTGGCTTTGGCTTTCGCTACCTCGCCGCTGGCCCTGTGCTGCAACGCGACCACGCGGGGCTGGATGTGCACTGCGCAGCAGCCGCCACCATCTACCCCAGCCTGTCCAACACGGCCACCCCTGCCAGCGTGCTGCAAGCACACGTCAGCGCCGGGAAATTAGGCATGAAAGCCGGCGCGGGCTTTTACGACTGGCCAGCCGACCGTCGCCTGGCCGAGCGCGAGCGCTACGACCGCTTGTTGCAGCAAGGGCTGGGCTTGATGGCCGACGAACTGCCGCCGCTGGACCGCAGCTTTTAAACCCGCGACCGCGACAAACACCCTGACCACCATGAACACCCTGACCACCGATCCCCTCATCATCACCGTCGCCCCCAACGGCGCTTACAAAATGGCGAACGACCACCCTGGCGTTCCGTTAACAGCATCAAGCTTGGCCACCACAGCCAAAGCCTGTCTGGATGCTGGCGCAGCCATGCTGCATCTCCATATCCGGGATGCACAAGGCAAACACAGCCTGGACGTGCAGGGCTACCGCGATGCGCTGCATACCGTCAAGGCGGCTGTGGGCGATGAGATGGTGTTGCAAATCACCAGCGAAGCGGCACGTGTCTACCAGGCACCAGCGCAAATCGCCATGGTGCAAGCCTTGCACCCCGAAGCGGTGTCTGTGGGGCTGCGTGAGGTAGACCAACCCGAGATTGGTGAAGCAGGTTTGACGCAGTTTTTTGGCTGGCTGGCACGCGAACGGGTCATGACGCAGGTGATTCTGTACGACGTGGTTGACCTGCAACGCTGGCAAGACCTGCACGCACGCGGCATCGTCCCTGACGCACCCTGGTTTTTGCTGTTTGTGCTGGGCCGCTACACCGCAGGGCAAACCTCCAGCCCACGCGATTTGGTGCCGTTTGTGCACGCCCACACGGGGACAGAACCCTGGGCCATGTGCGCTTTTGGGGCAACGGAACACGCCTGTGCCACCGCTGCTGCTGCCCTCGGTGGACACGCCCGGGTTGGTTTTGAAAACAACCTGCTGCTCAAAAGCGGGCAAACCGCACCAGACAACGCAGCCTTGGTCAGGCAAGTGGCCCTGGCAGCAGCCGGTTTGGGTCGCCCCTTGGCCACAGCGCACGACATTCGCCAGCGCTTTGGCGCCGCCTGATTTTTAAAACACCCGCTGGAGACACCATGAAACGCACCTCTGCTTTGAAACCCATGCTGCTGCAACGCGCCAAACTGTGCAGCGCAGCGGCATTGACCCTCGCGTCGCTGTTGCTGCCTCTGACCAGCCAGGCGCAAGACGTGTACCCCAGCAAGACCATCCGCTTCGTGGTGCCCTACCCACCCGGTGGCCCTACGGACTTGATGGCGCGGCTGTTGACGGTCGAGCTGCAAGCCCGCTTGGGTGTCTCAGTGATTGTGGACAACAAAGGCGGGGCTGGCGGGAACCTGGGCAGTGCAGAAGTGGCCAAACAAGCCGCGGCGGACGGCCACACCTTGCTGCTGGCCGCCAGCGGCCCGATGGCCGTGAACGCCACGCTGTACCGCAGCATGCCGTTCAACCCCCTCACCGATTTGGCACCAGTGATCCAGATTTCATCGTTTCCGCTGGTGCTGGAAGTCAACCCCAAGGTCAACGTCAAAACCGTGAAAGAGCTGATTGCCTTGGCCAAAACTAACAAGACAGACCTGAGCTTTGCCTCCGCAGGCAACGGCACGCCACAGCACTTGGCGGGAGAAATGTTCAACACCCAGACGGACATCAAAATTGCCCACATCCCCTACCGTGGCGCAGGCCCTGCGGTGAACGACCTGCTGGGCGGGCAGGTCAACGTGATGTTTGATATTTTGAGCAGCTCCTTGCAGTACATCCAGGCGGGCAAACTCACCGCCCTGGCCGTGACCTCTGCCAAACGCAGCCCGCAATTGCCCAACGTGCCCACCATGGCCGAAGCAGGTGTGGCAGGTTACGAATTCACCGGCTGGCATGGCATTGCCGTGCGCGCAGGCACCCCTGCCCCCATCATTGACAAGCTGAACAGCACGCTGAACGCCATCTTCAAGGAACCCGAATTCCGCAAAAAATGGGAAGCCATCGGCACCCCTGTGGTGGGCGGTACTGCGGCGCAATTTGGTGAACTCATCAGAAGAGACACCGTGCGCCTGGGCAAAGTGGTCAAGGATTCAGGGGTCACGCTGGACTGAACCCACCGCGCGCTGACAGCCTGGGCCTGTTCCCGTCAAAATGAGGGACTCAACGGCACGCGCCGCCACCCCATGTCAGGAACACACCATGTCCACACAGCCCCTCACTGCCCATTCCACCCCTCACCCCATCACCCAAAAATGGCCCGCTCAGCACCCTGAGCGCCTCCAGCTCTACTCCCTGCCCACACCCAACGGGGTGAAAGTGTCCATCTTGCTGGAGGAAATCGGCCTGCCCTATGAAGCGCATCTGGTCAGCTTTGAGACCAACGACCAGATGACGTCGGCCTTCCTGTCGCTCAACCCGAACGACAAAATTCCCGCCATCCTTGACCCCAACGGGCCAAACGGCCAGCCGCTGGCATTGTTTGAATCGGGTGCCATCCTGATCTACCTCGCTGAAAAATCAGGCCAATGCATGCCCAAGGATGCCGCTGGCCGGTACGAAACGATTCAGTGGGTGATGTTCCAGATGGGCGGCATTGGGCCGATGTTTGGTCAGCTGGGGTTTTTCCACAAGTTTGCAGGCAAAGACTTTGAAGACAAGCGCCCACGTGACCGCTATGTGGCGGAATCCAAGCGGCTGCTGGGGGTGCTGAACCAGCGCCTGACAGGCCGCGCCTGGGTGATGGGCGACGACTACAGCATTGCCGACATCGCCATCTTCCCATGGGTGCGCAACCTGATCGGGTTTTACGGTGCCGGCGATCTGGTGGGGATTCAGGATTTCCCCGAGGTAACGCGTGTGCTGGCGGCATTTGTCGAGCGGCCAGCGGTGGCAAAGGGTTTGGGGATACCTCAACGTTTCTGATAATTGCGCCTGATGCTTACTCTCAATTCAATAGCAACTCAAGCCTATCCAGTGAGCGCTACAGGCCGATATGGCTTAAATTTGCCGCTGCAATCGCCCTGAAACCCTCCGAGATACGCGCATCGCCCGCCACTGCCGCCCAGAACACCACGGCCAACGCCCGAGCGCTTTCCCATTCGGGCAACGTGGCGGTGGTGGGTTGCAAGGGACGGGCGGCAAAATCCCGCGCGACCAGTTCGCCCCCCACCGGGGCGTAAAGCATGGGCAACATGTCGTAGGTGGGCGAGAGCACCCAGTCGTCATCGTCCAGCAGCAGCGAGATGTTGCCGTAGTGGCGGTCGGTGTTGGCGATCAAGATGCCGTAGGCCTCCAGCAGGCACAGGTGGCGGGCATCGCCCGGTTTCAGCAGGCCACGCGCTTGCATTCGCTCGGCGGTAGCGGCCCAGTTGTCCATCGCGCCCACGTACTCGGCGTCGTACACCATCAAAGACACCATGCCGATGCGGCCCAGCGTCTGCCTGTCCGCTGTGTTCGCAGTGGTTCGATCAAACCGCTCAGCCTCCAGAAAGACGCGCCCGGCCCCGGTGACGATGGCCGTCTTGGCCGCTGGCACGCCCGCATCGGCCAGCGTTTTCAGCGCCAGATGCTCGCAGACCAGCAAATCCCGCATGCGCTGGTCGGTGGGCGAATCGCCAGCGGGCGAGAACTTCACGATCACCGGTCGCCCCGCCGTCACGGTACAAAACTTGGGCTGCTCACCCCCAGCAGACGACCCTGGCAACGTGCCCTGCATGGCCTGCTCAGCCAGACGCGGGTAATCGTCGGC
The DNA here is from genome assembly GCA_025356445.1 of Betaproteobacteria bacterium. Classification (GTDB taxonomy): domain Bacteria; phylum Pseudomonadota; class Gammaproteobacteria; order Burkholderiales; family Burkholderiaceae_C; genus Defluviibacillus. The sequence goes on along the minus strand of JANXSZ010000075.1, from coordinate 4,441 downwards.
ACTGTCCACCCTGGATTGACGTGCCGCCAGCGTGTGAAAGCGCTCAAATGCCGCTTCGCCCACGATCAAATTACCGGGCAGATCATCGCCAAACAGCGCCAAGGCCCGCAGCATGTCGTCATCCGTCCAAAAGCGCGGGTCTGGCCCGAGTTGCAGCTCAGGATGCGAATGCGCAAACGTGCGCCCCATGAAACCCTGTGGCCGCATGTCGTCCAAAAACCAGGGCAGGCCATCGTGCCGCTGGCTGACCCCATCCGCTTCATCGACCCACACCGCCCCGCCCACCAGCGGTGTGAGGCATGCAAACGGGCTGGCTTGGCCGTGGGCATCAATCCGAACGATAGGAATCACGCGGCCCAGACCGGCCACGGTGCGCGGCAACACATACCGCTGCGACCGTGCCGCGCCCACTTTGACCACCTCGCCCGATTGCAGCAGCGGTGCGAGCGCGCGAGACACGGTGGGCTGACTGACACCGAGGGCCGCTTGCAGCTCAGCCGCGGTGACGACGCTGCCGCGCTGGCGCAGGGTTTGGAGCAAGATGGGGGGGAGTGGATTAAGTTTCACACGAAGCCAACAGTGAATGAATTAACGACAGACAATACTAATTCAAATCAATGACTTACAAGAATTCATGAATAGATACTCCACAGCACGGCTGCGGCCACAAAAAAACGCGCCCAAAGGCGCGTTTTTTTGTTGAGCACAGTAACGAATTACTTCGCGACAACCCGTACCATTTCCAGACACTTGTTCGAGTAGCCCCACTCGTTGTCGTACCACGCCACGATCTTCACGAAGGTGCCGTCCAGAGCAATGCTGGCGTCAGCGTCAAAAATCGACGTGCGGGTGTCGCCACGGAAGTCCGTTGCCACCACTTTGTCTTCGGTGTAACCCAGCACGCCTTTGAGCGCGCCGGCGGATTGCGCCTTCATTTCTGCGCAGATGTCTTTCAGCGTGGCTTCGTTGTTCAGCTCGCAGGTCAAGTCCACCACCGACACGTCGCTGGTGGGCACGCGGAAGCTCATGCCGGTCAATTTCTTGTTCAGCGCAGGAATCACCACGCCCACGGCCTTGGCGGCACCGGTGCTGCTGGGGATGATGTTTTCCAGAATGCCACGGCCACCGCGCCAGTCTTTGTTGCTGGGACCGTCCACGGTTTTTTGGGTGGCGGTAGCGGCGTGAACCGTCGTCATCAGGCCGCGCTTGATGCCCCATTTGTCGTTCAACACCTTGGCAATCGGTGCCAGGCAGTTGGTGGTGCACGAAGCGTTGGAAACGATGGCTTCACCAGCGTAGGTGGTGTGGTTCACGCCATAGACGAACATGGGGGTGTCATCTTTGCTTGGCGCGGAGAGGATGACCTTCTTGGCACCGGCGTCCAAATGCTTTTGGGCGGTCACTTTGTCGAGGAACAGGCCAGTCGATTCGATGACCACATCGGCACCCACATCGCCCCATTTCAGGTTCGATGGGTCGCGCTCTTGGGTCAAACGGATTTTTTTGCCATTGACGATCAGGGTGTTGCCGTCTACAGAAACTTCGCCCTTGAAGCGGCCATGCACGCTGTCGTATTGCAGCATGTACGCCAGGTACTCAGGCTCCAACAGATCATTGATGGCAACGACTTCGATGTCGCTGAAGTTCTGAAGCGCTGAGCGCAAGACGTTGCGTCCGATGCGGCCAAAGCCGTTGATGCCGATTTTGATTACCATAGTTAGCTCCGATTAAAAATCAATAGTTCAACCGCCAAATTGCGGTTGCTGTCTTAGCCATCCAACTCTGCCGTTCATTGAGTTGAGATCGTGTCCACTTGTTCCAGCCGAAGCTGCTCGACAGCTTGTAGCCGCTCTTTGCATATTCAATCTTCTTGTCCCCGATGGGAAGACGATCCACTCTTCGATTGGCACCTGCTTCGAGCAATGTGTAGTTGCCCAGTCGATAGACATCCATACCGGCATCAGGGAACACTGCCGTCCAACCCTCATCAGGGTTTTCCGGAAGAATATGTTCGACCGTGGCGCCATCGTTCTGATAAGAACGCTGATTGCCGCTCAACTGGTTTTCAATCGCAAACAAAACGTAACGCACCAATTCGCGGTTATTGGGCGTTGGGATTTTCGCCAATTCAAAATCGGCCTCGAACTGCTCGTCAGAAACATACAGTGAACGCAGACTCGCCAATAGCTGCGCAGCCGTCGCAATTGCGCCCTGTCTTACTTTTTGCGCGGCGTCCACGTACGCACGCTCCATTGGCTGGGTATTCAACTTCCCAATCACGATGTACCTGAACGAGATGACAGAGCAAATCCTCAAAACCGCAACGAAATCTGCCCGCATATGCTTCCACGAGGCGAAGAGCAAGGGGTAACACTGTGGCACGTTAAATAAGGCGATTTCTGCTACATGTTTTCGCGCCGCAGGGGCTTCCAGCCACAGCTCATCGTCGGGATTGCGCAAGGCAGAATAAAGTACAGAAACCAGCTCCAACTCGTCAAGCAAAGACGTTGCATCGTCATGCTTCTTTACTGACTCACGAACTTCCTTGAAAAGTCTGGGTGGTCTCGTTACCCCGTGATGAGAATTCCAATAGTGCCGCAGAAGCTTGGGGAATTCCTTTTCACGATTAGAGGTGATTCGATTCCATTGATCTTCTGCGACATCTATGGCATTTTCATCGAGCCCAAATCGGGAAAACAGATAGTTTTTCAGCAAATCTGTAACGGTGAGTTGTGTGCCTCTTGCGTTCAGTGTTTCAAACACTGTGTAAGCGTCCATTTCGTCGCTAACCAAAATCTGGATGAAAAGCAGTTTGTCAGAAACGGCGTCGAGAAGGTGGCTTAAGCCCGCAGCATCATGGCCTGCACCGAAACGGTCTTGCAACTTAGTCTCAAAATAGTTGAACGCGCGCAACATCAGTTTTTCGGACTCGCGTAGCCGGGTCGGCGCAACCGGCTTACGAAGCTGCAAAAGCGTGCTCTTAAAGAAAGCGGCATCGTTCCGGTTCAACTCAAGACGACTAGTCTCAACTAACGAAGCTGCATCCTTAGCGCGTAAAAATCGCCCTCTATACAACTGGGCTCGCTCATTGTTGGCCGCCTCGTCGTGGCCGTTAGTCGCCCATGTCTCAAGACATTGGACAGCCCCCAACACAAAAAGGGTCAAGGTTACCAAGCGCTGTTGGCCGTCAATAACTTCAAAATGCTTTCGAGTTTCATGGGTCTTGAGAACAATTGCCCCCATGTAATGTTCTTTGTCATTTTGGGCGGCGGCAATCAGGTCTTGCCACAGATCTTCCCACTGGTCTTCATCCCATTTGTAGTTCCGTTGAAATCTTGGTACTGCAAATGTACGCCCGTTAGTAAATAACTCGCCGAACGTTGGCGTGGCAGTATTTAATAGCAAAGATGAAGTCATGGTAGTTAGCTAACCAAAACCTTCTCCACCGTGGCCGCCACATTCTCTGCCGTGAAGCCAAAGTGCTTGAACAGCAACGGCGCGGGCGCGGACTCGCCATAGGTGTCAATGCCCACCACGGCCGCGCAGCCGTATTTCCACCAGCCGGCGGTGACGCCCATTTCAACCGCGATGCGCGGGATGCCCGCAGGTAGAACGGCGCGTTTGTAGGCGTCGGTTTGTTTGTCAAACGTGGTGGTGCTGGGCATGGAGACCACGCGCACAGCAATTTTTTGGCCGGCCAGCAGCTCTTGCGCTTTCAGGGCCAACTGCACCTCCGAACCGGTGGCGATGATGACGGCTTGGGTCTTCTTTTTGAGGCCGACTTCAGACGGCTCGGCCAGCACGTAGGCACCTTTGCTGATGGCGTCCAGGCCGTAGGCATCGGTCGCGCCGTCCACCGCTGTTTCAGAGCAACCCTTGGGCGCATAACTGATGTTCTGACGGCTTAACAGCAGCGCAGTGGGGCAGTGTTGATTTTGCAAAGCAACGGTCCAGGCCACTGCCGTCTCGGCCGTGTCACCGGGGCGCCAAACGTCCAGGTTGGGGATGAGGCGCAGGCTGGCGGCGTGTTCAATCGACTGGTGGGTGGGGCCGTCTTCGCCCAGGCCAATGCTGTCGTGGGTGAACACATGCACCACACGCAGCTTCATGAGCGCAGCCATGCGGATGGCGTTGCGGCTGTAATCGCTGAAGGTTAAAAACGTGCCGCCGTAGGGGATGTAGCCGCCATGCAGGGCAAGGCCATTCATGATGGCCGCCATGCCGAATTCCCGCACCCCGTAGTTGATGTGGCGACCGCCGGTGAGGGTGCCGTCGGCCAACTGGGTTTGCACCACTTCAGCGGCCAGATCAAAGCGCAAATTGGGTGTGCATTGGGTGTTGGTCAGGTTGGAGCCGGTCAAGTCGGCCGAGCCGCCGAGCATTTCAGGCAGTGCCGCCGTGAACGATTCAAGCGCCAGTTGCGAGGCCTTGCGTGAGGCGA
>JANXSZ010000035.1 GCA_025356445.1 Betaproteobacteria bacterium | reverse complement strand
AGATCTTTGGGGCTCAAGGCAACACCGCTGACTTGTGGAAGACGCGTCAACAATCGCCCAATAAGCAAGGCTATGCCGTCCAGGATGCTGGTTTTACCTGCCCCGTTTATGCCGACGATGACCGTTAAAGACGGATCAAACTCAATGTCTAACTCGACAAAACGGCGAAAGTTCTCAAGAACCAGCTTTTCAATTTTCATTTTCCGCCTTCCATGTCGATCAGACAGGTTTGCAATAACTCGGATTGGCGTAGTCCAAGGGCTTCTAGGCAGTGTCGCTTAACGCCAGCTTGAGGCCAAAAGCAATGAACATCGCCCCCGCCACCCCATCCAGCCACTGCAAGCCGCGCTGCACAACGCCAGTGCGCCGGGCCGTCCACGCAGCGAGCCAGGCCCAGCCGATGTTGATCGGGATGGCGTTCACGTTGAACAGCACGCCCAGCAGCACAAAAGCCAGCGGCTTGTTGTCCGCGTCCGGCGCGATGAACTGCGGCACAAAGGCCAAAAAGAACAGCGCGACCTTGGGGTTCAGCGCATTTGTCCAAAAACCGCCCACGAACACAGACCTCAAGCTTTTCACGCCTTCACCGCTTACTGCATAAACGTTACCAGCTATCAAATTAGGAGTTGATTCAGCCACTGCCACCTGGGATGGCTGGGCTGACTTGGCCGACAGCAGCATCCGCGCCCCCATCCACAGCAAATAGCCCGCGCCTACCCACTTGAGCAGCGTGAAGGCTGTGGTGGATGCGGCCATCAACGCACTGACCCCGACAGCCGCCGCCGCAATATGCACAAAACACCCTGCCGTGATGCCCAAACCCGCCACCACACCGGCCTTCACACCTTGGTGCAGCGCGTTGGTAATGATGTACAGCACATCAGGGCCGGGCGTGAGGTTGAGCAGCCAACCGGCGGCGATGAAGAGCAGAAGGTGGTGAAGGTCAGGCATGGTGCGACTCCACAAAGTTCTTCAGCATCGCGTGGCCATGCTCCGTCAGGATGGACTCCGGATGGAACTGCACGCCCTCAATCGCCAGCGTCTTGTGCCGCACGCCCATGATTTCGCCGTCAGGTGTCCAAGCGGTGATCTCCAGCGCGTCGGGGCAGCTGGCCCGCTCGATGGCCAGCGAGTGGTAGCGGTTCACCGTGAACTGCTCGGGCAGCCCGGCAAACACCCCTTGGCGCGTGGTGGTGATGACGCTGGTCTTGCCGTGCATCAGTTCCTGCGCCCGGATGATCTTGCCGCCAAACGCCGCCCCAATCGCCTGATGGCCCAGGCACACGCCCAGAATCGGCAGCTTGCCAGCGAAATACTGGATGGCGGCCACCGAGATACCCGCCTCTGCAGGTGAGCATGGGCCAGGCGACACCACCAAGCGGTCTGGGTTGCGGGCGGCGATGGCTTCAACGGTGATCTCATCGTTGCGGAACACCTCCACCTCGGCACCCAGTTCACCGAAGTACTGGACGATGTTGTAGGTGAAGCTGTCGTAGTTGTCGATCATCAACAGTTTCATGGTTTACTCTCCAGGCGATTTTCTACACGGTAAATGCCCTTCACCACAGGGAAGGCATGGAAGTTGATGACCAAACCAAAGCGCAAGCCCGCCAGACGTAGGGCAGACAGGGTTTGGGCCCGGTGCAATTCGTTCAGCGCGTCAACGGCTTTGATTTCGACGATGAGGGATTTCTCAATGATGAACCCTGCACGGCATGCCACACCCAGCGGGCGACCGCGGTAGGTGCCCTCAATGGCCACATCCCGCTCGAAACCGATCTCGCGCTCCGCCAGCTCAATGGACAACGCGGCAGCGTAGGCGCTTTCCAGCAAACCCGTGCCCAGCACGCGCTGCACTTCGACGGCAGCACCGATCACCGCATGTGAAAAGTCGTTGTCAATCACAGCGGCGTTCATGCCAACCCCTCAGGGCGCAAACGGGCAAACTCAGACTGCTCAAATGCAATGCTGGCCGTGATCAGCGCACGGTAAGCGGCTTGGGTGATAGCGGCGGGCGCACCCTGCGCTTGGGCCATCGCGCCGACACGGCTCACGATAAAGTCAATGCGGGCTTGGTCGTAAATGGCCGCTGCATTGGGCTTGATGCGAGCCGCTTGGGCGACGTAACCGCTGCGCTCGACCATAAGAGCCACGATGCGTTCGTCCAGCGCGTCAATGTGCTGGCGCACCTCGGCCATGCTGGTGCAGTGCTGAACGTTAGGGTGAGTGTTCGGATGAGGTATGGGGTGTGACATGGTTTACTCCATCCCCTCTTCCACCAACTCAGAGGCCCTCAGCAATGCACGCGCCTTGTGCTCGGTCTCTTTCCATTCCAGTTCGGGCACCGAATCGGCCACCACGCCAGCGGCAGCTTGCACGTACAGCATGCCGTCTTTGATGATGCCGGTGCGGATCGCAATCGCCACGTCCATGTCGCCCGCAAAGCTCAGGTAGCCGCACGCGCCGCCGTAGATGCCGCGTTTGGTAGGCTCGAATTTGTCGATCAACTCCATCGCGTGGACTTTGGGTGCGCCCGTCAAAGTGCCTGCGGGGAAGGTGGCCCGCAGCACGTCCATGTTGGTCATGCCTTCGTTCAAGATACCTTCCACGTTGCTGACAATGTGCATCACATGGCTGTAGCGCTCGACGGCAAAGGCTTCCGTCACTTTCACCGTGCCGGTTTGGGCGATACGGCCAATGTCGTTGCGGGCCAGATCAATCAGCATGACATGCTCAGCACGCTCTTTGGGGTCGTTAATCAGCTCGTGCTCGGTGGCTTTGTCGGCCTCAGGGGAGGACGCACGAGGACGTGTACCGGCCAGTGGGCGGATGGTGATTTTCTGTGCGGGCTTGCCCTTGTGTTCCACCGCTTCTTGCCGCACCAGAATCTCGGGTGATGCCCCCACCACATGGAAGTCCCCAAAGTGGTAGTAGTACATATAAGGGCTGGGGTTCAGCGAACGCAACGCCCGGTAGAGCGACAGCGGGGACTCGGTATAGCGTTTTTTGATGCGCTGGCCGATTTGCACCTGCATGAAGTCGCCACCCGCAATCAGCTCCTTGGCCGCTATCACCGCTTTGAGGTAATCCGCCTTGGCAAAATCACGCTCTGCCGGGTAGCTCTCGGTTTGGCGAATCACCGGGGCGCTGACGGAATACTTCAGCAGTTCTTTCAGCTCGCGCAGCCGCTTTTTGGCGTTGCCAAACGCTTCGGGCTGGCTGGGGTCTGCATAGACGATCAAATAAAGCTTGCCCGAGAGGTTGTCGATGACAGCCAACTCCTCGCATTGCAACAGCAAGATGTCGGGGCAACCCAAGGTGTCGGGCGGGCAAGTGGCTTCCAGCTTCTTTTCGATATGGCGCACCGCGTCGTAGCCAAAATAACCTGCCAAGCCACCGCAAAAGCGCGGCAGACCCGCACGCAAGGCGACTTTGAAGCGCTGCTGGTAGGCCGCAATGAAGTCCAGCGGGTTACCGCTGGCGGTCTCAATGACGACACCATCGCGTACCACCTCGGTTTTGGCCTCAGCACCAAAGCCACTCGCGCGCACCAGCGTACGGGCAGGCAAACCGATGAAACTGTAGCGGCCAAAGCGCTCACCGCCGACCACAGATTCCAGCAAAAAGCTGTATTTGCCGCCGTCTTTGGCAAAAGCCAGCTTCAGGTACAGGGATAAGGGCGTTTCCAAGTCCGCAAAAGCTTCAACGAGCAAAGGAATGCGGTTGAAACCTTGGGCACTCAGGCTTTTGAATTCAAGTTCGGTCATCACGGGGGAATCTCCAGAGCCAACAGCACGGTGTGCTGCGTTTGTTTATTCAGGTGCCCCCTCCTCAGCGAGAGGAAAATGCGGGAGGTGGGCGGGGTGTGCAAGTCACCCCAAGGCACCTGCACGCATCGACAACTTAATGGACTGGCTTACGCCAAAGCCATGCTCCCCGGTCTTGACGACCTGGCATAGCGCCTGTGGGGATGTTGCGACGAATAAACATGGCTCACAGTGTAGCAAAAGCCCTGACCCAGAAATGGCTTAACTCTGCGGAAAAGCCCTCCCATTGTTCAGGTCTTCTAAAATCGCACGACCGTACTTTTTTAATGGAGACTGCATGTTGTTGCAACGCTTTTTGTGGGCATTTCCTGGCCTGCACCGCGCCATAGGGGCCATGGGGATAAGCCTGGGCCTGCTGTGCGTAGCAGGTGCACCCAGCAGCCAGGCCGCCACCGTGACGGTGGCAGGCATCAAGGTGGAAGACAGCCAAGACCTGCGCGGCAACACCTTGCAACTGAATGGTGCGGGCGTGCGCTACAAAGCCGTCTTCAAAATCTACTTGGCAGCGCTGTACCTGGGCAAAAAAGCCAGCACGGTGGATGAGGTGCTGCAAAGCCCAGGGGCAAAGCGCCTCAGCATCACCATGCTGCGCGAGATTGACTCCAATGAGTTGGGCAAACTCTTCACCCGAGGGGTCGAAGACAACGTGCCGCGCAGCGACATGGCCCGCCTCATCCCTGACCTGGTACGCATGGGCCAGATTTTTGCCAACCAGAAAAAATTACTGCCTGGTGAGGTCTTTCTGCTGGACTGGACACCGAGCGTAGGCACAGTGATCACCGTCAAAGGTGTTGCGCAAGGCGAACCATTCAAAGAGCCCGAATTTTTTACCGCACTGCTGCGCATTTGGCTGGGCAAATCACCTGCCGACTACAAACTGAGAGATGCTTTGCTGGGCAAACCTGACGTAGACAAAACTTTTTAAGCTGCATTTTTGGGCAATCCGTAACAATTGTCACAATCGCACGCACAGCAGTACATAACGTTTTGTTGCATGGGAAATTTGGTTATCAGACAATCGATTTTGTGACCACACATCTTCGGGAGTCTTATGAAAATACAACGTTTTTTTGCCCTGTCCGCCAATATTTGCGCACTGTCGCTGTGCGCTGTTAGCCCCCCAGTCGCAGCCGCATCCACCATGGATCTGGGCGGCGTCAAAATTGAAAACAACCAGACGGTCCAAGGTGCGAACTTGCAGCTCAACGGTGCAGGTATCCGCTACAAAGCCGTGTTCAAGGTCTACACCGCAGCGCTGTATCTGGACAAAAAAGCGAGCACCACCGAAGAAATACTGCTCGCCAACGGCAGCAAGCGCATGACCATCACCATGCTGCGCGAGATTGATGCCAATGAGCTGGGACGCCTGTTCACCAAAGGGATCGAAAACAACGTGCCCTACACAGAACTCACCAAAATGCTGAGCCACCTGATGCGCATGGGGCAAATTTTTGCCGACCAAAAGAAACTCACAGCAGGCGATACATTGAACATGGATTGGGTGCCCGGCCTTGGCACGGTCATCACCATCAAAGGCGTCGTGCAAGGCGAGCCCTTCAAAGACCCTGAATTCTTCAACGGCATGATGCGCATCTGGCTGGGTAAATCACCCGCAGACTACCGCTTGAAAGACGCGCTGCTGGGCAAACCAGCTGAACTCGTTGGGCAAAACCGCTGAACAGCCTCTTCTCACAGACCATCAAGCAGGCCAGCACGCCAACACGGCGGCCACATCGTCCAAGGTGTCCACCACGGCATCACAGTCCACGGCCTGTACCGGCTCGCCATGGTTGTAGCCGTAGCTGACCAACACCACCGGACAACCCGCAGACCGCGCCGCTTGAGCATCGTTGCTCGAATCCCCCAGCATCAACGTGCGTCCCGGGGTAACGCCCAGCGCTTCGCAGGTTTTGAGCAAGGGCAGAGGATCGGGTTTCTTGCGCTCAAACGCATCACCGCCAAACACCACCTCAAAAAATCCATCCAGCCCTTTGGCCTTGAGCAACGGAAGCGCAAAAGCCGTGGGCTTGTTGGTCAGGCAAGCCATCTTTAACCCCTGTGCCTGCAAGCCCTTCAAACCCGCAAGCACACCGGGGTAAACCTGTGAGTGCTTGCCATTGACCGCCAGGTAATGGCGCTGGTAACTGGCCAGTGCGGCCGGAAACAGCGCTGCAATAGCTTCTTTTTCGATAGCACTCTTCGCTAATCCAGCAAGCACAAGGACCGATTGAATCAAGTTTTCAGAGCCTTTGCCCACACGCGTCTCGACCTGCGCACGGTTGACAGACGGCAGCGCAAGCTCTGCCAGCATCAGGTTCAATGCGACTTCAAAATCGCCCAAGGTGTCCACCATGGTGCCATCGAGGTCAACAATGACAGCGGAGAAATTAAACAGGTTTACAGTCATAGGCCTCTCAACACAAGTTGGGTTCAAACAATTGCATTCATTATGGCCATTGAACCTTCAACCTAGCTTTGCACTTCGACCTCTTCATCCGCCATTGGCTCAGCCTGCACAGCCTGGTCGTGATGCTGGGTTTGGCCATTTACGCCACCGCCTCGCACACACTCAGGCAACGCCGCCAGCCTTCGGCGGCCATTGCCTGGGTGATTTCGCTGGTGCTGGTGCCTTACATCGCATTACCGATTTACCTGGTGTTTGGCAGCCGCAAAGTGGTGGGCACGCGCCGGGGAGTGAAATCACATGACAAGGCAGATTCGCTGAGCGCCGCCCTCGGTCTCGCTGACGCCGCCAGCTTCACGCAGCTGACGCTTCACCGCGATGGCACCCATGCACTGCAAGCCTTGCGGCAAACCATTGACAGTGCGCAGCACACGTTGGACATATGCACCTTCATTTTGGGACGTGACGCGCTGGGCGATGCAGTCGCCGCGCAGTTGATGGCTCGCGCTCAGGCTGGCGTCAAAATTCGGCTCCTGCTTGACGGTATTGGTTTGTATTTAGGTGGCCATCCGAATTTGAAACGTCTCGCGGCAGCAGGCGTGCAAGTAGCTTTGTTTGTCCCACCGTTCAGCTCCCCCTTGCGCGGGCGCACCAACCTGCGTAACCACCGCAAAATGGTGGTGGCGGACAGCGAACGGCTGTGGTGTGGCGGACGCAATCTGGCAGCGGAATACTTTGAAGGCGATACGCAATCGCGGCCGCAAAAAACCGTCTGGATTGACCTCACCTTTGACTTGCATGGCGAATTGGCACAGCAGGCACAGCAACGCTTCAACCGCGACTGGGCATTTGCCACCCAGGGCACATCACCCCCAGCTACAGCACAACCAGTGCCCAGCATGGCAGCAACAACGACAGCAACCCAGACGGCCCGGCTGGTGCCCAGTGGCCCCGATCAGGCAGAAGACACGGTCTACACGCTGTTGGTGTCGGGTTGCTTCACTGCGCAGACCCGCATTCTGGCCGTGACGCCCTACTTCGTGCCAGACCAAACCTTGTTGATGGCATTGACGCTGGCAGCCCGGCGTGGTGTGGCTGTTGACCTGCTGCTACCTCACCAATCGAACCACCGCTTGGCCGATGTGGCTCGCCATGCCGCCTTGCGCGAACTGGTTTTTGCTGGCGCACGCGTCTGGCTGCTGCCCGAGATGGTGCACGCCAAAGCGATCTTGATTGACAGCGATCTGGCCCTGGTCGGTTCCGCCAACCTGGACGAGCGCAGCTTGTTTTTGAACTACGAACTGATGGTCGCGTTCTACGACCCTGCCGTGGTACAGCGTTTTTCGCTATGGATTTCGCAGCACCAAGAGCATGCCAAGCCTTACCAACTCCGCACACCAGGGTTGGGGCGCGAGCTGGTGGAAGGGTTGGTACGGTGGGTGGCTTTTCAGCTTTAACCCCCTGGCCTTGGCGGTTTACCCCAGCGCCAAGCGCATCGCGTCAATCACGCTTTTGTAATCCGGCTTGCCAAAAATCGCACTGCCCGCCACAAAGGTGTCTGCCCCGGCATCGGCCACGCGGCGAATGTTGTCGGTTTTGATGCCGCCATCAACTTCCAGGCGGATGTCTTTGCCACTCGCGTCAATGCGTTGACGGGCGGCTTCGATCTTGCGCAGTGCCGAATCAATGAAACTTTGCCCGCCAAAACCGGGGTTGACACTCATGATGAGGATCAAATCGATGTCCTCAATCACCCAGTCCAGCACGTCCAGCGGCGTGGCAGGGTTGAACACCACACCGGCTTTGCAGCCCTTGCTCTTGATCGCTTGCACGCTGCGGTGGACATGGCCCGAGGCCTCGGGGTGGAAGCTGATAAGGTCAGCGCCCGCATCGGCGAACGCAGCGGCCAGCGCATCCACGGGTTGCACCATCAAATGCACGTCAATCGGCACGGCCACGCCAGCCGCCGTCTTGGCATGGGGCTTCAACGCGGAACAAATCATCGGGCCGAAGGTCAGATTAGGCACGTAGTGGTTGTCCATCACATCAAAGTGGATCCAGTCAGCACCGGCAGCGATGACGTTTTTCACCTCATCACCCAGACGGGCAAAATCGGCAGACAAAATGGAAGGGGCAATACGGAAGGTAGGGGGAGTAGATGAGCTCATTCCCCCATTGTCGCTGCTCGGTACTTACGGCTTTACGCTTTACTATTCGCCTTATGTCCAAATACCAATTCCGCGTTGAAGTGCATCCGCAGTACCTGCCAGAGCACTCAGCCCCCGCGCAAGACCTGTACACTTTTTCGTACACCATCACCATCACCAACACCGGTTCTGTGGCTGCACAGCTGGTATCGCGCACCTGGAACGTGAACGATGCCAACGGTCACCACGAAAAAATCAAAGGTTTGGGCGTGGTAGGCCAGCAGCCCCTGCTCAATCCCGGTCAATCGTTTGAATACACCAGTGGCACGCGACTGCGCACCGCCACCGGCACCATGCACGGCAGTTTTTTCTGCGTGGCGGAAGACGGCGAAAAGTTTGATGCCGACGTGCCTATGTTTGTGCTGGACGCACTCAGCCACCTGATGGGCAACGACAAAGGCCGGGGCGATGACTCTGGTGCTGGCCCAAGCCCTCGCACACTGCACTGAATAAGCCGAAGCAGCTCCTCTTTTTGATGACCAACCTACCCGAACTGCTCACGCAGCTTGACCCCCAAGCCCCGCTGGCTCAGCGGCATTTGTGGCTGATTCGTTTGCTGGCCTGGGTGCGTGGCGACCGCAGATCCGCACCCGCTGCCGTCAGCCGCTTGCAGTTGTTTTTAGATGCTGTAGACGCCCAACCCACCCTGCAAAGCCATCTGCGCGCCTGGTGGTGGCAACTCAACCAAACCGTGGACGTGGCAACGCTGCTGGCCGACTTCGGTTTTGCCTCACGGGCCGCCTTTTTGAGCGAACTCAGTGAGCGCCTGCGCCACAAAATCCTGCCCGGCACACCCGAAACCCACGATGCGTCCGAGCTGTTCCTGCTGGCGCTGCCCCACGCCTTTGACGCCCAATGGCTGGCGCTGCTGGACGACAAAACCCTGGCCCGTCTGGCCGCATTGATGCGCACCCCAGCCACCTTTGCGGCAACGTTGGTGCCAGACTCCCCAGCAACGCCGGGGGACGCAGAAACACCCCTCACAGCACCCAGTACCGTCATCACCTCCAGCAACGCCGGTGTCACTCCGTGGCAGCATGAGCTGTTGGAGGCCATCACTTACTGTGCCAGCCAAATCCGTGCGATTGGTTTTTCGCCCGAGTTGCGCATGCGCATGAGCAGCCTCACGCTGTTCGACCAACCGTTCCACGCCCTGGCCGCGGATGCCGACAGGTTGCGGCTGGCGTTTGAGCAGTCCCGTGAAGCGCACACAACCAGCAGCACGTCAACCGCACTTGATGCCTCCCCAGAGGCAACGCTTGCCAATGCCGTACAGCAGCTGAAAGACCGTCTGGAAGCTTGTCGCCAAGCCACCAACGGCGTCTACGCCCATTTGGAGACCAACGGCATCTCGGTGGGCTTGGTGTACCGCTTGCGGCAACTGCGCGAACGCGTGCTGCGCGTGCGCGACCTGATGGACTGCCTGCTGTCGCCAACCCCCCAAGCGGCCACAGTCTGGCTGCTGGGCAAACTGGTCACGATTGGCCAAGAACGCGCCAGCCTGCGTGCACTGATTACAGCCAACTCCTCGCTTTTAGCAGCCAAAGTGACTGAACGCAGCGCCGAAACGGGTGAGCACTACATCACCCGCAACCGCGCCGAATACACCCAAATGTTGCGCCAAGCGGCCGGCGGTGGCATCGCCACGGCAGGCACCACGCTGCTGAAATTCGGGCTGGGGGTCTTCGGGCTATCGGCATTTTGGGGGGGCATAGCCGCAGGCTGGGTGTACGCCCTCAGCTTCGTCTTTATCCAGCTCATGCACTGGACGCTGGCCACCAAGCAACCCGCGATGACTGCGCCGGCCATGGCGGCCAAACTCAAAGACCTGAGTGGCGGCACCGCCATCGAAGACTTTGTGGATGAAATCACCCATCTCGTGCGCTCACAAGTTGCGGCGGTGCTGGGCAACGTGGGCTTGGTCGCCCCGGCTGTGGTGCTGGCCAGCTGGGCATGGCACAAAGCCTCGGGCCACCCGGTGCTCGACAGTGCCCATATCGCCTATGTGCTGCACACGCTCAGCCTGCTCAACCCCACCACTCTGCTGTTTGCAGCCTTCACTGGCGTGCTGTTGTTCGCCTCCAGCCTGGTAGCGGGCTGGGCAGAAAACTGGTTTGTCCTGCACCGGCTGGATTCTGCACTGCGCTACAACCCACGTATCACGGCCTTCCTGGGCGTGACCCGTGCGGACCGCTGGGCCACCTTCATGCGTGCCAATATCTCCGGCTTCGCATCCAATATTTCGCTGGGCTTCATGCTGGGGTTGATTCCGCCGATATTGGCGTTCTTAGGCCCTGCACTGGAGGCCCGCCACGTCACACTGTCCACCGGCCAATTGGCGGCAGCGGGTGCTGCCCTGGGCATGCAGATGTGGACTTCGCACGATTTTTGGTGGTGTGTCGCAGCCATTCCGCTGATCGGCGTATTGAACCTGACCATCAGCTTCTACCTCGCCCTGCAACTGGCGCTGCGGGCGCACAGTGTGAGTGGCGTGGACAGAAAGCGCCTGCGCACGGCAGTGTTACAGCGGTTACGGCAACAGCCGGGAAGTTTTTTATGGCCACCCAAGGCGGTGGTCTAGCCTGAAAGAGCCGCTCCCCATGGGTGAATTTGACCTGATCCGCCGCTACTTTGCACGCCCGTCCCAGCCTGAGGCCTCAGGCGTCTCGGCAGGGACGGTTGTCGGCATCGGCGATGACTGCGCCATCCTGCAACCTACGCCGGGGATGCAATTGGCCATCTCCAGCGACATGCTGGTGGAGGGGCGGCATTTCCTATCTACCGTCAACCCGGCCCACTTGGGGCACAAGGCGCTGGCGGTGAATTTGAGCGATTTGGCGGCTTGCGGGGCGCGGCCTTTGGGTTTCACGCTGGCGCTCTCGTTGCCGTCGGTGAACGAAGCGTGGCTGGCAGGGTTCTCACACGGGCTGTTTGCGCTGGCCGGCGCGCATGCTTGTCCGCTGGTGGGCGGCGACACCACGCGAGGGCCATTGAACATCTGCATCACTGTGTTTGGCGAGGTGCCACCGGGTCAAGCATTGCTACGTTCGGGCGCGAAAGTGGGCGATGAACTGTGGGTCAGTGGCACGCTGGGCGATGCCCGGTTGGCGCTGGAGGTGTTTCGCGGCAACGTGAGCGTGCCAGCGGAGGTGTTTGATGCGGCCAGAATGCGCATGGAACAACCTGCACCGCGTGTTGCATTAGGACAGGCATTGCGCGGCATCGCCAGTGCGGCGATTGATGTGAGCGACGGTCTGTTGGGTGATCTGGGCCATGTGCTGCGGGCCAGCCATGCCGGCCAGGGGACAACGGGCGGTGTAGGCGTGCGGATAAATACCGCAAAGGCTGCTAATTTGTTTGCTTCAAACTTGATAGCTGCTAACGGCCACCCAGCTTGCGCAGATGGTCATTTTTCTTCCAAAATGCAGCTGGACTGCGTTTTGGCGGGCGGTGACGACTATGAGCTGGCTTTCACTGCGCCTGCGGCGCTGCACAGCGCGGTGCTGGCAGCAGGTTTGAGCACCTCAACGCTTGTAACCTGTATCGGCCAGATTGAGGCTGAACCAGGCGTGCGCTTGGTGGACAGCGAAGGTCAACTGCTGCACAACAGCTACAGCAGCTTTGACCACTTTGCATGACCCTGCACGGGGTTCAAACCTGTGTGGGTTCAGAAGCTGGCTTCGCCCATGCTGATCGTGTGTGCCTTCATCGCCAGCACGGTGGCTGATTTAACTTCAGCACGGCTCAGCGTCGAGCGGACGGGTGCGGCGGCATACGTCTGGCCGAGTTCGCCATTAGCGGGTTCGTAGGCAGCGGCCACAGCCTCAGCTTTCACTTCAGCGCGGCTGCGGGTAGAGTGGAAAGGTGCCACGTAAGTGAGTTGACCGTTCAGCACGTCTTTGTAAACAGGGTCAGCCTGTGCAGCGCCAGAAACAGCGGCGATAGCGGTGAAAGCGAGGGCGAAAAATGTAGAGCGGGTGTTCATGGTCATATTCCTTAAAGAGTTAACGGTTTTCAAGTCCAGACCTCATGCACCGTTGGGGTGGTACTGCGTCTGTGGAAACTACTTGGGTGTATTTTCGGCGTTAAAAACAGGGTAAACCCGCATAAAACTGTCTCCAATTTGGAAACAATAGGGAACAATCCCCCCTATGGACTCTTTAGAACTGATTCGCACTTTTCGTGAAGTCGCCTTGCGCGGCAGCTTTTCCAAAGCGGCAGACGCGCTGGGGTTTTCCAAGGCCAACACCAGCAAGTACGTCGCCTCGTTGGAATCGCGGCTGGGCGTGCGCCTGCTCAACCGCACGACCCGCAGCGTGAGCCTGACCGACGCGGGCGAGCTGCTGCTGGAGCGCAGCGCACCCCTGCTGGAATTGGTGTCACTCACCCGTGACGAGCTGACCGAGCGCGCCGACCAGCCCAGTGGGCGCGTGCGCCTGAGTGCGCCCTATGGTTTTGGCGAGCAGATGCTGCCTGTGCTGCTGATTGAGTTTGCGCAAGCGTTCCCGAAAGTGCATGTCAGCCTGAAACTGACCAACCGCCGGGTTGATTTGGTGGATGAAGCGGTGGACGTGGTGCTGCGCGTTGGGCGAATTGAAGACTCCGAGCTGATCGTACGCCGCCTGCAAGCGGTGGCGATGACCGTGGTAGCGGCTCCCAGCTACTGGGCCAGCCACCCACGCCCAGAACAGCCCGAAGATCTGGCACAGCACCAGTGTTTAGCGTTCTCGCTGGCAAAAACGGGCCACACACCACCTGAATGGCGCTTTCAGCGGGATGGCGAACCACTCTCTGTGTCTGTGCAAGGCCCACTGGACGCCAGTGATGCACAGGTGCTGCTGGCGTTCGCCAAGGCGGGGCTGGGCATCACCTGCCTGCCGCAGCTGCTGGTGCAAGCGGATCTGGACAGCGGCGCGCTCGTGCCGGTACTGAGTGACTTCATGCCGTCAGACATCCTGCTCTACATGGCCTACGCCCAGCGGCGGCACAACAGCGCGGCCATGCGGGCATTGCTGGTGTTTTTGGAGGGAAAGCTGCGGCGTTGAAACCAATGGCAATGGCCGTCACGGCACGGGCCTTTTTGAGGATGCGGGTGGTGTGCGCCATGAGCAACTCAGCGATGTGGCGCGTGAGTTCAGGGCTGGCGGCACGGCTGACTTTGACATTGAGAATGGGCATAGAAATTCCTTTGGAAATGAACGGTGGGCTGACTGTAAAAAATCTACGCCTCGCTGGAAACCTCTGCCCGTGCAAAATGCCTTTGCACCCATTGCAACACCCACCCCGATGCGCTCTATCTCTATGAATGCACACACCACATCCCGCATACCCAACCCCCTCGCGCTGGATGATTTACGGCTGTTTTGCCGTATCGCTCAGCTTGGCAGCCTGTCGGCCGTGGCCCGTGAACGCCAGGTACCGGTCAGCCAGATATCACGCCTGCTGCAACGCATAGAAGCCGCCTATGGCGTGCGGTTGGTACACCGCAGCACGCACGGCCTGTCGCTGACACCCGAGGGCGAACGTTTCCATGAAAGCGCAGAACGCATCACTGGTGAACTGGACGAGCTGGATGCCGAACTGCATGGCCAAACGCAGGCGGTATCGGGCTTGGTGCGCGTCGCCATGAGCGCGATGGTGGCAGAACACGTGATGGTGCCCAGCCTGCAAGCGCTGCTGACCCAGCACCCTGCCCTGCGTATCGACCTGCGGGTGGAAGACCGGGTGGTGGACATGGCACGCGAGGGCATTGACATCGCTATCCGCACAGGTGAACCCACCAGTGAACTGTGGGTGCTGCGCCGTCTGAGTCAGCTCAGCCGCCGCCTCTACGCCAGCCCAGACTACGTGGCAAGGCACGGTCTGCCTGACAGCGTGCAGGCGCTGGCACAGCACCAGCTCATCACCCACAGCGCCCATCCAGCCTTGAACCGCTGGCAACTGGCGTGCAATGGCATACAACACAGCATCACGGCTCAGGGCCCGTTGATGGCGGATAACTCAGCAACGCAGGCAGCGATGGCCTTGGCGGGTCTGGGCATCGCACGCATGGTGTCCATGGTGGGCGAGCCGCTGGTCGCACAAAGCCGTTTGGTGCCTGTCTTGCCAGCATGGCACGGGCCAGACCGGATGCCCGTCAGCGCCGTGATGCTGGCCGAGCGCCACCGCCTGCCCAAAGTACGGGCCTGTGTGGACTACTGGGTGGCGTGGTTCGCTGAGCGCAGCGACGCATAACCGGAGCACACGCCCAACAGTCGCGGACAATCTCACGCCATGAACGCCCCACATACATCCCGCCCTGACGTGATTGAGTTGACGCCGGTTGACGGCATTGACGTCGCCCAGCTCCAAGCCACCCAGGCACCGCTGCTGCCTCAACGCCCCACGGCCAAATTCATGCGTCAGCACCCTGCGCACTGGATCGCGCTGGGCTTTGGCTCGGGCCTCGCCCCTTTCGCCCCCGGCACCTCGGGCACGCTGTGGGGCTGGCTGGCGTTCCTGGTGCTGCAAAACGGGCTGAGTCCGATGCAGATGGGCGCGCTGATTGCCACCTCGGTGGTCGTTGGCTGGTGGGCTTGCACGGTCACGGCACAGCACATGGGCGTGATGGACCCGGGCAGCATCGTCTGGGATGAGATCGTGGCGATCTGGCTGATTCTGTGGCTGGTAATGCCCACCGGATTCTGGGGACAGCTGGTGGCTTTCGCTTTATTCCGCTACTTTGATGCGGCCAAACCCGGCCCTGTGGCGTGGGCGGACAAGCAGTTCAAAGGCTTTGGCTGGCGGGGCGGTCTGGGCATCATGCTCGACGACCTGGTGGCTGCGTTCTGCACGCTGCTGGTGATCGCGCTGTGGCGCTGGTGGTGAGCGCTTACCGCAACACAATGAACTTTCGCTATAAATAATGGAGCACGCTATGTCCACTGAAATTGCCCTGCTGGCAGATTTACTTCAAAAATCAGAAAAAATGCTTGTCACCGCCGAAAGCTGTACCGGCGGCCTGATCGCAGCGACCTGCACCGATGTAGCAGGCAGCAGCTTGTGGTTCGAGCGCGGCTTTGTAACCTACTCGAACGAAGCTAAAACCGAGATGCTGGGCGTACCCACCACACTCATCGCCGAGCACGGCGCAGTGAGCGAAGCCGTGGTTCGCGCCATGGCCTCGGGGGCCATCGCCCATTCACGGGCACAGGTGGCCGTGGCGGTGACCGGCATAGCCGGGCCGGGCGGCGGCAGTGCAGCCAAGCCAGTAGGCACGGTGTGGTTTGGTTTTGTGGTGGACGGGCGATGTACCAGCGAATGCCTGGTTTTTGCGGGCAACCGGGCAGCGGTACGGGCGGGGACGGTAAACCATGCCTTGGGACGGTTGCAGGCATTGCTCTCAGAATGAGCCTCACCCACCCCATGCAAGCCAACCATCTCACGTCACAAACCCTGCACCGCTTCTTCACGGCGCTTGCCGAGCGCGACTCGCAAGGCATGTTGAACTGCTACGCCCACGGTGTGCGGTTTGAAGACCCGGTTTTTAATCTGAATGGCGAGCGCGAGATCATGGGCATGTGGGCCTTGCTGTTTGGCCATGTGGGACTGTCCAGAGAACGCAAAAACAAAAACCAACGCGACCGCCCCACCGTCTGGTCGGTGGAATTCCACACCGTGAAAACGCTCCACAACCACGGCAGTGTGCGCTGGGAAGCAAGCTTCCGCTATGCACCTACAGGCCGGGTGGTACACAACGGCGTGTATTCGCAATTCCACTTTGACGAAGACGGGTTGATCTTGTCGCAGCGGGACAACTTCGATTTTTGGCGCTGGGCGCGCCAAGCCTATGGGATCGTGGGAATGATGATCGGCTGGACGCCAATGATGTGGGACCATGCACGCGAACAAGCGGAGGTCAGCCTGCAAGAAGTCCTGACCGAACAAGCCATGTCAGTTGCGGCAGTGCAGCCCCTATGATGGCGCAGAGACAACAACACGGCAAGCCCCGCGCTTGACACACCTCATGCTGCATCGCCTCAATGCCATTTACCCCATCCGCTACACCGCGTTGATCTTCAGCGTGCTGTGCACCTTGCTCGGCCTGTGGGCATGGTGGGCGCGGGGCCAAGGCCAGCTGCTGGCCGCTGTGGGTCTGGCGCTCAGCGTGATGGGACTGTATGACCTGCTGCAAACCAAACGTTCCATCCTGCGCAACTACCCGGTGATTGGTCATTTGCGGTTTGTGTTCGAGTTCATTCGGCCCGAAATTCGCCAGTACTTCATTGAGAACGATACCGATGCTGCACCGTTTTCACGCTCGCAGCGCTCACTGGTGTATGCCCGTGCCAAGGGGGATTCGGATAAACGCCCGTTCGGTACGCAGCTGGACGTGGGGAAGAACGGCTATGAATGGATTAACCACTCTATGTCGCCCAGCAAAATTGCCTCGCATGACTTTCGCATCACCATCGGGCCAGACACAGCACAACCGTACAAGGCCAGCGTGTTCAATATCTCGGCGATGAGCTTTGGGGCTTTATCAGCGAACGCGATTTTGGCGCTGAACTCAGGGGCTTACAAGGGCGGCTTTGCACACGATACGGGGGAAGGTTCGATCTCGGTACACCACCGGGCCAATGGCGGGGACTTGATTTGGGAGATCGGCTCAGGCTATTTTGGTTGCCGCAACCCGGACGGCAGCTTTAACGCTGAAAAATTTGCGGCCAACGCCCGTGATCCGCAGGTCAAAATGATCGAACTGAAACTTAGCCAAGGCGCAAAACCTGGCCATGGCGGCGTGCTGCCCGGCCCCAAGGTGACGGCAGAAATTGCCGAAGCGCGCGGCGTCCCCATCGGGGTGGACTGCGTATCGCCTGCTGGACACAGTAAATTCAGCACACCGATTGAACTGCTGGCGTTCATTGCCCGGCTGCGCGAACTCTCGGGCGGTAAGCCGACGGGCTTCAAGTTTTGCGTAGGCCACCCCTGGGAATGGTTTGCGATCGCCAAGGCCATGCAACAAACCGGCCTGGCCCCCGATTTCATCGTGGTGGACGGTGCCGAGGGTGGCACGGGTGCAGCACCGCTGGAGTTCACCGACCACGTGGGTGCGCCACTGCAAGAGGGCTTACTGCTGGTTCACAACACGCTCAAAGGCATTGGTATGCGCAACAAGGTTCGGCTAGGCGCAGCCGGCAAGGTGGTAAGTGCCTTTGACGTGATCCGCATGCTGGCACTGGGAGCAGACTGGTGCAACAGCGCACGCGGCTTCATGTTCGCGCTGGGCTGCATTCAGGCCCAGCACTGCCATACCGGGCAATGCCCTACCGGGGTCACCACGCAAGACCCGGTTCGCCAGCAAGCGCTGGTGGTACCTGATAAAGCCGAGCGCGTTTACCAGTTTCACCAGCAGACACTGGAGGCCCTGCGTGAGTTGATTCAGGCTGCAGGACTCGATCACCCGGATGATATTGGCCCCCACCACATTGTGCGGCGGGTGAATGAAAACGAAGTACGGCTGTTGTCTAATTTGGTGCCACAGGTAGCCATGCATGCTTTGCTGCAAGACGATATTTCGCATTTACACCCCGCGTTCAGCACCTGGTGGCCGCATGCACGGGCTGAGAGTTTTGCGCTGCCTGAAGGCTGGCAGGGCACGGAGCACACCGCGCAAAAACCGTAATGTGAGACGGTAAATCCCGAAGGCCAGCAAGACTGGCCACAGACGTTTCGCCCTAGGTGCCCATCTTGGTCACGAGACGCTCGAATTCCAGCGGGGGCAAGGCCGGTGACAGCAGGTAGCCTTGAAACTCATCACACCCCGCATCTTGCAGGAACTGGCGCTGCTGCTCGGTTTCTACCCCCTCGGCAATCACCTTCAGGTACAGCGCGTGGCCCAAGTTGATGACGGCATGGGTGATAGCAACATCGCTTTCGTCGTCAGGCAGTTGGCTGATGAAGGAGCGGTCAATCTTGAGGCGCTGGATGGGAAAGCGCTTGAGGTAGGCCAAGCTGGAATAGCCAGTGCCAAAATCGTCAATGGCCAGCTTGATGCCCAGATCAGCCAGTTGGCGCAGCAGCAAGAAGACCTCTTCACCATCTCCGATCAAAATGCTTTCGGTGAGTTCAAGCTCCAGCAGCTCGTTGGGCAAGCCCGCTGCAGCAACCACACCAGCCACTTTTTCGACAAACCCTTTCTGCTGAAATTGCGGGGCGGATACGTTCACAGACACCGGTATGCGCAGGCCTTGGGCATACCAAACCGCCGCTTGCCGTACGGCCTCGACCAGCACCCAGTCACCAATGGCAACGATGAAGCCGGTTTCTTCGGCAACAGGGATGAAACGGCCTGGTGGGATTTCACCCATCTCGGCATCTCGCCAACGGATCAGGGCTTCAGCACCAATAACCGCACCGGTGGCGATATGCACCTGCGGCTGGTAGTGCAGCCGGAAGTCGCCTTGCACCAACGCTTGGCGCATGGCGTGGTCAATCTTCATGCGGGCCAGCAAGTCCACGCTCATCTGGCGCTGGTAAAAGCGCATGGCGGCACGGCCATGTTCTTTGACGCGGTACATGGCATCGTCCGCGTTCTTGATGAGTTCGCTCATGGTGGCCCCGTCTTCGGGGTACATGGCAACACCGATACTGCACGTCACAATAAAGCGCATGTCATCACGCTCAAACGGCATGGCCAGCACTTCCAGAATGCGTGAACCCACCACTTCGCAGGTATGCACGTCGGCCTTGTGCAGAATGACCACGAACTCATCGCCGCCCAGGCGAGCCATGGTGTCGTAAGGACGCAGGCATTTTTTGACACGGTTCGCCACCTGCACCAGCACCATGTCCCCAAAGCTGTGGCCCAGGGTATCGTTGATGTACTTGAACCGGTCCAGGTCAATGAACATCACAGCAAAGCCGTGCTGCTCGCGCTCGGCCACGGCGATGGCCTGCTCCACCCGCTCGTTCAGCACCACACGGTTGGGCAAGCCCGTCAATGCATCGCGAAAAGCCAGGTCATGGATGCGTTTTTTGTCTGCCAGGGTTTCCGTCAGGTCGTGCGCGTGGCCGATGCAGTGCATCGGTTCACCGTTTTCACCGGCCAGATGCACCAGCGAAACAAACAGCGGGGTGACGGTGCGATCACTGCGCCGGTAGTGCAGCTCGCCTTCCCAACGGTTTTTGACAGACAGCCCCTGCAACACCAGCGTCAGCGCGTCAGGGTCTTCGGGGAAGCTCAGCAGATCCGTCAGCGATTCGCCCGTCCATTCATCAGATCGGCGCTCCATCAAGCGACTGCATGCGCTGTTAGCGGTAAAGATGCGGTGGTGGGCATCGGCCACAAAAATAGCGTCAATGCTGGACTCGAACACCTTGGCCGCCAGTCGAAGCCGCGCTTCGCTGGCCAGCCGTTCCGTGATGTCGCGGAAGGAAAACACCCGCCCAATCGGCACACCACGCCCCATTTGCGGCAAAGTGACACGCTCCAGCACGCGACCGTTCGCCAGGGCAATCGTGTTGCGGTCTTCCAGCAACGCGTTGTTGTCAATCAAAAGCAGGCGCTGGTCATAGTCCTCTACGTCCGTCACCTGCGCGCGCATGGAATGGTAAATAGCGGCATCATTGCGCTGGGTGAGCAGGTTCGCAGGCAGCTGCCAGAGCTGGCTGAACAGACGGTTAAACGCCTGGATAGCACCATTCAAATCCGTGACCAAAATACCGTCGGCGGTGGACTCCAGCGTGGCGCGCATTTCAGACAACAGGCGCTCCAGCTTTTCTTCGGTGTCATAGCGGGCACTGTGGTCAAGCATGGTCCACAGGTAAATCTCATGGCCATCGTCGGTCTGCAAGCGCTGTACGCGGCGCTCGACGGTCAGCATGCTGCCATCCGACTTCAGTACCAGGCTTTCAGAATGCAAGGCCATGGGTGCGCTCAAGGTCACACCCCCATCATGCTCGAGCTGAGCCGCCTGGGCTTCATCCCAAAACACCAAATCTTCGGGGGTGATGGCCAGTTCAGTCACAGGGCGGCCCAACAGCGCTTGCCGGCTCTCACCCACCAAGGTGGCAGCGGCGGCATTGACAGCTACCAAACGCAGTGTCTTGCCATCAACCAGGCAAGCCGCTTCCAGCAAAGCGTCCAAAACCACACTGTAGTGGTCGAGCCAATTCATGCAGAAGACCTTGTTGACCCCGACTCGCCGCCCCCTGAGCCGACCTCCATGACCAAGGCTGTACCCACATGGAATTCGGCAGTCTCAGCACCACGCTCAAAAAAATAACTCATGCGCTTGCGTGGGGAAAGGTAATCCAACGCCGCGCCGCTGAGGTGACGCGGATGTAAGCTGCGCCGTATACCGATCACGATTTCGGCTTGCAAGTCCAGCAACAGAGCTTCATCACGCGGCACCTTGGGGTCAAACACCATCACACAGGGTTTGAGCGGACGAGCTGCATTAACGGACACCACCAACGCATAGCGCTCATCACTGAGCTGTACCACCGAACCCGGCGGGTAAACGCCCATGAGACGTATAAAGGCGGTGAGGCACGCTGGGTCAAAGCGGGGCTTAAGTTGGGCAAACATCAGCGACAGAGCCTCATGCGGCGTGACCGCCGAGGCCGCACTGCCCGGATTGCACAGGTTGTCATACGCATTGACGAGGGTGACAATTTTGGCTGCGGGCGTCATTTGCGCATGGGTGAGCCCTTTGGGGTAGCCCTTGCCGTCAGCCGTTTCGTGGTGCTGGGCAATCACCAATTGGGCTCCGGCGCTCATCCCCATCGCGCTGCCCATCTGCACACCATGGGCCACATGCTCGCGAAAGGTTCGTTCTTCGACCGTGCTGAACTGGGCGGAATGCCAACGCAAGCGGTCAGGCAAGGCTTGTTTGCCAATGTCATGCAACAGAGCACCCATGCCGACATCACTCAAAGCGGTGTCGTCCAGCTTCATGGCACGGGCCAGCAACAGCGAGACAACGGTGACATTCAAGGCATGCAACGCCCCACCGTCACCCGAAACTTCTGACAACAAGCGAATACTGGTTTCGTGGGTGCTGGCAATTTCATTCAAAAAACCATGGACAACAGCCACCGAGCGCTGCATGGCGGCCACCGGCTCACGCTGCGTGAGGGCGGATATTTGCTTCCAGGCGGCAGACGCCTCACTGAACATGCGCTCAGACCGCATCAAGCTGGCATTTTGATCGTCCAGGGCTTGGCGTTTGGGGGTTTTCGGGGGTTGAAGCGTGTGAGTCTGGAGAAAAGACTGCGCTTGCTCCGCAGGAGGCGAGACAGCAGAGGCGATGGACCCAGGCGATAACTCAGGCACCTGTGGCACGTCAACAAAGGCAGAAGCATCGCTGCGCGCTGCCAGCACTTTGACGGTTTTAAGGCCCAACCCCCGTATTTGCTCAATCTGCTCGACATTGGCGATTTTGAAGCGGTTCAGGGGAAACGGATGATCCATCCAACCCAAATCAAGAAACACATACATGCCAATACGCAGTTTGTGAACATCCATCATCAATGCGGGCGTAACGGCTTCCATGAAATTGAAGGTATCAGCGAATAAGCATCGAGCTAGGGAGGGGCGGGTAGACCATAGGTTGCTGGAAATATAGCGGATACCGTTACACCCTGTGCAAGCAATGGTTTGGCAAGGCAACGCACCGCTTGGTCTTTACTCAGCAGCAACACACCGAAACCGTCCACCGCAGGGCGGTGGGCCGCAAGATAAATGGCGAGATCAATGAACTTCTGGTCATCGGGGTCAGCACAGCGCACTCGTGCAGCGCTGGCACTCGGAACCAGCGAACTGTGCGACGCGATGTCAACGAGCAAGGCGTCGGCCAGCAAGCCGTTGGCGGCCATGCGGCGCGCAATCTTGGGGTAGCCCAGTACGCGCACCAGCTCGTCGCCCATCTCGGCTGTCCATAACCAGCGGCATTGCCCCGTACGCAAGGCATCATGCAGCGCTTGCGTGGCCGGGTCTTGGAATACCCACAGATCAAGCACGATGTTGGTGTCGATCACCAACATCGGCACAGCACACTCAGGCACCGGAAACGGGAGGAACCGGTGTCACGGGTACAGGCCGGGGTGTGACAGAAAAACGGAACATGCGGCATTCAATAGGGCCATTCCACAGGGGCACACGGCGCGACTCCTTGAAACGCATACGGCCCGGCAGCTTCAAGTCAGGCGTCAACACCCATGCCGTCCAGTGGGTGTAATTCTTCTTCCAATGGGCGGAGAGCAAGCGGAAGAAATCGGCGTCGCCCTCGCCACTGCTTTGCCACGTGCCATCTTCAGCCTGAACATGGGCGCTTTCGCGCCCTGCCACGCCAGCCGTTTCAATGCGCTCGCCATACGGGGGGTTCAGCAGCATCACACCGGGCTCAGTGGTGGGAGGCATGCGCTGCAAGGCGTCACCTCCGCGAAACTGCACCGCGTGGGCCACACCAGCACGTTCAGCGTTACGCTCAGCAAAATCAACCATCCGGAAGGCCACATCACTGCCAAAAACCTCAGCTGTAGGCGCATGTTCGGCGTTTCTAGCTGCGTTTTTAATAGCATCCCAGACGTGAGCCTGAAAAGGCAGCAGCTTCTCGAAACCAAAGCGGCGGTTGCCACCAGGGGCAATATTGCAGGCGATTTGTGCGGCTTCGATCGCGATCGTGCCGCTGCCGCAGCAGGGGTCATAGAGCGGTGTCGTCGCATCCCAACCGCTGGCGGCGATCATCGCAGCGGCCAACGTTTCTTTGAGTGGTGCATCGCCCTTGTCTGCCCGCCAGCCACGCTTGAAAAGCGCTTCGCCCGACGTGTCGATGTACAACGTGCAGTGTTCATTGGTCAGGTGGGCATAGACGCGGGCATCGGGCCAGCGGGTTTCAACATCGGGGCGCACACCTGTTTTATGGCGGAAACGGTCGACCAAGGCATCTTTGATCTTGAGCGCAGCGAAATTCAAGCTTTGCAACGGGCTGTGCTGGGCAGTGATCTCGATTTTGAAGCTCTGCTTGGGCGTGAACCAGACCTCCCAGGCGATGTCAGCGGACGCGTTGTACAGGTCTTGCTCGCCTCGGTAAGGCGTGGTGGAAAGGTGCACCAGCACGCGCTGAGCCAAGCGACTGTGCAAATTGAGCAACAGCGCGTCGCGCCAGGAACCGTCGAGCAGCACACCACCACGCCACGATTGGGGCTGTTGGCCGGTGATGGCCAGCACTTCTGCGGCAAGAAACTCTTCAACACCGGCGGCGCAGGGCAAGAAAAGCTGGAGTTGGTTCATAAGAGAGACTCGATTCTGATGGGAAGCTGGAGGAACGAAAGAAACGGAAGACAAGGGGACACAAGCCCCGGAAAACCACAGTAGCGATTTTTACAGCGTTTTGCGCAGATTGGCCGGTGCAATGCGCAGCGCTTCGCGGTATTTGGCGACGGTACGGCGAGCACACTCAATACCCTGCTCACGCAGCATCTCGGAGATTTGGCTGTCACTGAGTGGCTTGGTCAGGCTCTCGGAGGTGACGAACTGCTTGATGAGTGCCCGCACTGCCGTGCTGGACGCATTGCCGCCTGTCTCAGTCCCCAGTGCAGAGCCAAAGAAATATTTCAGCTCGAAAGTGCCATAAGGCGTAGCCATGTACTTGGCCGTGGTCACGCGGGAGATGGTGGACTCGTGCAGCCCCAGCTCATCCGCAATTTCACGCAGCACCAGCGGGCGCATGGCAAGTTCACCGTGAACGAAAAAGCTCTTTTGTCGCTCCACAATGGCGTTACTGACACGCAAAATAGTGTCAAACCGCTGCTGGATGTTCTTGATAAACCAACGCGCTTCTTGCAAACGCTGGCTCAAGCCCTGGTGCTCCCCCCCCCGGTGCTGCTTAAGGGCGCTGGCATAAATGTCATGCACGCGCAGGCGCGGCATCACGTCGCCATTGAGCCGCACCTGAAACTTGGGCTGGCCTGGGCCACGCACCCGAACCACAATCACATCAGGGCGGACTATGTTGCGCTCGACATCCACAAACCGGCGACCAGGGCGGGGTTCAAGGCGGGCGATCAAATTCAAGGCATTTTTGATCGCCTGTTCACCCTCGCCGCAGCGCTGGGCAAGGCGCTTTACATCGCGCCGGGCAATGAAGTCAAGCGGTTGCTGGCACACCGCCAGCGCGGCGCGCAGGGTGTCTGGCTCGTTGTTATGCAGCGCTTTCGATGCGGCAATTTCACGCAATTGCAGGCTCAGGCATTCGCCCAAATGACATGCACCAACACCAGTAGGCTCAAGGGTTTGAAGTAAACGCAGCGCCACGGTAAAGTGATGGACAAGACCGTCAAGCTGCTCGTCATCGACGACCGTCTCGTTCTGTAACAAACCTTGGGCCAAACTCAGCAGACTGTCTTCCAGATAGCCGTCGTCGTTCAGCGATTCGATCAAAAACTGCAAGGCCGCACGGTCTTCAGGCCCGAGACGCAGGCTCAGCGCTTGGCGGTGCAGGTGGGCCGTGAGCGATTCATGGGTGCGCGCCAGTTCGGTTGCGTCGAAATCACCATCGGCATCCGTGCCACTTTTTCGCGGCGGGGCATCCCCTCCCCACTCGCCGTCATCGGGAGACGTGTCAGAACTGCCATCGCCATCCCAGTTTTGCTCCAGGCTGCCGTCAGATTCGGCAGGGGCATCTGATTGCACATCAGAAGTGCTGCTAGCGCCTTCCTGGTGGTCGTTTACAGCTACTGAATTAGTAGCATATTCAAAATCCCGATCCTCCTCGCGCACGGGCGTATCGGCTTGGGCAATGCCGAATTCTTCTTGCGGCAGGCTTTCCAGCTCGACTTCGAGAAAGGGGTTGTCATCCAGCATTTGCTCAACTTCTTGCGCCAACTCCAAGGTGGAGAGCTGCAACAAGCGAATCGACTGCTGGAGTTGGGGCGTCAGCGCAAGGTGCTGGGAAACGCGTAACGAAAGGCCTTGTTTCATTACATTCTGAAATGTTCACCCAAGTACACGCGGCGTACGTCAGGGTCGTTAACGATTTCAGCAGGCGTGCCGTGGGCCAGGACACTGCCATCGCTGATGATGAAAGCACGGTCGCAAATACCCAGGGTTTCGCGCACATTGTGGTCAGTGATGAGCACACCGATGCCTCGGTTTTTGAGGAAACCAATGATGCGCTGAATCTCGATCACGGCAATCGGGTCAACGCCTGCAAACGGCTCATCGAGCAGGATAAAGCGTGGTCGGGTAGCCAACGCGCGGGCGATTTCAACGCGACGGCGCTCACCACCAGAGAGCGACAGCGCCTGCGAATCGCGTAAATGGTCTACCCGCAAATCTTCGAGCAGCGTGGTCAGGCGCTCTTCTACGGCGGCTTTGCTCAGGGGCTGGTCGTCGTCATCGGTTTGCAATTCAAGCACGGCACGCACATTGTCTTCCACCGTGAGCTTGCGAAAAATCGAGGCCTCTTGCGGCAAATAGCCGAGACCTAGGCGCGAGCGACGGTGAATCGGCATGCGTTCAACCGATTGGCCGTCGATGGTGATCTGCCCGGCATCAGCCCGTACCAAGCCCACAATCATGTAGAACGAAGTGGTTTTCCCAGCACCGTTAGGCCCCAGCAAGCCCACGACTTCACCCTTGGCCACGTCGAGCGATACGTCTTTGACGACCTTACGCTTGCCGTAGGTTTTTTGCAGGTGCAGCGCGCGAAGATAACTTTGGCCTTCAATCACTTTTTATCCCCACCCATCGTGGGACTGGAACGCAGTGTGGGCGCAGGAGCCGCTTTGGCAGGGGCAGCCCCGGCGCTGGTGACACTGGGATTAGGGGTCAACATGGTGTGCACGCGACCCCCTGTGCCGGGTGCCACGCCTGCTGCGGCACCGCTGTCTACGGTGAACACATCGGTGGCGTTGTCGTACACAATCAGGCTGCCCGAAGTTTCATCAAACAACTGCGCACCTTTGTAACGGCGCATTTCGGCACGGCGCACAAAACGTACCGTATCGGCTTTGCCATCGTAGTAGATGACCTCGCCCTCGCCTTCGATGAACTCTTCCAGGCCTTCGCGCTTTTGCCGGTAGAAGGCGCGAGCACCAGGCTCTGCGGTCACGGTACCAAACTGGTAGCCCTCAGGATCTTGGCGCACTTCGACACGGGTGCCACGGATGACGATAGTGCCTTTGGTCACAAGCACTTTGCCCGTGGCGATCGTGATTTGCTTGAGGTCATCGGCTCTGAGCGCGTCAGACTCAATAATCATTGGCTTGCCGCGGTCCGCCTTCTCTGCCAGTGCCGTACTGACAGTAAACGAACAAACCAAACCAAGGGTCAGGGAAACGAGGATGTTGAATGGAATTCGCATAGAGGCATGAAACTTGCTCGCATTGTAGCCAAACGGGCTTTCATGGCGCTTACCCGCCAGAATGGCCCTTGAAGGGGTGAAATGCAACGTACGGACAGGCAAAAAAAAGCCCGCAGCGCAGGCGGGCTTTTGACTGTGAGGTTTGCTGCTTGCAGCACAACTCCGTGTCGGTTTACTTCAATCGACGTGCCTCAGTGATGAGGAAATCCGTCACCTGCAAAGCCCGCTCCATGGTCCTGGCAAGGGTGGCATCGGTGTAAAAACGACCTGCAATGCCCAAAGACGGTACACCGTCAATCTTGAACGTATTTTGCAGCTGCGTCCCCTTGCGCGCCTTGGTGGACACGGAGAATGAGTTGTACAACTCCAGAAACTTGGCGGGGTCTATACCTTGCTTGGTGACCCAAGGAACGATGGTTTCCTGGGTGTCAAGCGCTTGCTTTTCAACATGGATGGCATTAAAAATTTTGCGTTGCAGCGCTTCTGCTTTACCCATGGCATCCAAGGCGTAATACAGGCGCTGCTGAGGCACAAAGCTGTCACGAAAAGCGACGGGGATGCGCCTGAAGCTGACATCCGGGGGCAAACGCTTGAGCCACACCTCCAATTGGGGTTCAAAAGCATTGCAATGGGGGCAGCTGTACCAAAAGAACTCAATCACCTCGACTTTGCCTGCGGGCACTTCAACGGGCACCGGCTTGTCCAACGCAATGTAGTCAGCACCCTCTTCAAATTTTTTAGCTTGCGCTTGTGCACTTGTCGGCAAAGTTACCGTCAAACTTACAGAACCCAAAGCACCCAGCGCACTCAAAGAAAAATCACGACGTTGCATTTCAATCACTCCTGGTGGAATAGGACGGGGCGCGGCTCGAAAAGTTCCACCACGCCCCCAAAGCACAGTTTGATTAGCGCTGAACCCGAACTAAAACGGTCTCAACACCCGCAGACTCCAGTTTTTCTTTGGCGCGTTCTGCATCTTCTTTGCGCTCGAAAGGCCCAGCGCGCACACGGTAAACGGTGCGACCTGCTTGCTCACGTTCAGTCACCTTGACTTCAATGCCCATCAGCGACAGTTTGGCCCGCTGAGCCTCTGCATCATCAGGAACTCTGAAGGCGCCCGTCTGCACCTGGTATGTGAACGGATCAAGCTGTGCGCTGGATGACTTGGCCCGGGCCAAGTCGCCCAAAGGATCGGCGGAAACCGGTGGTTTTTTGGATTCTGCGGGTTTGGTGTCGGACTTGGCGTCTGCTTTACCATCGTCTTTAGAATCCAGTTTGGTCTCCGGCTTGGCATCAGGCTTACGGTCTGACTTGGCATCGGGTTTATTGTCAGGTTTAGCGTCTGACTTGGCGTCCGATTTGGTCTCCGCTTTGCCTTCGGGTTTAGGCTCTGCCTTGGTCGCGGTGCTGGACGCAGGCTTGTCTGTCGGTGCAGCCTCTGGTGACGGCGTGACTGCGCCCGACGAGGAATGCACCGGATTTTTACCTTGAATCAAGGCGTTCGGATCCCAGTCTTTGTTTTTACGGGCTTCGGCTGCATCTTGGTCACTGCTACGGCTTTGCCCCTTGTTGATGAACGGCACCGGCACTTTGGTCACGTAAACCGCAACCCCGAGCGCGATGCCCAGGCCCACAACCAGACCGAAAATCAGTCCTAAAAAGGTACCACCGCGTTGATGTTTCATGGAGCTTCTTTCAGCATTTTTTGCGGCGCACTCACGCCAAGGACGGCCAAGCCGTTGTGCAGTACCTGAGCCACCGCAGCAACCAGCGCCAAGCGGGCTTGCCGCACAAGAATATCGTCAACCAAAATACGTTCAGCGTCGTAATAGCTGTGGTAACAAGCAGCCAACTCACGCAGGTAGAAGGTGACATCGTGCGGGGCGAAATCGTTAGCGGCTGCCGTCAACATGGCAGGATATTTAGCCAATAACAGCATCAAGGCTAGCGCTTGAGGGCTTTGCAGCGGCGACAAATCGGTCGCGACCAAGCTAACTTTGTCGCCGCCCCAAGCGGCCAGCACCGAGCAAATGCGAGCGTGAGCGTACTGCACGTAGTACACCGGATTGTCATTGCTCTGGGCAATAGCCAAGTCAACATCAAAGGTGTATTCGGTATCGGGCTTGCGGCTGAGCAGGAAGAAACGCACAGCATCCTTGCTCGTCCACTCGATCAAATCGCGCAGCGTCACATAGCTGCCCGCACGTTTCGAGATTTTGACCTCTGCCCCCCCCCGTACCACGCGCACCATCGTATGCAGCACGTAATCAGGGTAGCCCAGGGGAATACCAACACCCGCGGCCTGCAACCCCGCGCGCACCCGTGCGATCGTGCCATGGTGGTCTGTGCCCTGGATATTGACCACCTTGTGAAAGCCACGCTCCCATTTGGTGATGTGGTAGGCCACGTCTGGCACAAAGTAGGTGTACGTACCATCACCTTTGCGCATCACACGGTCCTTGTCGTCGCCGTAGTCGGTGGACTTGAGCCACAGTGCGCCGTCTTGCTCGTAAGTTTTACCGGCAGCGACGAGGCGCTGAACGGCGGCGTCCACTTTGCCGCTGGTGTACAGGCTAGACTCTAAATAGTAGTGGTCGAACTTGACCTGAAACGCCTTCAAATCCAGGTCTTGTTCATGACGCAGGTAAGCGACGGCAAATTGGCGCATGCCGTCCAGGTCGTCTTTGTCGCCACTGCCGGTAAATTCACGGTCATCGGCACACACGGTTTTCTGGGCCAGGAAATCCGCCGCAATGTCAGCGATGTACTCGCCGTTGTAGGCTGATTCAGGCCATTGCGGGTCGCCCGGCTTATAGCCCAAGGCGCGTGCTTGGGTGCTGGTGGCCAGGGTTTGGATTTGCACACCTGCGTCGTTGTAATAAAACTCGCGATGGACGCGCCAGCCCTGGGTTTGGAACAGGCTGGCAATCGCATCGCCCAACGCCGCTTGTCGCCCATGGCCCACATGCAGCGGGCCGGTGGGGTTGGCGGATACATATTCGACCAGCATGGCCTGTTGGCGGTCAGGCTGGTAGCCGAACTGCGCGCCAGCACTCAATACCTCAATCACGATCTGCTGCTTGGCTTCGGGCTTCAGCGTGATGTTAAGAAAACCAGGGCCCGCAATGTCCACAGCAGCCACCCACTGTTGGAACACTGGCGTCAACATCAACCGGTCACGCAAGGTTTCGCCCAACTGACGGGGGTTGAGTTTCAGCGGTTTGGCAAGCTGCATCGCCGCGGTGCAGGCAAAGTCGCCGTGCGCAGCTACTTTGGGGGATTCAAAGGCGGCTTTGCTGGCAGCACCAGGCTGCAAGGCTTCGAGCTCAACGGCGAGCGCCGCGAGTAAATCAGTTTTGACAGATAACATACGGCGATTTTAGGGGGATGACATACCCAGGTTCCTGAGCGCTCCCCATAGGCAGTGCAGGCACTTCGTCACAAAAGCGCGTTTGTCGTGCGTATTTCATACGGCTTGCGTTGTACAGTCTGAGCGTACCTCCCGCACAATCTCGCCATCTTTTACCTTCTGGAGAATATGTATGAAATCACTTCTTTCCGTACTCGCTTTGGGTTTGACGCTCTCTTTCGGTGCCGCACATGCGGCAGACGACGCGGCTGCACCCACCAAACAGCAAAACAAAATGACTGTGTGCAACAAAGACGCTGCGGACAAAAAGGGCGATGAACGCAAAGCCTTCATGAAAGAATGCCTGAGCGCCAAAAAAGCCACACAGCAAGATAAAATGAAGACCTGCAACACAGACGCCACCGGCAAAAAGGGTGACGAACGCAAAGCCTTCATGAAAGAATGCCTGAGCAACAAGTAAGCACCGCAGTGCCACAGGCTGGTCGCGCTGGCCTTTGGTTCCTCGCCGTTGGGGGTGCGGCCTCACTCACTCACATGGCCGTTTTTGCCTTGCTCCGGTCACAGATTTGGCCAGAATTGGCGAACGCCTGCGGTTTTTTAATCGCATTCTTTGTCAGTTTTGCAGGGCACCGTTTTTTAAGCTTTCGCGACGCCCAAACCAGCTTGGGGCAAAGCTTTACCCGTTTTGCGGCCACAGCACTGGCTGGGTTCGCTTGTAACGAGGCGATCTTCATGCTGCTACTGCGCCTCTTGCAATGGCCTGATTGGGTGGCACTGGGCTGCGCGCTGATCATGGCGGCAGGGCAAACCTTTTTGCTCAGCCGTTACTGGGCCTTCAAACGTTAAGGTGCCGTGTGCCGTCGTGTCACACGGCCATTCCAGCATTTCCCCTGCTTACATCAACCCGGTGCTTAGAATAGCGGGTTGCGTGCCCGTGTCTGACATCCGGCCGACACCCGGCACAGGCAATGAATGACGCGGGATCGGCACAGTCCCATTCTTTCGCTAACACTTTCTCGGAGTGCCTCCTTGTTTATTTCTTCTGCTTTTGCCCAAACCGCCCCCGCTGCTGCTGCATCGGGCACCAACATGCAAGACTCGCTGATGGGCATGCTGCCTTTGGTGCTGATGTTCGTGGTACTTTATTTTGTGATGATTCGTCCCCAGATGAAGAAGCAAAAGGAACACCGCACCATGATTGAGGCCCTCGCCAAAGGCGATGAAATCGCAACCGCTGGTGGCTTGCTGGGCAAAGTCACCAAATTGGGTGAGTCACACCTGAGCCTGGAAATCGCCAACGGTGTCGAAGTGCAATTGCAGCGCAGCGCCGTAGTGCAGGTTTTGCCCAAGGGTTCAGTTAAATAAAACGATATGACCTGCGTCGGCAGTCGCACTGGGCCGTTTCCTTCGGCTTAAGCACTGCATGACCTGGCCTTTGCCCTCCCCGCTTCATTTATAGCGCACACCCCGAGACCCCAACATGAACCGTTACCCGGTCTGGAAGTACGTGATCATCGTGATCGCGCTGCTGGTAGGCACCATCTATACCCTGCCTAACTTCTTTGGCGAAGCCCCTGCGGTGCAGGTGTCTTCCAGCAAATCATCGGTCAAAGTCGATGCCACGACGCAAAACCGCGTGACGGAAGCACTGAAAGCAGCGCAGATTACAGCGGACGCTGTGACTTTGGAGGGCACATCTGTCAAAGCCCGCTTTGACAATACCGACATTCAGCTCAAAGCGAAAGACGCGATTCAAAAAGCATTGCTGTCAGACCCTGACTCCGGCTACGTGGTCGCGCTGAACCTGTTGTCACGCTCGCCCGGCTGGCTGACGGCACTGCACGCCTTCCCCATGTACCTGGGTCTCGATTTGCGCGGTGGCGTGCACTTCATGCTGCAAGTGGACATGCAAGCAGCGCTGACCAAAAAAGCCGAATCTTTGGCAGGGGACATCCGCACGATGTTCCGTGAAAAGAACATCCGGCACAGCGGCATCAGCCGCAATGGCCAAACCATCGAAATCAAGTTCCGTGACTCAGCAACCCTGGATGCCGCCAAACGGGTGATTGCCGACCAGTTCACAGACCTGCAAACCGTGGATGCACCGGATGGCAGCGATTACAAGCTCACGGCCAGCATCAAACTGGAATCTGCACGCAAGGTGCAAGACCAGGCACTGAAGCAAAACATCACCACCTTGCACAACCGCATCAACGAACTCGGCGTAGCCGAGCCGGTGATTCAGCAGCAAGGGCTAGACCGCATCGTAGTGCAACTGCCCGGCGTACAGGACACCGCCAAAGCCAAAGACATTTTGGGCCGTACCGCCACGCTGGAAGTCCGCTTGGTAGATGAAAGCGCTGAAGCCCGTGCCGCAGAATCAGGCAGCGGTGCCGTCCCGTTTGGTGACGAACGCTTCCTGGACCGCAATGGTCAAACCGTCATCACCAAGAAACAAGTGATTTTGACGGGTGAAAACCTCACCGATGCCCAGCCTGGCTTTGACGGGCAGACACAAGAAGCTACCGTGAATCTGACGCTGGACGCCAAAGGCTCACGCATCTTCAAAGACGTGACCCGTGACAACATTGGCAAGCGTATGGCGATTTTGCTGTTTGAAAAAGGCAAAGGCGAAGTTGTGACGGCCCCTGTCATCCGCAGTGAAATTGGTGGTGGTCGTGTGCAGATTTCTGGACGCATGAACACCCAGGAAGCCAACGAAACCTCATTGCTGTTGCGGGCAGGCAGTTTGGCCGCCCCCATGGAAATCATCGAAGAACTCTCCATTGGCCCTAGCCTGGGCGCAGACAATATCCAAAAGGGCTTTCACAGCGTGACGTGGGGCTTTGTAGTGATCGTGGCCTTCATGTGCATGTACTACATGGTGTTCGGTGCCTTCTCCAGCATCTCATTGGGTGTCAACTTGCTGCTGCTGGCTTCGGTACTTTCGATGTTGCAGGCCACACTCAGCCTGCCGGGCATTGCGGCCATGGCCTTGGCGCTGGGCATGGCCATTGACTCCAACGTGCTGATCAACGAGCGGGTACGTGAAGAACTGCGTAAAGGCGCTTCACCGCAAGCTGCGATTCAGGCCGGGTATGACCGCGCCTGGGCAACGATTTTGGACTCCAACATCAGTACATTGATTGTGGGTGTGGCCTTGCTGGCCTTTGGTTCTGGCCCGGTCCGCGGCTTTGCTGTAGTGCACTGCATTGGCATTTTGACCAGCATGTTCTCAGCGGTGTTCTTCTCGCGTGGCTTGGTTAATCTTTGGTATGGCCGCCAGAAGAAATTAAAGGGTGTGTCGATTGGTACCGTATGGCGCCCCGACGCCGTTGGCAACGACGTTACCCAATCGGACAAACCAGCGCGGGCTTGAGCAGCCTGCTTTAACTGTATATATCGGTTTACATCGGCATAACGCGAACTACGGCGAAAAGAGCAACCCTATGGAATTTTTCAAAATCAAACGCGACATCCCATTCATGCGGAATGCGTTGGTTTTCAACCTTATCTCACTGCTGACCTTTTTGGCAGCGGTGTTTTTTCTGTTCAGCCGGGGCTTGCATCTGTCGGTGGAATTCACTGGTGGCACCTTGGTTGAAGTGAACTACAGCCAAGCCGTTGATCTAGAGAAAGTACGCGCCACCATCGCCACCCTGGGTTATTCAGACGTACAGGTGCAAAATTTTGGTACCTCACGCGATGTGCTGATTCGCTTGCCTGCCCCCAAAGGCGTCAGCTCAGGACAGCAAAGTGAAAAAGTCATTGCTGCGTTGAAGACCAACGATGCCAGCGCCACGCTGCGCCGCACCGAGTTCGTAGGCCCGCAAGTGGGCGAAGAACTGGCCACAGATGGTCTGAAGGCGTTGGCCTTTGTGGTGATCGGCATCATGATTTATTTGGCGTTTCGCTTTGAGTGGAAATACGCCGTAGCCGCCATCATTGCCAATTTGCACGATGTCATCATCATTTTGGGCTTCTTCGCGTTCTTTCAGTGGGAATTCTCTTTGCCCGTGCTGGCAGCGGTATTGGCGGTGCTAGGTTACTCTGTGAACGAGTCTGTGGTTATTTTTGACCGTATCCGCGAAAACTTCCGGCTATACCGCAAAATGAACACGGTCGAGATTATCGACAACGCCATCACCTCCACGATCAGCCGAACCATCATCACCCACGGATCAACCCAAATCATGGTTTTGTCCATGTTGCTGTTTGGTGGCCCTACGCTGTATTATTTTGCACTGGCGTTGACGATTGGCATTTGCTTTGGTATTTACTCGTCGGTCTTCGTGGCAGCGGCCATTGCCATGTGGCTGGGCATCAAGCGCGAAGATCTGGTTAAAACTGCGGCCAAAAAAGAGGGCGACCCCAACGACCCCAATGCTGGCGCATCCGTCTAAACTGTCGCCCACTTTTAACATTCGCGCACAAGTTACCCGTTCACGTTCACTATGGCCTTGCCCGCATCCACGCCCTCAGGTACCAGCCTTGCCCGGCAAGTGCGTGAACAGTTTGTAGCGCACGCAGCGGGCGTGCTTTCAGGAATGTCCACCGCTATTGCCGAACGGCTGGTGGTGCTGGTAGACCAAAGCGAAAACACCCGCGACGCCCAGCTGCGGCGGGATGCCCTTATGGCGTACCACAAGCTGAACAGCGATTGGACGCGTGGTACTGTCTCTGCATGGCGTAAAAGTCTGGCTCGGCCAGCCCCCCACGCGCAGGGTCGAAACGAATCCACCACGTTAGCGCTGATTGGCAACGAAGTAGTAGAGAACAAAATTCTCGCATCCCGCTTGGCGCTGGGCATGATGGACAAAGCAGGTACTGCACTGAATGAATTGCGCTTGCGCATACAGAAGCTGGAAGCCACGCGTGAATTGGTGCCTCACGATATCTTGCGCCCAGAGGTCATGGCCCAACTGATGGTTGACCAGTGGACGCACGCAGGCTTGGAACGCTTTGTATGGGTGCTGGTGCAGGACGTGGTTCAGCAGCACATGCTGGAAACGATCACCGAGTCTTACCAGCTCGCGAACCAATTCCTTGTCAGCCAAGGCGTGCTGCCTGAAATTGACCTGAAATCTCAGATTCGCCGTTCAACCTTGTCTACGACAGCAGCGAATGCACTTGCTCATGCGGGGCGTTACGACACAGCCCAGAACAACGACCGCTCAGGGGCGAACACCGATGGAGAATCCGCTGCAGAAGGGCGTACGCGTCCCGACCAGGGGACAGCTCAATCTGACGACGACAGCGACTCCCCCATTACCCGTGCCAGAGTTCGTGCCCAAGGCCTGATTGGCCAGTTAAAACGGGCGTTGGGTGACCGTGGGCAAGATTTTGTAGCGACCCAGCCGCACACACCGTCCGCCGGGTTGGTTAAAGCCATGGGGCAATCTGCCGCGCAAGCGCAGCAAGAGCGTGCTGCGCTGGGTGCCAACGGAGAAAATTTAGCCTTTGATGGGGTATCTGACGGCACAGGGGTTGCCCGTGCGGCAGACAGCTTGCGTGAGCGCACCTCATCGCTCAAAAAACAAGCCTCCACCTCTGCCGAAAAAGCCATCATTGAAATCGTCGCGCTGATGTTCCAAAGCATCTTGGCCGAAGAACGTATTCCCGCCTCTATTCGGGTGTGGTTTGCCCGTTTGCAAATGCCGGTGATGCGGGTTGCGCTGTTTGAACCTGAGTTTTTCAGCACACTGCACCATCCGGCCCGCAAGCTGATCGACCACATGGGCTCGTGCGTGCTGGGTTTTGACTCGCGCGCTATCAGCGGCAGTGCGCTGGAAAGCGAGATCAAACGCGTGGTGCAGGTCATTGAACAGTACCCTGATACCGGTCGTCGGGTATTTCAGCTTGTGTATGACGAATTTCAAAAATTCCTTTCAAAGTATCTGACCGAAAAAAGCTCTTCTCAACGCGTGGTCACACTGGCCCAGCAGGTTGAACAAAAAGAAACACTGGCAATCCAGTACACGATTGAAATGCGCAACATGCTCAACAGCATGCCCGTGCGCGAAGAAATCCGTGAATTTCTGTTCAAAGTCTGGGCCGAAGTGCTGGCGGTGGCTGCCATCAAAAATGGCCCGCAGCATGAAGAAACGATCATGCTCAAGCGCTCGGCCTCTGATTTGGTATGGGCGGCCAGCGCCAAGCCCAATCGCAGTGACCGTGCACAGGTCATAAACGATTTGCCATTTTTACTGCAACGACTGCGCCAGGGCATGGCCCTGCTGGGCTTTGCGGGCGCACAGCAAGAAGTTCATATCAAGCTGATTGGAGACACGCTGGCCGATGCCTTCATGTCGAAAACTGAATCCATACCGCAAGACCGTATCGATGCGATGGCGGAACGTTTGGCACACTTGGAAGACTTCATCATCCAGGATGGTACGGGCGACATCCCCCTGGATGCCGCCAGCATTGAGATGCTGGTCGGTCTGGACGCCAGCGCCATTGTGGTGGTGGCCGATGGGGGTTCCAAGCCCAGCCAAGCCATGATGGCCTGGGCCCAAGAGCTGCAAACAGGCACCTGGTACACCTTGGACCACAGCAACGTGACCACCCAAGTGCAGTTTGTCTGGCGCAGCGAGCGTAAGCAGTTGCACCTGTTCGCCTCGGTCGATGGGCGCAGCTACCTGATCCAGGCACGGCGGTTGGCCGCCTACTTGCAAGCAGGCCTATTGGTACCGCAAGAGGAAGAAGCGTTGACGGTGCGCGCCACCCGCAATGCGCTGGCCAAGCTCGATGCCAACCCCGAACGGCTGCTGAACTGACACCGCTTTTGTCCCCAAAACCAAGCACTGCACCGTAAAACGCCCTGCGCCAAGTTACAGCGTCACGGTGTAAGACGTGGCCGCGCCGCCAGTTGCCGTGGTGATGGACACCGTGAAGCTGGTAGCTGATGTGCGGGTGATGACAGCCTTGCTGCCGTTAGAGCCAGTCATGGTGGCGGTGCCACTGGTTGCGCCGAAGTTGGCGTAAGTCACTTGTACAGAGCCATTCCCGTAATTCACCGCATACGAACCGTTCACTACGCCACCGCTGTAGGTCATCGTGCTGCTCCAGCCGCGTGACCCATCGTTGTAATAGCAGCTGGCGGAACCGGCCGAGAGGCTGCAAGTCTGCTTGCCACTGATGGTTTGGCTGCCCACCCCATTGCCGGCAACGGTGAAGTTCAAATATTCGGCCGTGTAGGTGAAATCTGTGGGGCTCACATAGCGGTCGTACACCAATTTGAACGTGCCGTTGTAGGTGTAGCCTGAGAACGAACAAGCGTTGTACGTGTAAGTCAAGGTGTACCCTGCCGCAGGCACTGTGCTCGGAAAGTCATAACTGATGCTGCCAGTTCCACCTGCGGCAAGAGAGCTGCAAGAAATAGTGGCCGCAATGCCACTTGGCAGGGCAGAAAGCTCAATACCCAAAGGCCCTTTGAACCCGGCCCCTGCCGACGCGGATGCCGCAGCCGCAAAACCGGCTTTGGCCTCGCTCGCCAGACCACTGGCTTCGGTCTGCGTACTTGCCAATGTAGCGGTAGGTGTCGTCGTCGGTGACGGTACGGGGCCCGCAACGGCCGGTGCTGGTGCAGGGGCAGCCGGTGTGGGCGTCACCGCAGCTGGCGCAGGCGTCGTTGCCGCCGGTGCAGGTGCCGTGGTGATTGAACTGCTACCGCCGCCACCACAAGCCGCCAAGCCTGCTGCCGCAGCCGCTGTAAAGAGAAATTTGAGAGAGGTGTTCATCAAAAGTGTCCAAATCTTGTTAGAAGTTAACGACTTTAGTCAGCCCATGTCAGCTTGAATACCCCCGAGTTCAGGGGGAATTGCCGTGAATATTCACCACTAAAAACCCAAACTCAGGCCCATAGACAACGTGCGCAGACTTTGCTGGCTTCCCGGATAGCGCACCCCCGCAGTAGGTACCCCCCCGCGTGTCCAGACCGCCAGGCTGCTACCACCGGGTTGAAGCGATTCGTGCGTATAGCCCAACCAAAGGATGGCTTGCCGGCTCAGCACCAACTCGGTTTTCAGCTTGACACGCCAGTCCGTGCTGCGTGCAGGCTGCAAGGTAATAGGATCAAATACGCCAAAGCTGTCCACATCCAGACGCGAACGCAAAGCGGGCATCACGTCCAGCCCAACGGACAAGGCAACGGGAGCGCTCACCCAAATGGCAGGTAAGTCCTGCTGTACCGCCACACTCGCCACGGCACGCGTGGTGGTTAACACCTCACGCAGTGGCGACGAACCCAACCCAGGCAAGATGTGACGCTGTATCTGCAACCGCTCAAGCCCACCCGACACCTGCCACTGCGTAGAGCTGGCGCTGCGCCAGCGGCGGCCCCCTTGTAAACCGCTTTGGGTCATGGCCAACGCCGTGGTGGTCGTGAGTGGAATACCAATTTGCGTGAAGCCCTGGTAGGCCACATCGTGCCGTGCCACGCTCAAAGCAGCTTCAGCAAACCATTCACCGTGCTGCCAACGCCCCGTCACCATAGCATGCGGCAAGCTGCCGGACTCCTGATTGGTAACGTTGCCCAGGGCATTGCGCTCTGTGGCACGGTACTGAGTTTGGCCCAGCGCCAGACCCAGCGTGAAATCAGGCGAGATTGCCACATCTGCCACCGCTTGGGCACAAACCCCCTGCAGCACAGCCCCCCATAGCAGCAGCAGAACACCTGAATTCTTCATCCATTGCATCACGCGCTTACGCTGCCCCCATTCGCTGGAACAAGCCTCCAGGCAGGCGAGCCAGATGCCCTTCCAGCTCCAACGTCAACAGTTCGGCTTGCAGCATGGCGGTAGGCAATCCTGTGCGGGCTTGCAGCGCATCCAAACCGACCGGATCAAAGCCCAACGCTTGCAGCAAACTGCTCTCGGGGACATCTTTCCAATCAAAAGAGGTGTTTGTGCTTGATAGATCGGCATCAATAGCTATCT
Source organism: Betaproteobacteria bacterium (assembly GCA_025356445.1). GTDB lineage: Bacteria > Pseudomonadota > Gammaproteobacteria > Burkholderiales > Burkholderiaceae_C > Defluviibacillus. Next base: position 59,376 of record JANXSZ010000035.1, on the reverse strand, counting down.
TATTCGTAGCAGTTTTGCTTTTGGCAGGCCGCCAATGACCAAACTCCTCCAGCACATCTTGAGCCGATTCCACCAGCTTGGCCCCTTGCTTGATGAGCGCATGGCAGCCGCGTGACTGCGCAGCGTGGATGGACCCCGGAATAGCAAAAACATCCTTGCCCTGCTCAGAGGCCAAGCGCGCGGTAATCAACGAGCCCGACTTGAGCGCAGCCTCTACCACAAGCGTGGCCTTGGACAGCCCGGCAATAAGGCGGTTACGGCGCGGAAAATTCGCCGACAGTGGTGGTGTTCCCAACGGGTATTCGCTGATCAACAAACCGCGCGCCGCAATGCGGTGCGCCAAATCAAGGTGCTGTTTAGGGTAGACCCGGTCTAACCCAGTACCCACCACAGCCACGGTAGCCATCTGTGCTGCCGCCTGCAGATGGGCGCTTTCAACGTTTTTTTCAGCCTTGTTTTCAGCATCCAACACCGCCTCGAGTGCCCCCTCATGGGCTGCACCATCCACCCCCAGCGCAAGGCCTGACACCACGGTCAACCCTGCGCTGACCAGCGCCTTGGCAAACCCTCTCGCATTTTCTTCGCCCTGTGGCGTCGGGTTACGGCTTCCCACCACCGCAATGCAGTGGCTGGCCAAGAGCTGCGCCACGTCCCCTGCGCCCATCACATACAGCAGCAAAGGCGGGTCTTCCATGTGGAGCAGATCGGCAGGGTAGGCGCTGTCGCCCAGCGTTACGATACAGCGCGGGACGGTGCGCGTTGCGGATGCAGGTTCTGCACCGTTCAACCACACTTGGGTTTGCGCCCACTTTTCAGCAAACTGAGGCGGTAGCTGGCGCACGGCATCAGCCACCTTCGCACTGACCACCTGCTGCAAAGCGGCAAGGCTGGCCCCAAAAATAGCCTCAGGCAGCCCAAAAGCCGCCAGCAGTTTGCGTGCACCTTCGTTCCCCAAACCAGGCGTCAAGCTCAGTCTCAGCCAAGCAGCCAGGGCACTGGCGTCACCTGTCACGCTCACGGACGGGGATTGCTCACCCGGTCACCCACCTTGGCACCGTCGGTGATTTGCAAAATCAAGCCATAAGACAGTGTCTCAAAGGGGCGGAACACCATCACCAAGCCATTGCGCTCGTTCGGCAGCTTGATCTCGACGGGTACGCCCGTGGTGCGGTCAATCACACGGGGGCCGTCTTTCAGCATGGCCAGCACATGACCCACTTGCAAACCATCACGGGTGCCTTTGTTGATGACCACGATCTGGTTCTGGGCGGCATTGAGCACCGCACTGCCATAGACAGAAACGATACGGCCATCAACAGGGCCATCCGGGGGGCGCGGCACGTAGTTGGTGATCTCGTGGGGAGGCTCGGGCAACAGGCGATCGCCTACGCGCATTTCCTCTTTGGCGCCCACTATGTCGATGGTGGCAGGCACGATGTCGAGCTGAGGTTTGCCGTCTTTGCCGACAAGCTCGCGCAGGGTCTGTCCACGCACCAGAACAGCTTTGCCAACGTACTTGGCCTCATAGCCCAGTACAGCAGCCGTGTCCGGGTCCTTCAGGGGAATCACGTTGCGAAAGACGCGGTAGGCCTTGGGCTGGTCTTTGGCATCGGTCAGCGGCGTAGCCGGGTCACCCAGTGCGTAGGCACGATCCCCCTTGCTTAGCAATACACGCCCCTCTTGCGCCGACACGATACGGGGAGCCTTGGCCAGCCCGGCTTCGTCAACGATCAGAGGTTCCGACAAAAACGGCTCAATCAGCTGGTTTTTGAGGGTAGGCAGTGCCGCCTCGGCCAGACTCTCGTAACGTGTACGTGGCGACACACGAACGGTGGTCATGTCTGACGTATCGCTGTCCGATCGCGAAGTACGTAAGCGCGCCCGACCACCACTTTTTTCTAAAAACAGCTGCTGACCGGGAAAGATACGGTGCGGGTTTTGAATCTCTTGCAGGTTCATGCCCCACAGCTCAGGCCAACGCCAAGGGCGCTTCAAAAACAGGCCTGAGATCGCCCAAAGCGTATCGCCCGACTTCACCGTGTAGCTGTCCGGCGCATCCGCAGCCAGCTCCTCCAAGGGCACACCCGCCTGAGCAACTTGCTGCGCAGTGGCCTTTTGGCTGACGGTAACAGGGTAGTTTTGCGCCACCACCTGGGCCGCAACGGGGGAAAGCACCGCGCCCAGGGCCAAGGCCAGCAGCGTCAGGCGCCATGCGGGGAATAACGGGGTTGTGGTGTCCATACGGTCAGGAAATCCTCAATCTATCTCGCGCGATTTTGCGCCCAAGCCCTTGACTGGGCAACGATGAATCTCATTTGACACTATAGCGCTCGCCGAAAGTAGCGAAAATAGCGACACAGCAGACCATTCTGCTGACGCATTTTCAGCGTCATTCTTGTTTTCTTATCGACTTTTTCACGTCTCCCCCATGGCTCTTCTTCCTATTCTTTGCTACCCCAACCCCAAGCTGCACACCGTGGCCCGTGCCGTCTCTGTGGTCGATGCCCGCATCCAAACCCTGGTGGACGACATGCTGGAAACCATGTACGACGCCAAAGGCATAGGCTTGGCCGCCAGCCAGATCGATGTGCATGAACGCGTGGTCGTCATCGACGTGTCCGAGGAACACGACCAGCCGCTGGTGCTCATCAACCCTGAAATCACCTGGGCCAGCCCCGAGAAAATCCTGAACGAAGAGGGCTGCCTCTCTGTGCCCGGCATTTACGACGGCGTAGAGCGTGCCACCTCGGTGCGGGTGAAGGCACTGGACAAAAATGGTCAGCCCCACAGCTTTGAAGCCGATGGCCTGCTCGCCGTTTGTGTGCAGCATGAGATGGACCACCTGCTGGGCAAAGTCTTTGTCGAGTACCTCTCGCCACTCAAGCGCAACCGCATCAAAACCAAAATGCTCAAAGCCCAGCGCGAGGACAAAGACTGATGCACAACGCGCGCCCGCCTTGTCGCGTCATTTTTGCAGGTACGCCCGAATTCGCCAGCGTGGCCTTGGCTGAATTGCTTTCCGCCGGTTTTGAAGTCCCCTTGGTGCTCACCCAACCCGACCGCCCCGCCGGGCGCGGCATGAAACTGCAAGCCTCGGCCGTGAAGCTGTTGGCGCTGCAACACGGCATTCCCGTCATCCAGCCCCGCAGCCTGCGTCTGGACGGCAAGTACCCCGAAGAAGCTTTAGCAGCGCAAATTGCTATCAAAAACGCAGCTACCGACGCTGCTGTGGTGGCTGCTTACGGCTTGATTCTTCCTGAATGGGTGCTGCAAGCCCCCCGCCACGGCTGCTTCAACATCCACGCCAGCCTGCTGCCCCGTTGGCGAGGTGCCGCCCCCATACACCGTGCGATTGAAGCCGGTGACACACAAACCGGCATCACTCTGATGCAGATGGACGCAGGCCTGGACACCGGTGACATGCTGCTGACCGAGCACCTCGCCATTGCCGCCACCGACACCACCGCCACACTGCACGACAAGCTCGCAGCCATGGGCGGCCGCATGGCAGTGCAGGCACTGACGCGGGTACAAGCCAAGAGCCTGCAGCCTGTGAAGCAGCCCGAAGACGGCATCACCTACGCCCACAAGATCGACAAGGCCGAGGCGCTGATCGACTGGTCGCAGCCCGCCGAGGTGATTGAGCGCCGCATCCGCGCCTTCAACCCCTTCCCCGGTGCCAGCACGGGGATCGGTACAGAGTCAATCAAGGTGTGGGGTGCCGAGATCATCAAAAATGATAGCAATTTGTGCCCATCTGCATTGCACTACGGCACGATTTTGCACGTAGAAACCCATTTCATCACCGTCCACACCGGCTCAACCCCCTTGCGCCTGACCGCACTGCAACGCGCAGGCGGCAAACGTTTGCCAGTGGCTGATTTCTTGCGCGGGTTTGAGCTGCACACCGGCATGGTGATGGGTGCGCCTGCAAATTCTGATGAATAGCGCAGGCGACCCAAACCTACAATCTGCGCGCGCCGAGCGACACCCGACATCGCCGCCCCCTTTAAAACACATCACGACAACGCCATGAACTTCATCCGCTTTTCTGACCTCTGCGCCCAAGGCCGCGCCAAGAACCAACGCGTCTTCATCCGTGCAGACCTGAACGTGCCGCAAGACGACGCCGGCCAGATCACCGAAGACACACGCATCCGCGCCTCCGTGCCCTGCATCCAGATGGCACTGGATGCCGGTGCCACAGTGATGGTCACGTCGCACCTGGGTCGCCCCACAGAAGGCGCGTTCAAACCTGCCGACTCTTTGGCCCCCGTCGCCAAACGCCTCGGTGAACTTTTGGGCCGTGACGTACCCCTGGTGAGCAACTGGGTGGATGGCGTTACCGTGGCTCCCGGCCAGGTCGTGCTGCTGGAAAACTGCCGCGTCAACAAGGGCGAGAAAAAGAACAGTGAAGACCTCGCCAAGAAGCTCGCCACCCTGTGCGACATCTTCGTCCACGACGCCTTCGGCACCGCCCACCGCGCTGAAGCCACCACCTACGGTATCGCCCAGTTCGCACCCATCGCCAGCGCTGGCCCCCTGCTCGCGGCCGAGATGGACGCCATCAGCAAAGCGCTGGCGGCTCCCAAGCGCCCCCTCGTCGCCATCGTGGCGGGCAGCAAAGTCAGCACCAAATTGACAATTTTGGAAGCGCTGTCTTCCAAAGTGGACGGGTTGATCGTGGGCGGCGGCATCGCCAACACCTTCATGCTGGCCGCTGGCTTGAAAATCGGCAAAAGCCTGGCTGAGCCTGATTTGGTGGACAAAGCCCGCACGGTGATCGCCGACATGAAGGCCCGTGGCGCGGATGTGCCCATCCCCACCGACGTAGTGTGCGCCAAAAGCTTCAGCGCCGATGCCGTGGCCACCGTCAAAGCCGCCACCGATGTGGCTGACGATGATTTGATACTGGACATTGGCCCAGAGACCGCTGCCCGCTTAGCCGCCCAACTCAAAGCCGCTGGCACCATCGTCTGGAACGGCCCCGTCGGCGTGTTCGAGTTCGACGCCTTTGCCCACGGCACACAAACCATTGCCCGAGCCATCGCCGACAGCGCTGCATTTTCGATAGCAGGTGGAGGCGACACGCTGGCCGCTATTGCCAAATACGGCATTGAAAAACAGGTGGGTTACATCTCCACTGGCGGCGGGGCTTTCCTGGAAGTGCTGGAAGGAAAAACGCTGCCGGCGTTTGAGATTTTGCAAAAGCGGGCGAACGGATAAGCAGACAACCCCAAAAGCAGCGGGTGGAGGGATGCCCAATTTCGTTCCTCGCTTGTTCCTCCAGAGCCGCACTTCACTGCCACAATTCCGGTTCAACTACCTGAAAAGAGATTCGATGATGGAGACAAACATCCCCCGCCATGCCACCAAAATTGTGGCTACCCTTGGACCTGCGTCCAACACGGTGGAGCTGATCGAAAAGATGATCCGCGCCAAAGTCAGCGTGGTACGGCTGAACTTCAGCCACGGCACGGCGCAAGACCACATCGACCGGGCCATGATGGTGCGCGAGGCAGCCCGCCGCGCAGGGCGCGAAGTCGCCATCATGGCCGATCTGCAAGGCCCGAAAATCCGCGTGGGCAAGTTCGCAGAAGGCAAAGTCTTTTTGGAACCCGGTGCCAAGTTTGTGCTGGACGGCGAGCGCACAGAGCTGGGTGACGTGAGCGCGGTGGGCCTCGATTACAAAGAGCTGCCTCAGGATGTCAAGGCGGGTGATGTGCTGCTGCTGAACGACGGCCTCATCATGCTGACGGTAGACAAGGTGGTGGGCGAGGCGGTACACACCACGGTCAACCTGGGCGGCGAGTTGTCCAACAACAAAGGCATCAACAAAAAGGGCGGCGGCCTGACCGCCCCGGCGCTGACAGCAAAGGACATGGAAGACATCAAAACAGCGATGAGCTTCCAGGCCGATTACGTGGCGGTGAGCTTCCCGCAAAACGCCACCGACATGGAAATGGCGCGCCAACTCTGCAACGTGGCGGCTGCTGAATTCAAGCACAAGCCCGGCATGATCGCCAAAATCGAGCGTGCTGAGGCGATTCCACACCTGGAAAGCATCCTCAAGGCCAGCGACGGCATCATGGTAGCCCGTGGTGATTTGGCGGTGGAGGTAGGCAACGCTGCCGTGCCCGCCTTGCAAAAGCGCATGATCAAAATGGCCCGAGCCATGGACAAATTTGCCATCACCGCGACCCAGATGATGGAAAGCATGATTTCTGCGCCCATGCCCACCCGCGCCGAAGTGAGTGACGTGGCCAACGCCGTGCTGGACGGCACCGACGCCGTGATGCTGAGCGCAGAAACCGCGTCAGGCAAGTACCCGCTGGAAACGGTGCAAGAGATGAGCCGCATCTGCGAAGCCGCTGAAAAAGCCGAGCATGTGGAGCTGGACGGTGGGTTCACCACCAAAAGCACGACCCGCATCGACCAAACCATCGCGATGGGCGCCTTGTTCACAGCCCACCATCTGGGTGCTAAGGCCATCGTGGCACTGACTGACAGCGGCAGCACGCCTTTGTGGATGAGCCGCCACCGCATCGACGTGCCCATCTACGCTTTAACCCCCCGCATTGCCACGCAGCGCAAAATGGCGATTTACCGCAACGTGCGCCCGCTGCTGGTGGCCACCATCACCGACCGCGACTCAGCGCTGACACAAGCCGAGAAGTATTTGAAGAAACGCGGCATTGTAAAAACTGGCGATGTGTACGCTATCACCTGCGGCGAACCCATGGGTGCACCGGGCGGCACCAACATGCTGAAAATTTGCCGCGTGGGATAACGTGCCCAAAGCCACCGACCAAACCCCTGCCAGCGCTGGCAGGGCTTGGTGTGGCGAAGTTAAAATTAGTGCCAGTTACAAACTGGTTACTAATTTTTACCCTTAAGGACTTTCACCATGGCTCTCGTCTCAATGCGCGAACTGCTGGACCACGCTGCCGTCAACGGCTACGGCATTCCGGCTTTCAATGTGAACAACCTGGAACAAGTCCAGGCGGTGATGGCTGCGGCAGACGAAGTCGGGGCTCCCGTCATCTTGCAGGCCAGCGCTGGTGCGCGCAAGTACGCGGGCGAAGCGTTCATCAAACACCTGATTCAGGCCGCTATTGAAGCATATCCGCATATCCCCCTGGTGATGCACCAAGACCACGGCCAGAACCCCGAAGTCTGCCAAGGCGCGATGAAACTGGGCTTCAGCTCGGTGATGATGGACGGCAGCCTGGAAGCCGATGGCAAAACCATTGCCAGCTACGAATACAACATCGAAGTTACCAAAAAAGTCGTCGCCATGGCGCATGCCCAAGGCGTGACGGTAGAAGGCGAGCTGGGCTGCCTGGGTTCCCTGGAAACCATGAAGGGCGACAAGGAAGACGGCCATGGCACCGATTCCACCATGACCATGGAACAGCTGCTGACCGACCCCGAACAAGCCGCCGATTTCGTGAAACGCACCCAGCTCGACGCCCTGGCTATCGCCATTGGCACCAGCCACGGCGCATACAAGTTCACCCGCTAGCCCACCGGTGACAATCTGGCCATCAGCCGCATCAAGGAAATCCACCGCCGCATCCCCAACACCCATTTGGTGATGCACGGATCAAGCAGCGTACCGCAAGACCTGCTGGAAATCATCCGCCAAAACGGTGGAGCCATGAAGGAAACCTACGGCGTACCCGTCGAAGAAATCCAGGAAGCCATCAAATTTGGCGTGCGCAAGATCAATATCGACACCGATGTGCGCTTGGCCATGACAGCAGCGATTCGCCTTTACCTGACCCAGAACCCCGACAAATTCGACCCCCGCGATTACCTCAAGCCTGCCCGCGAAGCGGCGAAGATGATTTGCAAGCAGCGCTATTTGCAGTTCGGCTGCGAAGGCCAGGGCAGCAAAATCAAGGGTGATAGCCTGCAAGTAGTGGCTGGCAAATACGCGCTAGGGCAGCTGGCGCAGATGGTGAACTGAGGCCGCGAGCGCTATTGAGCGCAAAAAATCAAGCCTGAGCCCAAAGGGCCGCTAAAGTGTCACAAAATCGACACCGCTTAGCGGCCCTGCTCACGCCGTCACGCGCAATACACTCAGTACCTATGAACGCTCTCCACACCTCTTCCCTCGCCTCTCTTCCCTTGCTCGCCCGTGGCAAAGTACGGGACAACTACGCCGTGGGCGATGACCGCATCCTCATGGTTGCCAGCGACCGTATCAGCGCCTTCGATGTCATCATGGGTGAACCCATTCCCGGCAAAGGTACGCTGCTGACGCAAATGGCGTTGTTTTGGTTCGACAAGCTGGGTGACATTTGCCCTAACCACCTGACGGGCGATGCGCCTGAAAGCGCAGTGCGGGCCGATGAAGTGGCGCAAGTCACAGGCCGCTCGATGCTCGTCAAGCGCTTGAAGCCACTGCCCGTCGAGGCGGTGGTGCGCGGTTACTTGGCCGGCAGTGGCTGGAAGGAATACCAAGAATCCCAAACCGTTTGCGGCGTCCCCCTGCCCCCTGGCTTGAAAAATGCCAGTCGACTGCCTGAACCCATCTTCACCCCCGCAGCCAAAGCCGCTGTAGGCGAGCATGACGAGAACATCAGCTACGCACAAGTTGAGCAGACCATTGGTGCCGATTTGGCACGCCAAATGCGGGACATCAGCATTCAGCTTTATGTGGCCGCCAGCAAAATCGCAGCGGCCAAGGGCATCATCATTGCCGATACCAAGTTTGAATTTGGCCTGGACGATGCCGGCAATATGGTGCTGATGGACGAGGTATTGACACCCGATTCGTCCCGGTTCTGGCCTGAAGAATCTTACGAACAAAGCTTGGCTGAGGGCAGCAACCCTCCCAGCTACGACAAACAGTTTTTGCGCGACTGGCTGGAAACGCAAACATCATGGGACAAAACCCCGCCTGCGCCACGCCTGCCTCAAAAAGTAATTGAACATACTGCGCAAAAGTACCGTGATGCATTAGCGCGTCTCACCCATTAATACCAACGTCATATAATAGATACAGCATAAACAAACCGTATGCTTTACATTCTGTTCGCATGGCACGCGCAAAAATCATCCCTCTCCGCAGTCCAACAGAACCGCAGGCCATCACCGTTGAACTGCCTGCATGGCCTGCCGTTCAACCGACAAAATTGATGAGCAGCTCGTTCCCAGCGATTAACGGCATCACCGAACTGGCTGAAAAAGGCGTCCAGCGCCGCTACAACGCCTTCACGCTGCTGATTCAAGAGGGCGATTTAGGCGATACGCTGTACATCATTCTGTCTGGCAAGCTGCGGGCATTCTCTTCTGGCGAACGGGGCAAAGAGATCACACTGGGGGTTTTTGGCGCGGGCGACTACGTCGGGGAGATGGCGCTGGATGGCGGCCCCCGCTCTGCCAATGTACAAACACTGGTTCCCACGGTGTGCTCAGTGGTCAGCCGCGATACGTTGCGCAGCCACATTGCCAGCCACCCTGATTTTGCGTTGGAGATGATGTCGCGCCTGATACGCCGCGCCCGCCTGGCCACCGAGAGCGTGCGCAGCCTTGCGCTCATCGACACCTATGGACGTCTCACCCGCCTGCTCGACCAGCTGGCAACCTCTCAACATGACGGTACCCGCGTGGTGTTGGATCGCCTCACCCACTTGGACATAGCCAGCCATGTCGCCTGCTCGCGCGAAATGATCAGCCGCTTGCTCAAAGACCTGGAGGCCGGCGGCTATCTCGCCATCGTGGACAGGCGGATGGTGATTTTGAAACCCTTCCCTGCACGCTGGTGAGTACCATGGTGGGGCGCCTCTTTCCGCCAGCACTTTGCCCACTTTGCGGTAAAACCAATGCTTGTGCCATGGTGCAAGAAGAACAAACCGGCATGGCACAACCCCCCTGCTGGTGCATGACAGCCACCTTCACGCCTGAATTGCTCGCCAGAGTGCCCCAGCAGGCGCAAAAAATGGCCTGTGTTTGCCAAACGTGCGCCGCATCCGCGCAGACCGCACCGGAACCTGCAGCGTGAAGCTGAAGCGTTAATCCGAGGTTTCGTCGTCCTCATCCACGTGAGGAGTCTTCCCGGGTTTCAACGCCAAGGCCCGCGTGTACAGCCCATTGCGAGGCTCGCCAGTGATGTCTGCCGCCAACTTGACCGCGGTTTTCAACGGCAATTCTGCCAGCAACAAAGTCAACACCCGCTCGCTGTGCGCCGTATCTGCCACGACTTCCACCGGGTGCAGCACCACCACAAACTCGCCCCGCAAGCGGTTCGGCTGAGCGCTCAGCCACGCGGGAAAGGCCGATGCAGCCACGGTGGCAATCTCTTCAAACTGCTTGGTGATCTCACGCGCCACCGTGACTTGCCGCTCGCCCAGCACCGCCAGAGCCAGCGCCAGGGCTTCAATGCGGTGCGGCGCTTCCAGCAGCACCACAGCGCGGCGCTCGGCCTGCAACTGCTGCACAGCGGTCTGTCGCATCAGCGCTTTGGGAGGCAAAAACCCGGCAAAAACAAACCCTCCATCGTCATCGCCCCGCGCTACCGCACCGCTGGCGCTGATCGCAGCCGTGATGCTGCTTGCCCCCGGCAACGGGCTTATGGGCAGCCCCACGGCACGCACGGCCGCCACCAAGCGCGCACCAGGGTCACTGACGGCAGGGGTACCTGCATCGCTCACGTAGGCGACGCGCTGGCCCTGTCGCAAGCGCTCGATGACCTGTTGGGCCGCCTCGGCCTCGTTGTGCTGGTGAACGGCCAGCAGTTGGGCACCGGTTTTGTCTAGACCATAGGCCCGCAACAGGGTTTGCGTATGGCGCGTGTCCTCACAGGCCACGCAGTCGACCAGTTGCAGCACATGCAAGGCACGCAGGCTGATGTCGGCCAAATTGCCAATGGGTGTCGCGACGACGTACAAAGCGCCCTGCGGATAATGCTGGGCAGCCGCTGCATCGTGCGCGGCCTCCAGGGCTTTAGCAAAAAAGGCGCTCAAACGTGTTCCTTCACAAAAAAATAGCCTCAAAAATGGCTGAGGTGCTTGCTAGACGGCCAGCATCAGCTATTAATAAAATAGCAACCAAAGTCTCTATGGCCAGCACTGCAAACACCGCCAAGACGACCAAACAGCAGGGTGACGCTGCCGAAGACGCCGCATTGCGCCACCTGCAAGCCGCAGGACTGCGGCTGGTACAGCGCAATTATCGGACGCCGGGGCGGGGTGGCGGCGAGATCGACCTGATTGTGCGGTCACCTGACGGCACACTGGTGTTTGTCGAAGTCAAGCACCGTGCCACCACCCGCTTTGGCGGTGCAGCGGCCAGCGTCAGCGCAGTGAAGCAACGGCGCATCATCTTCGCGGCACGGCATTTTCTGATGCGCCTGCCAACAGAGCCGCCCTGCCGCTTTGACGTGGTGATCCTGGAAGGTGAAAGCGGGCAGGCCCAATGGCTGCAGGCCGCTTTTGACGCGTCGTGATGTGACGCCGCATGACCGCCACCACGGCATCAACACATGCCAGACGCTTTTTTGAAGGCAGGTATCATTCCAAGCTATGTTAGAACAACGCATCCAACAGCACTTCATTGACAGTGCAGACCTCAAATACCAATCGGCCGAGGCCTTGAGCAAACCCATTGCGGCTGCCGTTCAGGCCATCCTGGCCTGCGTCACCAGCGGAGGCAAAGTACTGGCCTGCGGCAACGGCGGCTCGGCGGCCGATGCCCAGCACTTCGCCGCTGAGTTCATGGGCCGTTTCGAGCGCGAACGCCCTGAACTGGCCGCGGTTGCGCTGACCACCGACAGCTCCATCCTCACCGCCATTGCCAACGACTACAACTTCAATGCCATCTTCTCCAAGCAGGTGCGCGGCTTGGGGCAGCCTGGCGATGTGCTGCTGGCGATTACGACCAGCGGTAATTCGGCCAATGTGCTGGCCGCGGTTGAAGCAGCCCACGAGCGCGAAATGACAGTGGTCGCCATGACCGGGCGCGGCGGTGGCCTGATGAACGCGAAGCTGCGGGAAACCGACGTCCACATTTGCGTGCCGCACGAGCGCACCGCCCGCGTGCAGGAAGTGCATCTTTTGGCGCTGCATTGCATCTGTGATGGCGTAGACACCCAACTCCTTGGCGAACTGGACAGCAACCCATGAAAACCTCATTGATCTCCACTTTGGCGGCCTCCCGCCTGCTTTGTGCCCTGATGGCGGTAGCAGGCCTTGGCGCCACACTCAGCGCCTGCGCCCCCATTTTGCTGGGCAGTGCGCTGGTTGGCGGTGGTTTGGTGGCATCTGACCGTCGCACTTCAGGCGCTCAACTGGAAGACGAGGGCATTGAGCTGCGCAGCAGTTCGCGTATCCGCGACGCTCTGGACGACCGCGCCCATGTCAACGTCACCAGCTACAACCGCCAAGTGCTGATCACGGGTGAAGCGCCTACAGAGCAAGACAAGCAAAAAATCGGCGACATCGTTTCCCGCGTTGAAAACGTGCGCTCGGTGGTGAACGAATTGGGCGTGATGGGCAATGCCACGCTGACACAGCGCTCGTCCGACAGCTTGGTGACAGGCCGTGCCAAAGCCGCTTTGGTCGATGCCCGGGACCTCTATGCAAATGCATTCAAAGTGGTCACAGAGCGCGGCACCACCTACCTGATGGGTCGTGTCACCCAGCGCGAAGCCACGCGGGCGACTGAAGTCGTACGCGGCGTCTCAGGCGTTCAGCGCTTGGTGCGCTCACTGGAGATCATCAGCGAAGAAGAACTGCAGCGCATTGCCGCACCGGCCACCACACCAGCGCCGGTCACATCAGCCCCAACCTCGGATGCGACGGCAACGCCAGTGAAATAAGCGTTATTTCAGCCGTTTGATCAGGCTCGACGTGTCCCAGCGGCGTCCACCCATGTGCTGCACGTCGCCATAAAACTGGTCTACCAGCGCCGTCACAGGCACGCGTGAGCCGTTGCGCTGGGCCTCGCTCAGCACCAGCCCCAAGTCCTTGCGCATCCAGTCCACCGCAAAGCCAAATTCAAACTGGTCAGCAGCCATGGTTTTGCCCCGGTTTTCCATTTGCCAACTTTGGGCCGCGCCTTTGCCGATCACGTCCAGCACCTGGTTCATGTCCAGCCCGGCGTTTTGGCCAAATGCAATCGCCTCGCTCAAGCCCTGCACCAGACCCGCAATGCAAATCTGGTTCACCATCTTGGCCAGTTGACCCGCACCGCTTTCGCCCAACAGCGTGAACGCACGTGAAAAAGCCAGTCCCACAGGCCTCACCCGCTCAAACACAGCCGCATCGCCGCCACACATCACCGTCAGCATGCCGTTTTGTGCACCCGCCTGGCCGCCGGATACCGGTGCATCGATGAAATTCAACCCCCGCACCAAAGCGGCGGCACTCAACTCACGGGCCACCTGGGCAGAAGCTGTGGTGTGGTCAACAAACACCGCACCGGGCTTCATGCCGTCAAAAGCACCGTCCGCACGGTCAGCAGAACTGGGGGCACCCAGGCTCACAGCGCGCAAATCGTCGTCATTACCGACGCAGCAGAAAACGATATCCGCATCCTGTGCAGCCTCACGGGGGGTCGGGGCATGGAACACGGAACCCGCGCCAGCACCCATGAATTCAGCACACCATGCTATGGATTTTGATTCGGTACGGTTGTACACCGTGACCGTATGACCCGCACGTGCCAAATGGCCCGCCATGGGGTAGCCCATGACGCCCAGACCGATGAAAGCGATTTTTTGCGGAGCAGAAGCTTCGTAGGTTTTAGAGTTAATAGACGACATACAGCAAAGAATTAAAAGAGGAAGGAACACACTTGGGAAAAATCACAACCCATCAAACCAGGGCAAAGTGCTCGGTGCCCGCCGCCAAGTCTTGCGATTTGGCACGCTGGCTGTTGAGCTTGATTTGCAAGCGCAGGTCGTTCACCGAATCGGCAAAGCGCAGCGCGTCTTCGTAGGAAATGGTATTGGCCTCAAACAAATCAAACAGCGCCTGGTCGAAGGTCTGCATCCCCAGGTTGCGGCTTTTCTTCATGATTTCTTTGATCTCGGTCACATCCCCTTTGAAGATCAAATCAGAGATCAGCGGGGTGTTGAGCAAAATCTCCACTGCCGCCGCACGGCCTTTGGTGTTTTGCTTGGGGATAAGCCGCTGCGATACCAAGCCTTTGAGGTTGAGCGACAAGTCCATCAGCAGCTGCGCACGCCGCTCTTCAGGGAAAAAATTGATGATCCGGTCCAGTGCCTGGTTGGCACTGTTGGCATGTAACGTGGCCATGCACAGGTGGCCTGTTTCGGCGAAGGCCACGGCGTGCTCCATGGTTTCACGGTCGCGGATTTCACCCATCAAAATCACATCAGGCGCTTGACGCAGGGTGTTTTTGAGGGCCGCCTCCCAGCTGTCCGTGTCCAGTCCCACTTCGCGCTGGGTGACGATGCAGTTTTTGTGCGGATGCACAAACTCCACCGGGTCTTCCACGGTAATGATGTGGCCATAGGTGTTGATGTTGCGCCAGTCGATCATTGCCGCCAGACTGGTGGATTTGCCCGAGCCTGTGCCACCGACAAAAATCACCAACCCGCGCTTGATCAAAGCGACTTCTTTCAGCACCTGCGGCAAAGCCAAGCCGTCAATGGTGGGCAGCTCGGAAGGAATCACCCGCATCACCATGCCGACGCGCCCCTGCTGGATAAAGGCGTTCACGCGAAAACGACCAATGCCGGGCGGCGAAATAGCAAAATTACATTCTTTGGTTCGCTCAAAGTCCGAGGCTTGCTTGTCACTCATGGCCGAGCGGGCCAGCGCCATCGTGTGGCTGGCGTCCAAGGGTTGGGGCGAGACTTTGGTGATCTTGCCGTCCACCTTGATGGCAGGGGGGAATTCAGCCGTGATGAACAGGTCACTGCCGTTGCGGCTGACCAAAAGTTTGAGCAAATCGTTGATGAAGCGGCTGGCCTGATCGCGTTCCATGGCAAATCCTGATTAGTTCGGAAAATTCTCGGGGATCTTGGCTTTGCCGCGCGCTTCAGCACCAGAAATGATGTTTCGCTTGACCAAGTCAGACAAATTTTGGTCCAACGTCTGCATCCCGTAACTGCTGCCGGTCTGGATCGACGAGTACATCTGCGCCACCTTCGCCTCACGAATCAAATTACGGATGGCTGGCGTGCCAATCATGATCTCGTGCGCAGCAATCCGGCCCTGGCCATCTTTGGTTTTGCACAGGGTTTGCGAAATCACCGCCTGCAACGACTCGGAAAGCATGGCCCGCACCATCTCTTTTTCTTCAGCGGGGAACACGTCAATAATCCGGTCGATGGTCTTCGCCGCACTGCTGGTGTGCAGGGTGCCGAACACCAGATGACCGGTTTCAGCGGCCGTCATGGCCAAGCGAATCGTCTCCAGATCACGCATTTCACCCACCAGAATGGCGTCTGGATCCTCGCGCAGCGCAGATTTCAGCGCGGCTGCAAAGCTCATCGTGTGCGGCCCCACCTCGCGCTGGTTAATCAGGCATTTTTTGGACTCGTGGACGAACTCAATCGGGTCTTCCACCGTCAGGATGTGACCGTATTCGTTCTCGTTGAGGTAATTCACCATGGCGGCCAGCGTGGTGGACTTGCCCGAACCGGTAGGCCCTGTCACCAGCACCATGCCACGTGGTTTCATGGCCAGATCAGCAAAAATTTTGGGCGCGCCCAATTGCTCCAGCGACAGGATTTTGGATGGAATCGTTCGGAACACACCGCCCGCCCCACGCTGGTGGTTAAACGCGTTCACCCGAAAACGCGCCAAGCCTTCGATTTCAAAAGAGAAATCGATCTCCAAAAACTCTTCAAACACCTTGCGCTGGCTGTCGTTCATGATGTCGTAGACCATGGCGTGTACCGCCTTGTGGTCCAGCGGCTCCACGTTGATGCGGCGCACATCGCCATGCACCCGAATCATGGGGGGCAGACCGGCGGATAAGTGCAAGTCAGACGCTTTGTTTTTGACGCTGAAGGCCAGCAGTTGGGTGATGTCCACGGTGTGCTCTCGGGGTTGCGCAAGCGGGAGTTCTAGGGTTTGGTACGCTTGCAAGCAATTATGACCACGATTCCCCAGAACCTACAGACGGTGCAGGCGCAAATTGCCCAAGCCTGCGCCACGGCAAAACGCAATCTGGCCAGCGTCACCCTGCTGGCCGTCTCCAAAACGCAAAGCCCATCCGCGCTGCGCGAGGCTTACGGGGCCGGACTTACCGCGTTCGGAGAGAACTACATTCAAGAAGCACTGGAGAAAATCGCCGCTCTGCATGATTTACCGCTGCAATGGCACTGCATTGGCCCGCTCCAAAGCAACAAAACAAAGCCTGTGGCAGAACAGTTTGACTGGGTTCACAGCATTGACCGCCTGAAAATCGCCCAGCGCCTGAGCGAACAGCGCCCCGCCGACTTGCCCCCCTTGCAGGTGTGCCTGCAGGTCAATATCGACGGCGGCGACACCAAATCTGGCGTAACCCCAGAGGACGCACAGGCCTTGGCACTGGCGGTGGCAGCACTGCCCCGGCTGACCTTGCGTGGCCTCATGACCATACCAGAACCCGCTATTGAATTTGAAGCACAGTTAGCCGTACACAAGCGCGCAGCAGCCCTGTTTGACCAGATAAAAACCAGCTTGGGCCAGCATGCAGCAGGGTTTGACACGCTCTCAATGGGCATGAGCGCCGACCTGGACGCCGCCATTCAAGCGGGCAGCACGATGGTACGGGTGGGGACGGCGATTTTTGGCGAGCGGGCCAGGGTGTTAAAAACTTAATGCGCTATCAACAGCTCGCCTAGAGAGGGAGCCTCGTCGTGTTTTTCACCTCTTCCATCACCGCGTAGGTGCGTGTCTCGCGCACCCCAGGCAGTTGCCACAGCACCGTGCCCGCAAATTCACGGTATGCCGCCATGTCGGCCATGCGGGTTTTGAGCAGGTAATCAAAGCCACCGGCCACCATGTGGCATTCCAGGATAGCGTCTTGCACCTGCATCGCCGCCTTGAACTGCTCAAACACGTTCGGCGTGGTGCGATCCAGCAGCACCTCGACGAACACCATCATGCCGCGCCCGAGTTTGAGCGGTTTCAGCCTGGCCTCATAGCCCAGAATGAAACCCTCCCGACTCAAGCGCTGGGTGCGGGCCAGCACGGCAGTGGGCGACAGGGTGACGGCTTCGGCCAATTTGAGGTTGGACAAGCGGCCATCGTGCTGCAACAGGTTCAGAATCTTCAGGTCGATGCGGTCAAGGTCAGGCAGCGTCATGGTGCATCTATCGTTTGATTATTCGGTACAAGGCTTTATTTTCAGTGAGAAATTCATCTGGAATTGCTGAACTATAGGCATATTCATCACAAAGAGGATTTCGCCATGTCAGACCGCCTGCCCTTTCCCTACCGACCTGAAGCCCAAGTCCTGGCTGAGCGCCTGCGTGTCTTGCACGGTGGCGCACTTGACTGGGCCAGCGCAGCCCGCAGCGCCAAACCCTGGGTGCAGGCGGTGCGCGACAACCCGCCGCCGTTTTGGGCCATGGAAAGCCTGCTCAAGGAATACCCCATCTCCAGCGCCGAAGGCTTGGCGCTGATGCGGCTGGCTGAGGCCTTGCTGCGCGTGCCTGATGCGCAAACTGCCATCGCCCTCACCGCCGACCAGCTGGGCCGGGCGGACTTTGAAGGCGGCAGCGACGGGATGCTGGCCAATTTGTCGTCAGCCGCCATCGCCATGTCGAAGAAGTTTTTGCCCCATGAAGGCGGCAACCAGCCCAACTTGGTCACCCAACTCGGTGCTAAAACCGTAGTGGCGGCGACAGTACGGGCGGTGCAGCTGTTGGGCAAACAGTTTGTGCTGGGCCAGACCATCACCGACGCGATGCATGAGGCGGACAGTGCCCGCAAGCGCACAGCCAACGTTACGCCGCCGGGCCGCTCTAAGGTGGAACAGCCCCCTCGGGGGGCAGCGCCGTATGCGCAGCAACCAGCGTGGGGGCAACTCACCTTCAGCTACGACATGCTGGGCGAAGGCGCGCGCACCGAAGCCGATGCGCAACACTACCTGGCCAACTACACCAACGCTATACAAACCATAGCTGCCAAAGCTCATGCAGCAGGCGCAGTAGAGCGAAACGATGGTATTTCCATCAAGCTGAGCGCCCTGCACCCGCGCTACGAGCACACCCAGCACGCCCGCGTGATGGCCGAGCTGGTGCCGCGCGTATGGGGGCTGTGTGAACAGGCCGCCAAGGCCAATATCAACCTGACCATTGACGCGGAAGAGGTTGACCGGCTGGAGCTCTCGCTCGATGTGTTCGAGGCGCTGATCGCCCAAGTGGCACAGCATTACCCCCAGTGGGGCGGCTTGGGTCTCGCACTGCAAGCCTACCAAACGCGGGCGCTGGAACTGATTGAACAGGTCACAGCACTGGCCCGCAAGCACCAAGTTCGCCTGATGTGCCGCCTCGTCAAAGGCGCGTACTGGGACGCTGAAATCAAGCGTGCCCAAGAACTGGGTCTGCCCGCCTACCCGGTGTTCACGCACAAGCACCACACCGATGTGTCCTACCTCGCCTGCGCCCAGGCCATGCTGAATGTGCCGGATGCGATTTACCCCCAGTTTGCAACGCACAACGCCGCCACCATCGCAGCGATTTTGCAGATGGCTGCGAAATCCAACACATCCAGCTTTGAATTGCAGCGCCTGCACGGCATGGGCGAAGGCGTCTATCGGGAAGTTTTGAAAAACCCCCTCATCGCCTGCCGCGTCTACGCTCCCGTCGGCGCACACAAAGACCTGCTGGCGTACCTGGTGCGGCGCTTGCTGGAAAACGGGGCGAATTCATCCTTCGTCCACCAGCTGGCAGATGAATCAGTGGGCATGGAAGAGCTGCTGATCTCCCCCCTGAGGCTGGAAGCGGACAGCGCAGTAGCCTTGCCCGCTGATCTGTTTGGCCCGTCCCGCCGCAACAGCCAGGGCCTGGATTTGGCCGTGCATGGCATGCTGGCACCGCTGCTGGCAGCCCACACCACCACCGTGGTGCCTGTGGTGGCCGAGTTTGACGTGAAAACCATCGACAGCGCCCTTTCCAAGAGCTTGAGCAGCTATCAAATTTGGAGCAAAACACCAGTCACAACGCGTGCGGCCCTGCTGCGCCACGCGGCCGATGCATTGCAAGCCCAGATGCCGCATTTTTGCGCGCTGCTGGTCAAAGAAGCCTTCAAAACCTGGGGCGATGCCGTCGGGGAAGTGCGTGAAGCGGTGGACTTTTTGCGCTACTACGCCGCTGAAGCAGAACGCTTGATGCAGCCGATGGCGATGCCCGCTCAGGCGGCGGGGGAGAACTTGGGCATCACCGGCGAAAGCAACACACTGCGCCTGACCGCACGCGGCCCCTGGGTGTGCATCAGCCCGTGGAATTTCCCGCTGGCCATCTTCATGGGCCAAGTCGCTGCAGCATTGGCCACAGGCAACACCGTGCTGGCCAAACCAGCCGAGCAAACCCCTGGCATCGCTGCAGCAGCCATCCAACTGTTGCACGCAGCAGGCGTGCCGGTGGACGCATTGCAGCTGTTCCATGGCCCAGGAGAGACGGTGGGCGCCGCGCTGGTCACGCACCCGGGGATTGCGGGCGTGGTGTTCACCGGTTCAACCCAGGTCGCCAAAATCATCAACCGCGCCCTGGCGGCGAAAGACGGCCCCATCACGCCGCTGATTGCCGAGACAGGCGGCATCAACGCGATGCTGGTGGACTCCACCGCGCTGCCCGAGCAGGTGGCAGATGCGGTGGTGCAAAGCGCCTTCCGCAGTGCAGGGCAGCGGTGCTCGGCGCTGCGGCTGCTGTGCGTCCACGAGGCGATTGCCGACAGCGTGATCGCCATGGTGCATGGCGCGGCGCTGGAATTGAACGTGGGCAACCCCGCAGATGTGGCCACCGACGTGGGGCCGGTGATAGACACCGAGGCATTCACTGGCATCGTGCAGCATGTTGCGCGCCTGAACAGCACTGCAAAACCGATTTTTGAGCAGGTTGAATCAGCTACAAATGCTATCAATTTAATTGCCCCCAAGGCATTTGAGGTGGCCGGTATCAGCGACGTGACACAGGAGATTTTTGGCCCCGTGCTGCATATCGTCCGCTGGGGCAGTGGCACGCTGAGCGATCCGGCTGCCGTCATCGCTCAGATTAATCAACTGGGCTATGGCCTTACGTTGGGCATCCAAACCCGCATTGACAGCCGCGCACAGGCCCTTGCCGCGCTGGCACACACGGGCAACGTGTATGTCAACCGCAACATCATCGGGGCGGTGGTGGGCTTGCAGCCGTTTGGCGGTGAAGGCTTGAGCGGCACAGGGCCGAAAGCCGGCGGGCCGCACTATCTGATCCGGTTTTGCGCCGAGCAGACCCTGACCGTCAACACCACCGCAGCTGGCGGGAATGTCACGCTGATGACGGGCCACGCTGGGCACTGAGCACGCCCCCTGAAAATGGGCAAATGATTACAATCCAGCCATTGCAAGACAAGTTAAAACCGTTGACCTTGACGCGACAGTAAAGCGAGATCAATGCCATAGGTTTAGCTGGCATTTGCACAGTTTTTCACAAATTAACCTTCGCAGACAGCAGAGATTACCAAGGAGAGATCGGAAACTGACCGAAAAACCAGTATGGTCAGCCTTGACTCAGTATTTACACTGAGTTCCAAACACAAGGAGAAGTACACGTGAGCGGAAGTCTGATGATTTGGGTAGTTTTGGCCTTGGTGGCCGTTTTCCTCGAAATGCTGACGAGGACATTCACTTTGTTGGCCATTGCCATTGGTTTCGGTATGGCTGCACTGTTTGCCTGGATGGGGTTTGGCTTTGTGTTCGAGCTGATCGTCGCCGTGCTGGTAGGCGGTGGCTGCCTCTGGTGGCTGCGCCGCTCACCTACAGGCCAAGCGCTGCAAGTGGCCGAAGAATCCCGCTACAGCGTCATCAGTGACGATGGCGACGAGGTTCATATTTCACAGTGGGATTCAGGCGACCATGTGGACGTGGTGTTCAAAGGCCGCAACTGGGAAGCCAAGCTGGCCAAAGGCTCACAAGCCCATCGCGGCCAGTACATGGTGCGTGAAGTGCGCGAAGGCAAGCTGATTCTGGAAGAGAAAAAAGACTGACTTTCGCGCTGCGGCGGATGGCTCATGACAAACCGGTTTTTCAGCCGGTTTTTTTATGCCTGCATGTCACAAGCCAGCTGATGCAGGTCAGTTCAGCACCATGCTCAGACGGCGGCGGTAGGTCGATACCAGGGCCGCTTGCGGGTCTTCTTTCACGGCAGCTTTGCCCGCCAACTCGATGCCTCCTGCTGTTTTGCCCGAAGCATCCGCAACCGCCTTGGGCTTGGGCGGGGTCAGCAACTCCAAAATGGCCACATAGGTTTTGCGTGGAGCCTGTGCGTTCCAGGCTTTGTCCCGCATGATGATTTCCAGCAGCTCGTCCATGGCTTCGATCATCGCGCCTTGGGCCATCAGCACCTGGCTTTTGGCGAATCGGGTGTCGAAGTCGCGTTTGTTTTTAGCGATTTCAGCGTCAAACTGGGGGACCGTCCACGTTGCACGGGCATCTGTAGCGACAAATTCCATGGCTTTCAACCATTGGAACAAGGCGTCAAACCGCAGTTGCACCGGTATTTGCACCATCGCAGGGGCCAGTGCACTGTGCGCTTCCGGCAGGTAGCCCAGGCTGATGAGCAACTTCACGTAGTCGAAGCGGGCATCGTCATTGGCAGGGTTCACCGCCAGGGCTTCTTGCAGCTTGACCAGCGCCAGCTCAGGGTCGGAAACGGCCAACGCTTGGGCATCGTCAGCCTCATTAACCTCGTCAGCGGCCTGGTGCGCTTCGCCAGCGGGCACATGCTTGTCGAGGAAGGTGCGAACCTGGCCTTCGGGCAGCGCGCCGGTAAAACCGTCCACCGGTTGGCCATTTACCACCAGAATACAGGTTGGAATGCTGCGCACACCGAAGGCCCCAGCGAGCTGCTGCTCGTTGTCAAAGTCAATTTTGACCAGATTAAAACGGCCTTCGTAGTCGGTTTCCAGCTTTTCCAGCACGGGGCCGAGGGATTTACAAGGGCCACACCAAGGCGCCCAAAAATCCACCAAAACGGGGGTGGTCATAGAGGCCGCGATCACATCGGCCTCAAAGTTTTGCATAGTGACGTCAATCATCGGAAGGTGCTCAGGTAATGTTTCAAATCATGTTTCAAACAAGGGCTCAGGTTGAAACCTTAAAATTCGTTGACTTTTAAATACGGCAAGTTTACGGGCTAGGCCTGTGCGCAGGCCATCCGGCAACTTGGGCCAACCGCTTAACCGCCCTACCGACCACCTACTTTATGACATCCCCCCTCGTTGGCGTGGTGATGGGTTCCAGTTCTGACTGGGAAACCATGCACCATGCGGTACAAATTTTGCAGCACTTCGGCATTCCGCACGAAGCCCAGGTGGTATCCGCCCACCGCATGCCGGATGACATGTTCAGCTATGCCGAAGCGGCGGTAGGGCGCGGCCTGCGCGCCATCATTGCCGGGGCTGGCGGGGCCGCGCACCTGCCGGGCATGCTGGCGGCCAAGACGACCGTACCGGTGCTCGGTGTGCCCGTGGCCAGCAAGCACCTGCAAGGCGTGGACTCGCTCTACAGCATTGTGCAAATGCCCAAGGGCGTGCCGGTGGCCACATTCGCCATTGGTGCCGCCGGGGCCGCCAACGCGGCGCTGTTTGCCGTGGCCATGCTGGCCTGCAGTGACCCCGCCCTGCGAGCCCAACTGGACGCCTTTCGCCAGGCCCAAACCGAAACCGCGCGTGGCATGACGCTGCCCCCAGTATGAGCACCGCACCTGTGCCTGTGCTGCTTCCTGGCAATCTTCCGAATGCGCAATGGCCAGACCACCTCGCCCCGATCGCCCACGTGGGAGACCACCAGGTGAGCACGAACAGCGAAGGCGGCATCTCGCTGCACACCCCCCCAGCACCCCAGCGTGAGAGCCGCCCTGGCACCATGGGTGGCGAGCACCAGATGACGCTGGGCGTGATGGGCGGTGGCCAACTGGGGCGCATGTTCGCCCACGCCGCACAGCGCATGGGCTACTTCACCGCCGTGCTGGACCCTGACGCGTCCAGCCCTGCTGGGCATGTCAGCCACAGCCATGTGCAAACCGACTACCTGGACGAAGCCGGTCTGGCGCTGTTGACGGCCCAGTGCGACGCCATCACCACCGAGTTTGAAAACGTGCCTGCGCCTGCGCTGGAGGCGCTGGCCAAAGTGCGCCCTGTCGCCCCCAGTGCCGACGCGGTCGCCATCGCCCAAGACCGCGCCCTGGAAAAAGCCCATTTCGGCCGCTGCGGTGTGCCCTGCGCGCCTTACGCACTGATCGAAACCGTGGCGCAACTGCGCGCTGTAGACACCAGCCTGTTCCCCGGCATCGTCAAAACCACCCGCATGGGCTACGACGGCAAGGGACAAGCCTCGGTTGACAGCCCCACGGCGCTGACCCTGGCCTGGGAACACCTGCACTACGTGCCTTGCGTGCTGGAGAAAAAACTGCCCCTGGCTGCGGAATGCTCCGTCATCCTGGCACGTGGGCGCGATGGGCAGGTGGTGAATTTCCCTGTCCAGCTGAACCTGCACCGTGACGGCATCCTGGCCGTTACCCAGGTTTTTGAAGGAAACATCCCTTCGGTGCTGGCCCAGCGGGCTGTAGCAGCTGCGAAATCCATAGCAAACGATTTGAATTACGTCGGTGTGCTGTGCGTGGAATTCTTCGTGCTCCAAGAAGGCTCACCCGACGCCTTGGCCCTGGGCGGCTTGGTCGTCAATGAAATCGCACCGCGCCCGCACAACAGCGGCCACTACAGCATGGACGCCTGTGACAGCTCGCAGTTTGACCTGCAAGTGCGCACCCTGGCGGGTTTGCCATTGACACAACCACGCCAGCACAGCCCCGCCATCATGCTCAACCTGCTGGGCGACCTGTGGGCCAAGGGCACGCCCGCCTGGGATGCGGTGCTCGCCCTGCCCGGCACACACCTGCACCTCTATGGCAAGCTCAAAGCCAGCCCGGGGCGCAAGATGGGCCACCTGAACATCACCGGCACAACGATCGAGGCCACGCAAGCCACCGCACTGCAAGCCGCGCAACTGCTGGGTATTGCGCCCTGGGTGCTGGGCGGTGGCAATCTGCCCCCTGCGACACCCGCATGATCCTCGACGGCAACACCCCCGACGCGATCGCCACCGCAGCGCAGGCCCTGCAACGCGGTGAGCTGCTCGGCCTGCCCACCGAAACCGTCTATGGCCTCGCCGCGGACGCCACACAGGCAGCAGCAGTCGCCAAAATCTTCAGCGCCAAGGGCCGACCCAGCGACCACCCGCTGATCGTCCATGTGGCGGACATGGCAGATGCCGAGCACTTCGCCGACCGCCTGCCCACCTTCGCACGCCAGCTGATGCAGGCTTTTTGGCCAGGCCCACTGACCCTGATCGTGCCACGCGCACCCGGTACCGCGCAGGCTGCAGCGGGTGGGCAAGATTCAATTGGCCTGCGCTGCCCGGCACACCCGGTGGCACTGGCGCTGCTGCAAGCCTGCCGCGACTTGGGCGTGCGGGGCTTGGCAGCCCCCAGTGCCAACCAGTTTGGCCGTGTCAGCCCCACCACGGCTGCGCATGTTCAGGCAGAGTTTGGCGACGGGCTGCTGATCCTGGACGGCGGGGCGTGCAGCGTAGGCATTGAGTCCACCATCATCGACTGCACCCGAGGCGTGCCTGTGCTGCTGCGCCCTGGCGGCATCACGCGTACACAGATCAAGGCCGCTTGCGGACTGGATTTGCTATTGAATAAAGAGCTACTAATGCCCACCCAGATTGCACCACGGGCCTCTGGCACCTTGGAAGCCCATTACGCCCCCAAAGCCCCAGTCCGCCTGATGAGCGCCAAAGCGCTGCAAACCGCTATCGACATCCTGGGGCCGGGTGCGTCAGGCCTGGCGATCTGGTCACGCAGCCCGTTGCAAGTGCGTGCTGCCCAACTGCTGGTGCGCCGCATGCCCGACGACGCCGTAGCCACCGCCCAGCAACTGTTTGCCATGCTGCGCAGCTTTGACGACCAAGGCTGCAAACTGATCTGGATTGAAACCCCACCTGACGACGTGGCCTGGGAAGGCGTGCGCGACCGGCTGCAACGCGCCACGGCGGCAACAGTAGTTTCAGCGCCAACCACGGTAAAAACGGCGTAAACCCTCGGCACGGTAACCGCGCCGGTGCCGGGGCTGGTTAAACTCGGAGGAACTGGGCCAGCGGCTTTGAAGCTGGCGTTTGCCGCATCGAATGCGTGCTTTATTGAACTTGTGAATTTGGAGAACTGAATGGCTGGAACAGCGCAATCAAGTCGACGTGGCTTTCTCTTGGCAGCAGGGGCCGCCAGCGTGCTGACAGCCTGTGGCTCGGGCACGATTGAATCGGCCTTGACGCCCAAACGCTTCATCTCGTTTGGTGATGGCTTCAGTGATGTCGGCCAAAACGGCAGCCGCTACACGGTAAATGACGGCAGCTTCAACATCTGGACGGCCCAACTCGCCAACAGCTTTGGCTTGGGGCTGACGGCCGTGTCCGCTGGCGGCACCAGCTACGCGCAAGGCAATGCCCGCGTCACCAACACCACCGATGCAGCGGGTAAAACCACCACGCTCTCCGTAACGCAGCAAATCGACAAGTTTTTGGCCACCGGCAGCTTTGGCGTGACAGACGTGGTGCTGATCAACGGCGGCATCAGCGACACCATCGCTGAAATGGCGGCGCTGAACGCAGGCACGCAAACCAGCGCGCAGATGATCGCCAACGCAGGACAAGCGGGCGTGGATTTGGCCAACCAGATCCAGCGCCTGGTGAAAGCCGGTGCGAAATACGTGGTGGTTGCGGGTGCCTACAACATGGGCAAGTCCCCGTGGGCTATCTCCAACACGGCGCAAACCGCCAACATCAGCACCGCCAGCGCCAAATTCAACGAGCAGTTGCTCGTCAATATCGTGAACCTGGGCACCAACGTGCTCTATGTGGACGCGGCCTACTACTTCAACCTGATTACCAACGCGCCCACCGCCTACGCGTTGCTTGACTCCACGTCGGTGGTGTGCACCTCGACCGATACCAATAACGGCATCGGTATTGGTACGGGTCAGGTCAATTCGTCGCTGTGCAACACAAGCACCATCGCGACGGGCTTGGACTACACCAAGTACACGTTTGCCGACCTGATTTACTTCACCCCAGCGGCCAACATCCTGTTTGGCACCTACGCTTACACCCGCTTGCGCGCACGCTGGTAAGCCATCACCGACGGCGGGCGTACCCACCAAAGCCCCCTGTGTCAAGTTTGACACAGGGGGCTTTTTTCAAAAGCTTTCCCAATCATCGTTACCGCCTGCCGCCTTGGGTGACGGTGAAGGGGCAGAGGCTTTGGGGGATGACAACGCGGCGGGAGGCCGCGCAGCCGGTTTCGCAGGGGCCATGCGGGGGGCACTGGCTGCCGCCAGCGACGCCGGTTTGTGCTGCGGTGCACGTGCGGGGGATGGTGTGCTGGTCGCGGCACGCTTCACGGAGACGGCAGGTGGAGGGGCCATGCTGCGCCCACCGGGCAACTGGAACACTGCGACCGCCTCTACCAGCGTCAACGCCTGCACCTTCAGCGTATCAGCAGCCGCGGCGGACTCTTCCACCAGTGCGGCGTTTTGCTGCGTAGCCTGGTCCATTTGCGTCACGGCCTGGCCCACCTGCTGCACGCCCATGCTCTGCTCTTGGCTGGCAGAGCTGATCTCGCCGACGATGTCCGTGACGCGCTTGATGGAACTCACCACCTCGGCCATGGTTTCACCGGCCTTGTCCACCAGCACGGTGCCATGGCCAACGCGCTCTACGCTGGCACTGATGAGGCTTTTGATTTCCTTGGCGGCATCGGCACTGCGCTGCGCCAGACTGCGCACTTCGCCAGCCACCACCGCAAAGCCACGGCCTTGCTCACCCGCGCGGGCCGCCTCGACAGCGGCATTCAGCGCCAGGATGTTGGTCTGGAAAGCGATACCGTCGATCACTCCGATGATGTCCGAGATTTTGCGCGATGACTCGTTGATGCCCTTCATGGTGTCCACCACTTGGCTCACCACATCGCCGCCTGCCACCGCCACGGAGGACGCTTTGAACGCCAATTGGCTGGCCTGCTTGGCGTTGTCCGCGTTGTGGCGCACCGTGGCCCCCAGTTGCTCCATGGACGCGGCAGTTTCTTCCAGCGCACTGGCCTGCTGCTCCGTGCGTTGCGACAAATCGTTGTTCCCTTGTGCAATCTCGGCACTGGCCGTAGCCACACTGTCAGCATTCACGCGCACAGTGCTGACCACACGGATCAATGAGGCCTGCATGTCATTCAGCGCACTCAGCAAGGGACTGAATTCATCGTGGGCAGTGTCATCAACCGTGGTGACCAAATCGCCATCACGCACACGTGTCGCCATGCTTCCTGCCAAAGCCACACGGTGCCGCAGCAGGGCACCGACATGCCAAACAACAAACAGCAAAATGACCGCTCCCAGCAGCGTCGCAACCGCAACATAGTTACGCACATCGGTCGAATTGGAGACCACGCCGTGAATCTCATCGGAAAGTTGTGTGGCCAGCCGTTTTTTCTCACCCGACAGCAACGCCAAAAGAAGGTTGCGCGTGGGGATGGTTTTGTCCACAAGGTAAGTGAAGGCTTCGTCTTTTTGATCCGCCTCAATCAATTTGATGTTGGCCACACCATCCGCCCAAAAATCGGCAAACCCCTTGTGCACGTTGGCAAAGCCGGCTTTCTTCTCAGGTGTTTCCAGCGTGTTCTCGAATTCGGTCAACAGCGTGTCAAGGAGTTTGCGCTTGACCGCAATATCGGCCAGGGTAGTGGCTTTGTCAGCGGGCGTTTTCACCAGCATACCGTGGCGCAACTGAAGAGAAACCCGGGTGACGTTAAGCTCCATCTCCGAAACACGCGACAACTGAACCATCGTCACGTTACTGGTGTGATCGACAAACGACTGGACGTTGTTGGATTTGTTCCAACTCACCACCGAAACGCCCACAAAACCCAGCACTAAAACGGCTGCAGCCAGATACAAGCGTGCGGCGATACCAAAATTACCAAATTTCATAGTGTGTGTCCCATGGATATGCACAAGCGCAATGCAGCTTACTGCAATCCACCAAGACCAAAGCGGGGCCAAGCCAAAACCATATCGCGGCCTGGGGTTAAGCGTTTGCCGCAGGCCACCCACAGCGCAAGAGGATTAATCGCGTCGCCTTTGATCATCGTCCTTCAAAGTCCATTCCACGAGGGCCTCAAACACCGGGCGGGCGTTGTTCACCAGCGTGGGGTGGTTGACGATGGCGACCAGCACATAGCGCCGCCCGCTGGCCCCCAGCACATACCCCGCCACCGCAGTCACATCGCGCAGGCTGCCTGTTTTCAGGTGAGCGACTCCCTGTGCTGTGCGTGTTTTGGCGCGCCGCAGTGTGCCATCCACCCCCGCAATCGGGAGCGACGACATCAGCTCGGGCATCACGGGCGACTGGTAGGCGGCTTGCAGCATCTGCCCCAGGGCCTGTGCGGTGATGCGCTCATTGCGGGAAAGGCCTGAGCCGTTCTCCAGCGTGGGGGCATCCACACCGGGCAGGCGCTCTTTCCACCAGCTGCGCACCACCTCACGGGAGGCTTCAAACGTGGCGGCGGGTGGCGCTGGAAATCCAGCTGAAGGTACGGGTAGCGATGGCGGCAAACTCAAGCTCAAAAACACCTGCTGTGCCATCACGTTGTTGCTGTACTTGTTGATGTCACGCACCACGTCGGCCAACGGGGGCGAGGCCTGCTCAAAAGCGGGGCGTAACCCCGCCGGGACGGCTCCGTCGCGAACCCGGCCTGTGAGCTTGCCACCCAGGTCACGCCACTGGCCTTCAACGGCACGCGCAGCGTAGCTTTTCGGGTCGGCGTAGGCCACGGGCCAGATTTTTTCACCGCAATTGGCGGGGTAGGCACCGGCCAAGCGAATGCGGTTTGCATCGCTGAAATCGGCTTTCAAGGCGGCACGGTAATCGCCGCAGTCTCCCGCTTGCAAGGGTACGCTGGTGGGCAGCTGCACACCGGCTAACGGAGGATCTGTGCCAATTTGCGCGACGCCAGCCCCCCGATCAGGACTGAAAGTCATGATGACGGATTTGAAGTTCAGCAGCAGCGCATCGGGTGCCGCGTTGTAGGGGCGCAGTGCCTCGCCGTCAAAGCTGGCCGGGTCAACCTCTGGCACATCGAACGCACTGTGGTCGAGAATGATGTCACCCGCGATGGTCTTGATGCCCAGGCCCTGCACGCGGCGCAACAGCAACCACAGGCGCTCCATCACCAGCTTGGGGTCGCCCACGCCCTTGATGATGAGGTTGCCTTGCAGTATGCCGTTGTGCACGGAGCCATCCAAGTAAACCGGTGTGTTCCAGGTGTAAGCGGGGCCGAGCAAATCCAACGCGGCATAGGTCGTCACCAGCTTCATCACCGAGGCCGGGTTCACGGGGATGTTGGCCCGGTAGCTCAGGCGCGGTGCGGTGCGGCCCAGGGCGGCGTCCATCACCAGGATGCTGATGGCGTCTTTGGGCAGCTTGGCACGGGTGAGGGCCGCGTCGATCTCAGGCGGGAAAAGGGTCTGGGCTGGCGCCGGTAAAGCAGCGCACAAGACCACGACGGCCACGGTAAAGGCGGCGAGGTTCAAGCGAAAAATCATCGCCCTAGTCTATGTCTTGCCCAGGCCTTGTGTTCAGTCCACCCTCGCGCCCGAAGCTTTGACGACCTGTGCCCACTTCTTGTGCTCAGCGGCAATGAAGGTCACGAACTCCTGCGGCGTGTTACCACTGGGAATCGCCCCTTGGGCCAACAGCTTTTCCTTGATCGCCGGGGTACTGAGCGACTTGGCCACCTCTTGCTGGATGCGGCTCACCACATCCGCAGGTGTGCCTGCGGGAGCCAACAGACCAAACCACGAGCTGGCGTCATAGCCTTTGAGCGCTGCGCCACCGGCCTGCTCCAGCGTGGGCACATCGGGCATGGCCGCAGAGCGCTGGGCACTGGTCACCGCCAGGGCTTTGAGCTTGCCGCCTTTGATTTGTGGCATGGAGGAAGGCAAGTTGTCGAACATCACATCCACATTACCGCCCACCATGTCGAGCAGCGCCGGGCCTGAGCCCCGGTAGGGAATGTGCGTCATGAAGGTGCCGGTCATGGTTTTGAACAGCTCACCGGCGAGGTGAATCGACGTGCCGTTGCCGCTGGACGCCATGCTGAGCTTGCCAGGATTGGCTTTGGCGTATTTGATGAAGTCCGCCACGGTGTTGATGCCACGCGCACGCGCGGCCTCGGCATTCACCACCATCACATTGGGCACAGCCGCCACCAGGGTGACGGGTGCAAAGTCTTTGATCGAATCGAAGGGCATCTTGTCGTACAGCGCGCGGTTGATGCCGTGCGTGCCCACGGTGCCCATCAGCAAGGTGTAGCCGTCTGCGGGCGATTTAGCGACCACATCAGCCCCCAGATTGCCCCCGGCACCAGGGCGATTTTCGACAATGAACTGCTGGCCAAACGCTTTGGACAGCTCAGGCGCCATGGCGCGCGCCAAGATGTCTGTGGTGCCCCCCGCCGCAAAGGGCACAACAATTTTGACCGGTTTGGTGGGCCATGTGGTTTGAGCCAGCACCGGAATTGCTATGAAAAAAGAAGCTGCTAAAGCCGATGCAGTAAGCAGAAAATGGCGTTTTGGCTTGAAAACGGCTGGGACTGCGGGCTGGAACTGGTTCATGCATTGTCTCCGTCGAAGGGGTGAAATCCCCATGAAAAAAGCCACCCCACGCGCTAGCGTCAAGGTGGCTGGTGGTGGGCTACTGTAGCCCGTTACGCGCAGATCAGCGTAGCAAGCGCAGGCTTAATCCGCGTAAACGCCAGCTGCCTTGATGATGGGGCTCCACTTGGCGATTTCTGACGCCACGTATTTTTTATGCTCAGCAGGCTCCACGCGCTTGTCGCTGATGATGATCGCGCCCAAACCTTCTTCTTTCTTGATGAATTCGGGGTCTTTCAATGCCACTTTAAGGGCATCGTTGATCTTCTTCACGATCTCGGGCGGTGTGCCTTTGGGGGCGTACAGGCCGTGCCAGATGGTGATCTCAAAGCCCTTCAAGCCCGACTCTTGCAACGTGGGCAGGTCTTTGAGCGCGGGGATGGTGAGGTGCTTGGTGGTGGTGACGGCGTAGGCGTTGATCTTTTTGGCTTCGATCTGGCCCGTGGTGTTGGTGGTTTGGTCACACATCAAGTCGATCTGGCCACCCAGCAGGTCGTTCATCGCGGCCGACGTGCCTTTGTAGGGGATGGTGGTCATGTCGGTTTGCAAGGCTGTTTGAAGCAACAAGCCGCACAGGTGTGAGGCCGAGCCGATACCGGCATTACCGAGGTTGATCTTGCCTTTGTTGGCTGCGATCCACGTGACCAGCTCTTTGTAGTTTTTGGCAGGCAGCGTGGGCTTGCTGACCAGCGTCATCGGCACTTCGTTGATCATGCCCAGGTATTCAAAATCGGTTTCCACCTTGAACGGCACGCTGCGCACCAGCGTGGGAATGGTGGCCATGCCAATGTGGTTCAGCAACAGCGTGTGGCCATCAGGCGAGGCTTTGGCAACCTTGTTGGCGCCAATGGAACTGCCAGCACCAGGAGCGTTCTCAATCACCACAGCAGACGCACCCAGCGGCTTGCGCAGGGATTCGGCCAAATCACGGGCCACTCGGTCGGTGGGGCCACCAGCGGTAAAGGGCACGATGATGGTGATCGGCTTGTCTTTGATCGGAAAGTCCGAGGCTTGTGCCGATGACAGCACAGAGAAGGTGGCGGCAACCGCCAAAGTCAGGGTCAATAATTTATTCATGAGCATTCCAAGGTTCAAACACATCCAAAAGGCCAACAGGGGACGAATGGCGACTGTAGCGGCAAGCCGCTTAGCCTATAACGCGGTAACTACTTACAAGCTGACCGGATGCTGACTGAAATTAGCGGTGCTCAGGCGTAGCTGCGGGCATCCTCAATCACCTTGCCATCGTTAGGCAGGCTGCCTGTAGGCACGATCAGCACGTCGCCGCGCAGTTTGGTGACATCGCGTACCGCTTGGCCCAGCGCCAGCACCAGTGCGTCCCTGTCAGCGACGGCCTCGGAGGTGACTTCCACTTTCAGCGTCATCTGGTCGTTCGCCATCTCACCTGCGACCACCAGGCGCGAGCGCAGCACCTGCGGGAAACGCTTGGCAATGTCTGCCACCTGGCTGGGATGGACGAACATACCGCGAATCTTGGTGGTTTGGTCAGCCCGCCCTAACCAGCCTTTGATGCGGGTATTGGTACGGCCCGTGGGGCAATGGCCGGGTAACACGGCAGACAAATCGCCGGTGCCAAAACGGATCAACGGGTAACCGGTGCTGAAGGTGGTGATGACCACCTCGCCCACTTCACCGTCTGGCACAGGTTCACCGGTACCGGGGCGGACGATTTCCAGAATCACGCCTTCGTCGAGTACCAAGCCTTCACGGGCAGACGTCTCGTAGGCAATCAAACCCAGATCGGCGGTGGCATAGCATTGGTAACCCGTCACGCCGTGGGCCAGGTACCAGTCGCGCAGCGAAGGCGGGAAGGCCTCGCCGCCAAACAGCGCCTTGGTCACGCTGGGCAGGGCTACGCCCATTTCAGCGGCTTTTTCCAGAATGATTTTGAGGAAGCTGGGCGTACCGATGTAGCCTGCGGGTAACAAATCGACCATCGCCATCACCTGCTGCTCGGTTTGACCGGTTCCTCCAGGAAACACCGTGCAACCCAGCGCATGGGCGCCACTTTCCATCATCGCGCCAGCAGGCACAAAGTGGTAGCTGAAGCAGTTGTGGATCAGTTGCCCCGGTCTGAAGCCCGCCGCGAACATCGCACGTGCCATGCGCCAATGTCAGGCCCCAGACCGTCTGGTTCGTACAGCGTGCCAGGGCTGGCGAAGATGCGAGGCATGTTCGCTCCAAACTTGACAGCACCAAAACCGCCAAAGACGTCCACTGCACGGTGTTTCTGCTGCAATTCGAGCAGTTCACTTTTTCGGGTAACAGGCAGCTGGGCCAAGGCAGCACGGCTGGTGATGCTGGCCGCCGTCACACCGTGCAAGATACGGGCAAAAGCCGGGGCATGGGCCTGTGCGTGGGCGATTTGGACGGGCAAGGCGGCGAGCAGTGCAGCTTCACGGGCAGCCGGATCGCGCTGCTCTAGCGCATCAAAAAAATCGCTCATAGGGTTCTTTCTTGCGGTTCTTTTGGGGAGTATTGAAGGATGACGGGTTTAAGCCAACCAGCGTTTACGGCGCTTGTAGCTTTTCACGTCCTTGAAGCTTTTGCGCTCGGTGCCGCCAACGCCCAGGTAGAACTCTTTCACATCTTCGTTGTTGGCCAGATCGCTGGCCACGCCGTCCATCACCACGCGGCCACTTTCCATGATGTAACCATAGTCAGCGTATTTCAGCGCCATGTTGGTGTTTTGCTCGGCCAGCAGGAAGGTGACTTTTTCTTTGGCGTTGAGGTCTTTGACGATCTCAAACACCTCTTCCACGATTTGCGGTGCGAGGCCCATGGACGGCTCGTCCAGCAGCACCATGCTGGGGTTGGCCATCAGTGCGCGGCCAATGGCGCACATCTGCTGTTCGCCACCCGAGGTATAGGCTGCCTGCGAGGTGCGCCGGGTTTTCAGGCGGGGGAAATAGGTATAGACCTTTTCCAGGTTGCGCGCCACTTCGGCAGGGTCTTTGCGGGTGTAGCCACCGGTCAGCAGGTTTTCTTCGATGGTGAGGTGGGCAAAGCAATGGCGGCCTTCCATCACCTGTACCACGCCACGCTGCACAAGATCTGACGGCGAGAGATTTTCGATGCGCTCACCGCGCAACTCAATGCTGCCTTTGGTGACCGCACCGCGCTCGCCCTTGAGCAGGTTGGAAATGGCCCGCAGCGTGGTGGTTTTGCCTGCACCGTTGCCACCCAAGATAGCGACGATACCGCCCTCGGGCACTTGCAGCGAGACGCCTTTGAGCACCAGAATGACGTGGTTGTAGATAACCTCAATGCCATTGACATTCAGGACGATGTTGGGGACGGTTGGGGGTGTGGGGAGGGATGTGTCCATGGGGTTTCTTCTTTGCCAATCGACAGGCGGGGATACCGTTCCTGGCCTGTCGATTGGCAGCTCTTGCGAGCTGCCAATATGCCAATACCGTGCCTTGCTCAGGCGTTTAACTTACGACTGGCAATCTGCGCCGGTACGTGGCGTCAGCTTCTTGTCTGCAGCGTACTTGGCGGCAGTGGCTTTCACCAAAGGCTTGATGACCTGCTCATCACCCTGCAACCAGTCGGAGGTGAACTTCCAGGCCTTGCCATCCCACGTGTGGATGCGCGCCCATGACGCACCCATGTGGTCGGTACACGAGGTGCTGATGGGACGCATCACACCGGCAAAGCCCAGGGTATCGAGCTTGGCCTGCGTGAGGTTCAGGTTCTCCAGACCCCAGCGAACCTGGTCGCCGTCCATGACTTTGCCTTTGCCGTAGCGCTCTTGCGCCGCACGCACGCCTTCCACGGCCAGCATGGCGCTCATGGCACCGCGCAGGTACAGCACTTGGCCCACTTCGTCTTTGGGCCCAGTGCCCTGGCCTTTGTCGTGCACCATCGTCATCATGTCTTTCACCACCTTGGAATTCGGCTCGGCACCGTGCTGCAAAGTGACTGCGTTGTAGCCCTTGGCGCCATCCGCCACGTCTTTGACGTCAGGCTCCGCACCAGCCCACCATACGCCGTACATCTTTTCACGCGGGTAGCCAGTGGCTTGCGCTTCTTTGATGGCGGTGGAATTCATCACGCCCCAGCCCCACAGCACGGTGTAATCAGGCTTGCTTTGACGCACTTGCAACCAGGTGGCTTTTTGCTCGACACCAGGGGCCGTCACGGGCAGCAGCTGCAACTCGAACCCGTGCATCTTGGAGCGCTCTTGCATCAGTGGGATAGGCTCTTTGCCAAACGGGCTGTCGTGGTAGACCAGTGCAATCTTTTTGCCTTTCAGCTTGTCCCAGCCGCCTTCTTTTTTGACAATGGCTTGCAAAATCGTGTCAGCGGCCACCCAGTAGGTGCCCGCGATAGGGAAGTTCCATTTGAAGACCGAGCCGTCTGCGCTTTCACTGCGGCCATAGCCCACGGTGACCACGGAGATTTTGTCAGCAGGGGCTTTTTCGGTGATGGCGAAGGTGGCTCCAGTGGAGAGCGGCTGTACCAGCGTGGTGCCCTTGCCCTTCAAGCGCTCATAGCATTCCACGCTGCGGGCAGTGTCATAGCCGGTTTCGCACTCTTCAAACGAAATTTTGACGCCATTGATGCCGCCACGTGCATTGGTCAGCTTGAGGTAGTCCACATAGCCGTTGGCCCAAGGCACACCGTTAGGCGCGTAAGGGCCAGTGCGGTACGACAGCACAGGGAAAAACTGCTCTTTGGCTTGCGCGTAGGCGCTGGTCGTCACGAATGACGAAGCACCAGCCGCGACGCACGCGACAGCTAAAACGAGGTTACGAAGCTTCATGGTTTAACTCCAGTCAGGATGAACAACAGACACCGAAAACACACTACCAACAGCAATACAGATCAATGCGGGAAAGGCCACAAACGCAACTTTTGCTTGCCCACAGCCCACAGCTTGGCCAAACCATGCGGCTCGACAATCAGGAACCACACAATCAACCCGCCAAAAATCATCAGCTCAGCATGGGATACGCCCGCAGTAGAAATATGGATGCCCACCATGCCCGCCAACGCAGGCAGCAACTGGCTGAGCGCAATCGGCAGCACCGCAATGAACGCCGCGCCAAAAAAGCTGCCCATGATGGAACCCAAGCCACCAATAATCACCATGAACAGCAGCCGAAACGACTGGTCTACCGAGAACGCCGCAGGCTCCCACGCACCGAGGTAGACGAAGCCCCACAAGCCCCCAGCCACACCGATGATGAACGAGCTGACAGCAAAGGCGCTGAGCTTGGCGTACATCGGGCGGATGCCGATCACGGCGGCAGCCACGTCCATGTCGCGTATCGCCATCCATTCCCGGCCAATCGCAGAGCGCACCAGGTTTTTCGCCAGCAGCGCAATCACTACCAAAATGCACAGGCAAAACCAGTATTTGGAAAGTGCGCTGTCAATCGGCAAACCCAACACCTGCAAGTTGGACACCGACACCGAACCGGACGGTGAATCTGCCGTGAACCACTTGATCCGCAGAAACATCCAGTCGCTGAAAAACTGGGCTGCCAGTGTGGCAACGGCCAAATACAGCCCCTTCACACGCAAGCTGGGCAGACCAAACAAGATACCAAACGCCGTAGCACACAGCCCGCCCAAAATCAGCGCGGGTACCAGGGGCATGTTGGGGATACGGATAAAGAAGTTGTACGCCCCATAAGCCCCCACCGCCATGAACGCCCCTGAGCCCAGCGAGATTTGTCCGCAGTAGCCCACCAAGATGTTGACGCCCAAAGCCGCCAGCGAAAGGATCAGGAACGGGATCAAAATCGCCCGAAACAGGTAATCGCTGGCCAACAGGGGCACCACAGCAAACGCTACCAAAAGAATAGCTGCTATAGCCCACCGATCTTGCGTTATGGGCAGTATTTGCTGATCAGACCGGTAGCTGGTCTTGAACTGACCGTTTTCTCTGTAAAACATCTTCAGACCCGATCAATAATTTTCTCGCCAAACAAACCCTGCGGCCGAAACAGCAAGAACCCCAGCGCCAACACATAAGCAAACCAAATCTCGATGCCACCACCCACATAGTGGCCCAGGTACACCTCGGAAAGTTTCTCGCCGACGCCAATGATCAGCCCACCCACAATCGCACCCGGCACCGAGGTGAGGCCACCCAGAATCACCACCGGCAAGGCCCGCATCGCCACCGTGGTCAGCGAGAACTGCACACCCAACTTGCTGCCCCAGATCATCCCGGCCACCAGGGCCACGACGCCTGCCACGCACCACACGATCACCCAAATGCGGTTCAGCGGGATGCCAATAGATTGCGCAGCCTGGTGATCGTCGGCCACCGCACGCAAGGCACGGCCTGTGGCGGTTTTTTGGAAAAAGAGGCTCAAGGCAGCAACCAGCACAGCGGCAATCAAGGCCGCATAGAGGTCTTCCTTGTTGATGAGAATGCCGCCTTCAAACGCGGATTCAAAGGCCATGATGGGATCCTTAGGCATCCCGATATCAATTTTGTAGATGCTGCTGCCAAAGATGCTCTGCCCCAAGCCGTCCATGAAATAGCTGATGCCCAGCGTGGCCATCAGCAGCGTGGTGCCTTCCTGGTTAACGAGGTGGCGCAACACCAGCCGCTCAATGGTCCAGGCCACCACAAACATCACGATGCCAGCACCTATGAACGCTAGGAAGTTTGCTATGAATTTGTTGTCAAGACCCGTCAACTGCGGAATCCATTCGGCGAACCGCGCCATCGCCAAAGCGGCAAACAGCACCATGGCACCTTGGGCGAAGTTGAAAACACCAGAGGCTTTGAAAATCAGCACAAAGCCCAGTGCAACCAGGGAATAGAGCATCCCGGCCATCAGGCCACCGAGTAAGGTTTCTAAGAAAAATCCCATGTTGTGTCCTTGATGCCGTTAATGGGATGTGCCTAAGTAGGCTTTGATGACTTCGGGGTTGTTGCGCACCTCATTGGGCGCACCGTCACCGATTTTTTTGCCGTAATCCAGCACCACCACACGATCAGAAATGTCCATCACCACGCCCATGTCATGCTCGATCAGCACCACCGTCATGCCAAATTCGTCATTCACGTCGAGCACGAAGCGGCACATGTCCTGCTTTTCTTCGACGTTCATGCCCGCCATCGGCTCGTCGAGCAGCAGCACCTGCGGCTGCATCGCCAGCGCACGGCCCAAGTCAACGCGCTTTTGCAAGCCATAGGGGAGTTGCCCCACAGGGGTTTTGCGGTGGGCCTGGATTTCCAGGAAATCGATGATGTGTTCGACGAACTCGCGGTGGCGCGTCTCTTCACGGTCAGCACCGCCCAGACCCCAGATGCCAAACGGGTTACGAAAGGCCTGCGTGAACAGGTTGCTTTTGATGTGCAGGTTGCGCCCGGTCATGATGTTGTCGAGCACGCTCATGCCTTTGAACAAGGCCAGATTCTGGAAGGTGCGCGCCACGCCCATTTCAGCCACTTGGCGGCTGTTCATGTGGCTGAAGGTTTGGCCTTTGAAGCTGATGGTGCCCTGTTGCGGCACGTACACGCCGTTGATGCAGTTCAGCATGGAGCTTTTGCCCGCGCCGTTGGGACCGATGATGGCGCGGATTTCATGCTCTTTGACGTTGAAGGAGATGTCTGTCAAGGCTTTCACGCCGCCGAAGCTGAGTGAGATGTTTTGCACATCCAGAATGATGTCGCCGATTTTTTTCATGCCGCCACCTTCACGGGTGCGAAGGTTTTCGCGTCCGACAGCTTCAGCGTGGCGCTGACGCTGCCAGTACGGCCATCTTCAAACTTGACCTGCGTTTCAATGAACTGCTCGGTTTTGCCGCCGTACAGTGCATCCACCAGCACCCCGTATTTTTCAGCGATGAAGCCCCTGCGGACCTTGTTGGTGCGGGTCAACTCGCCATCGTCCGCGTCCAGCTCCTTGTGCAGCACCAGGAAACGGCTGACCTGCGAGCCTGCCAGGAGCGCATCCACGCTCAAATCGGCATTCACCTTTTCCATGCAGTCCTTGATGAGTTGGTAGACCTCGGGCTTTTGCGCCAGATCGGTGTAGCCGGCGTAGGGCAGGTTGCGGCGCTCGGCCCAGTTGCCCACGGCGTCAAAGTCGATGTTGACCATCACGCAGACCTTATCGCGGCCATCGCCATAGGCCACCACTTCTTTGATGTGGGGGAAAAATTTGAGCTTGTTTTCGACGTACTTGGGCGCAAACATGGCACCGTCATTCGCACCGCCCGCTATGCGGCCCACGTCTTTCACACGATCGATGATTTTGAGGTGGCCTTGGGCATCAAAAAACCCGGCATCGCTGGTGTGGTACCAGCCGTCGCGCATCAACACTTCAGCGGTGGCCGCAGGGTTTTTGTAGTATTCCTTGAACAAGCCAGGCGACCTTACCAGCACTTCGCCATTGGCTGCCACTTTGATTTCTACACCATGGCAAGGCACGCCAACGGTGTCAGATTTGGCTTGGTTGTCAGGCTGCTGGCAGACGAACACCGCTGTTTCCGTGGAGCCGTAAAGCTGTTTGATGTTGACGCCGATCGAACGGTAGAACGTGAATAAATCTGGGCCAATCGCCTCACCAGCCGTATAGGCAATACGCACACGGCTCATGCCAAGGTTGTTGCGCAGCGGGCCGTAGACACAAAGCGCGCCCAAGGCGTACATGAACTTGTCGCCTGTGCTGACGGGCAAGCCGTCCATCAGGCTGGGGCCAACGCGTTTGGCCAAATCCAAAAAGTAATGGAACATACGTCGCTTGAGGGCACCGGCGTCTTCCATGCGGATCATCACGCTGGTCAGCAAGGCCTCAAACACGCGGGGTGGGGCGAAGTAGTAGGTGGGGCCGATTTCCTTCAGGTCGATCATCACCGTGGCGGCGCTCTCTGGGCAGTTCACCACGTAGCCACAGGCCAGCCACTGGCCGTAGCTGAAGATGTTTTGCCCAACCCACGCGGGGGGCATGTAGGCGAGCACCTCCTCATGGCTGGTGAGGTGGTCAAAGTCGGCACCGGCTTTGGCGCGGTCAAGCAGGCTGCGGTGGGTGTGAACGACACCTTTGGGGTTGCCCGTGGTGCCGCTGGTGAAAAACATGGCGGCCACGTCGCCGGGCTGGGCCTTGTTCACCTCAGCGCTGAACAGCGCAGGATGGGCGGCGGCAAACGCTTTGCCTGATTCAATCAAGGTGTCGAGCGACAGCAAACCTGGCTCGTTGTAGTT
The DNA here is from genome assembly GCA_025356445.1 of Betaproteobacteria bacterium. Taxonomy (GTDB): domain Bacteria; phylum Pseudomonadota; class Gammaproteobacteria; order Burkholderiales; family Burkholderiaceae_C; genus Defluviibacillus. The sequence goes on along the minus strand of JANXSZ010000035.1, from coordinate 19,245 downwards.
GCGCAAACCACGCGGCTCGTCGTACACGATGTGGGCGAGCTGCGGGCACTGCTCGCGGATCTCCAGCAGCTTGTCTACCTGCTCTTGGTCTTCAGCAAAAGCGAAACGCACCTCGGCATTGTTGATAGGAAACACGCATTCCGGCCCGGCGGCGTCTTGGTACAGCGGGATGGGCACTGCACCCAACGATTGCGCCGCCAGCATGGTGGCGTAAAGCCGGGGGCGGTTGGCACCGACAACGACCATGTGCTCGCCCCGCTGCAAACCAAGCTGGTGCAAACCGCAGGCCACCTGCTCAACCAGCGAAGCCAAATCAGCCCACGTGCGGGCTTGCCAGATACCGTACTCCTTCTCGCGCATCGCGGGCGCTTCAGGGCGCTGGGCCGCGTGGGCCAGCAGGAGTCGGGGAAAAGTTGTCTCCATTCAGCGTCTTTCTTTGATACAGGTCTGCGCACAATGAACAGTACGAATAGTAGAAGTAAGTTTGACGCCATGTTGTCATTCCGACGACAATTTACGGGTCAATCCCCATCGGACATACCCCTATGCAGACCTCATCATCGCAACGGCTGCCTTTGCAGCAGCGCGTGCGCCATCCCACCAGAGACGAGCTCAACAGCATCCCTTGGATGGCCCACCTCACGCCTGACGAGCGCCGCATGGCCGAAGCCGCAGTCCATGTGGGCGATGCACAGCCGGGTGACTATTTGTGCCGCATCGGTAAACCCGTCACCTACTGGTTTGGGTTGATTGAAGGTCTGATGAAGATGAGCAATGACGACAGCCAAAACCCTGCCGTCACCTTCACAGGCGTTGCACCGGGTGGCTGGTTTGGCGAGGGCACGGCACTGAAGCGCGAACCCTACCGCTACAACATCCAGACGCTGCGCAAAAGTGTGGTGGCCGGTCTGCCGGTCGATACCTTCCACGCGCTGCTGGACCACTCGATTGGGTTCAACCGCTTCATCATGAACCAGCTCAACGAGCGCTTGGGTCAGTTCATCGCAGCGCGTGAGATTGACCGCATGAACAACCCGAACATCCGCGTAGCACGCACCTTGGCCACGCTGTTCAACCCGGTGCTGTACCCCGGTGTGGGGGAGATATTGCGCATCACCCAGCAAGAATTAGCGTATCTCGTTGGCCTGTCGCGGCAACGGGTGAACGAGGCTCTGAATGATTTGGCAAAGCAGGGCGCGATTCAGGTCGAGTATGGTGGTTTGCGGGTACTGAATTTGGCGGCACTGCGGTCAAGCGATGTGCTGTCGCGCGTGCAGCAGTCTTCGCGTTTCCCCCAGTAGTTTGTTTGAGCGCTAAGCGTGAGGATGCGGCTGGCTTTGGCAGTTTGTGAAAACCAAGCAAACCGAGCCGGAAAGAACCACCCTTTGTGTTCGTTTGTGTCCGTTGTTAACCCAAGGAAATCCCATGACCCCTTTCAAACTAGCCTGTGTGGCAAGTGCCACAGCCTTGCTGGCCGCCTGCGGCGGTTCTTCTGATCCGGCCCGAGGCTCGCTGGTGGAAGCGGCCACCACCGTCACCACGCTGACTGCTGCGCAGATCGACGCCAGCACGGCGGCGAGTGGCCTGCAAGCCCTGACAGGCAAAGCCAAGTGCGACGTGAAGGTGGTGGCACTGAACTACTTCACCGCTGGCGTGAAGGGCGAGTCAGCCAATGCATCAGGCGTGATGCTGGTGCCAAGTGGCACCTGCAGCGCGACAGCAGCGCCACTGGTGGCTTACGCCCGAGGCACTGAAGTCTCCAAAGTACGCACCATGGCCAACCCGGCCGATGGCGAAACGTTTTTGATGGCGTCCATGTACGCAGCGCAAGGCTATGCAGTGGTCGCAACGGACTACCTGGGCTTTGCCAAATCCAGCTACAGCTTCCACCCCTATCTGCACGCTGACTCGGAAGCCAGCGCAGTGATCGACTCCATCCGTGCTGCACGCAATGCGGCCGGCACCATGGGCGCCCCCCTCTCCGGCAAGGTCATGCTGACGGGTTATTCGCAAGGCGGCCATTCGTCCATGGCGGCACACCGTACGATTGAGCGCGACAACGCCGGTGAAATCAACGTGGTGGGCGGCGCGCATCTGGCAGGGCCGTACAACCTCTCAGGCTCGCTGAAAGTGCCTTCTGCTGTGGCGGGTGTGCAGTTCTTTGTGCCGTTCCTGGTGACGGCATGGCAGAAGGTCTATGGCACGCTGTACACCGATGTGAAAACCGTGTTCAAAGCCCCCTACTCGGATTACATCGAAAGCTTGCTGCCCAGCGCCACACTGACGTACACCACGCTGGTCACATCAGGCAAGTTGCCCGGTGCCAGTGGCGAAACGCCGAACCAGGCGCGGGATGCTCTGTTCCAAGCGGCCTATACGGCAGACATCCTAACGAACAACAGCAGCGGAACTTACATCGCGGCCCAAAAGAATGACCTGCTGGGCTGGACACCTAAAGCCAAGGTGCTGCTGTGCGGCGGTGCTGGCGACCCCACAGTGCCACCAGCGGTTCACCAAGCGGTGATGAAGGCTGACTTTGACAAACGTGGCGTGACCAACGTCACCTCGGTGGATGTGGATGCCTTCATCCAAGCCACCTATGGCACTGGCGGCAAAGCACCAACAGACCCCACTACCGCAGCGTTTGCCACCTACTACGGCAGCTACCACGGCGGCTACGAGCCACCGTTTTGCAACGCCCAAGCCAAAGCGTTTTTTGATACTGTGAAATAAGAAAACTCGAAAAAAGACCCAAAAAAATCCCGGTGCACCTGGCGACAGGTGCTACCGGGATGGCATGGGAAAGCAGGCTGACGGCAGCCGCTCAGCCGAGCCTTAATCCGCCAATTCTTCTTTCGCCATTTCCACGTCCAGCCGCTCCATCGCATCCATTGGCTTGGAGGCTGCTGCCTGTTCGTACAGCTTGGTGGCTTCTTTCATTTTTTTATCGCCTTCCAGCATCACCATGCCGTTGGCGTATTCGATCATCCCAATGGCAGACAAGGGGTTCAACTTGAGCGACTCCTGGAAGAGTTTCAAGCCGGTGTCTTTCTTGGCACCGTACGTCATGCCCCCAATGAGTGCGCCTACTTTGTCTATCACCTCGGCATGGAACGCTGCCAGCGCGATGTGGGCATCGGCGTGTTTGGGTTGCAGCTTGATGGCGGTTTCCAGCGCCGCTTTGACCTTGCCACCCAGACCTTGGGCCAGCGCTTTTGCAACGCTGATACCCTGACCATAACGCCCCAGTGCATAGGCCTGCCAGTAGAACGCATTGGCATTTTTAGGGTCCTCAGCGGCTTGTGCCTCGGCACGGGTGGCCACCTCCATGAACATGTCGAGCTTGGTTTTTTCTTTGGTCTCCAGGTAGTTGGCGTAGATGCAGGTGGCTTTGTTGGCGACAGTAAGGCCAGCCCCACCCGCTTTCAGGCCTGCTTCAGCAGCTTTTTGAAAGTCCCCACTGTGGAACAGCGCCCAAGCGTCCAGCACCTTGGCCTCTTTGGGCAGCGGCTCGGTATCGCCGACATGCAGACGTGCCCAGTTCTTTTTGACACTGGTGGCATCGAAGTCATAGTCCCCTGCATAGGGAAAAGCGGTCCATTTGGCCATGGTTGTCTCCTTGTTGACCGTGTTTTAGGGGGATGTTGCAGGCTGCTGGTAAGCACCCACCAAACTCAATAGATGCTGACGTTGGCCCACTTCTAAATAGGGCACCAGCAAATTCAACACATGCTGCGCACCCCGTAATAAGGCGTGCTGGGCACTTTCAGGCTCCAGCGCACGACGTGGGTCACGCACGTACTCAAAGCTCAGCCAGTAGGTCAGCACCACCACCATGCTGGTGGCCGTTGCCTCAACCTCGCGGGAATCAATGCTGACGGCACCTGCGCGGCTCATGCTGTCCAGCATGCTTTTCACTGCACGGGTTTTGTTTTTCAAGATCCACTGAAAATGGGTTTCCAGACGGCGGTTTTTACTGAGCAAATCGTTCAGGTCACGGTACAAAAACCGGTACTGCCAGATCAACTCAAACAGCGTGTGCATAAAGAACCAGGCGTCTTCAACATTGCGCACACCATCGCTGGCGTTCAGCAGCTCGCTCAGGGCGCGCTCGTAACGGTCAAACAGCGAGTTGATGAGCTCGTCTTTGGCAGGGTAGTGGTAGTAAAGGTTGCCGGGACTGATGTGCAGCTCCGCCGAGATCAATGTGGTGGACACATTGGGTTCGCCGAACCGGTTGAACAAGTCCAGCGTGACCTCCAAAATCCTCTCTGCCGTGCGTCGTGGCGCTTTTTTCGCCATAGTGCTCCACTTGGTTGTTGCGTTCAGACTTTAACCCAGTCCAGTGACCGTAGGCATTAGGGATGGCGAGCATGGGTGTGATCTATTGCCACAAACCAGGTGACGCCAGCGCCCTGGGCTCACCCAGACAGGGCTGACAGGCGTAAAAAAGGGCACCGCAGTGCCCTTTTCAGCCCATACGTGGCTGGTGCGCGCTATCAGACTGCGGGAGCAGCTACAACTTCGATAGCAGGCTCAGCCTTGCGCACCGCAGCGCGGGTGGCAGCGGGCTTGGTCGCGCCATTGGTCGAGGCCTTCACTGCGGCCTTCGTGACTGCTTTAACGCGGGCTTTCGCAGCGGGCTTGGCAGCAACAACAGGCGCTTCGGCTTTGACCGCAGCCGCCTTGGCCGTCACGGGCTTAGCAGCGGCAGGCTTGGCCGACAGCTTGTTCACGGTCTTGGTCAACTCGTCAATGCGGGCCACCAAAGCTTGCACGTCTTTGGACGAAGGCATACCGAGCTTGTTCAAGGCTTTGGCCACGCGGTCTTCAAAGATGTTTTCCAGCTTGTCCCATTGGCCGGTGGCCATGGACGTGATGCCGCTGGTCTTGGCCGTCAGACCCGAGGTCAGGCCATTGGCCATATCAGCCAGCTTGCTGGTGGTTTCCGAGATTTTTTCTTCGGCAACGGCTTGCGTCTTGCGCTGCAGGCCCAGGCCTTCTTTGACCAAGGCTTCAAACACTTTGCCGCCTTCTTCTTGCGCCTTGGCAAAAGCACCCAGACCCGCGAGCCAAATTTGTTGGGCCGAGTCTTTTACAGCACCGCTCAAAGGCGTGGCAGATTTTTGGGTAGCAGACAGTTTTTGCAGCTTCTTGACCATGGGGGTTCTCCAGACAGGACGTAGATTGAATTGAATGTGCTGCGGGCAAGCCCGCAACCGTGACACCGAATGTAAGTCTTTGCACCCGGTTGTTGTAGACAGGGCTTTCTAACTCTCTAGAGGCGTGGCTCTATGGCTGGCGCGGGTTTGTGCGGTGTTGGCTAGGTACCGGGCTTAGGCACAATTCTGCGCACAACTTGGAGGTTTTTACATGCAGTATTTCGTCACTGGCGCCACTGGCTTTATTGGTAAACGGCTGGTTAAAAAATTATTGGCGCGCAAAGGCTCGGTCGTTTACTTCTTGCTGCGCAAGGAGAGTGAAGGCAAAGTCGCCGCGCTGCGCGAGTACTGGGGCACCACCACCGCCCGTGCCGTACCTGTGTTTGGCGACCTGACCAGCAAAAAACTGGGTGTGGCCGCTGACGAGGTGAAGAAGCTCAAAGGCAAGATCGACCATTTTTACCACCTTGCTGCCGTCTACGATTTGAGCGCCGACGAGGAAAGCCAAGTCGCCGTGAACATTGACGGCACGCGCAACACCGTGGACTTCGCCAAAGCAATTGATGCCACGCACCTGCACCATGTGTCGTCCATCGCCGCTGCCGGGTTGTACGAAGGCGTGTTCCGCGAAGACATGTTTGAAGAAGCCGAAAACATCGATCACCCCTACTTCATGACCAAGCACGAGAGCGAAAAAATCGTGCGCAAAGAAGCCAAAATGCCCTGGACGGTCTACCGCCCTGCGCTGGTGGTGGGGGATTCGCAAACCGGCGAAATGGACAAGATTGACGGGCCTTACTACTTCTTCAAACTCATCCAGCGGATGCGGCAAATCTTGCCCCCGTGGATGCCCAGCGTGGGCCTGGAGGGCGGACGCATCAACATCGTCCCTGTGGACTTTGTGGTGGCGTCCCTTGACCACATCAGCCACCAAAAGGGCGAGCTGAACAAAAAATGCTTCCATTTGGTAGACCCCGAAGGCTACCGCGTCGGTGACGTGCTGGACATCCTGAGCCGGGCCGCACACGCGCCCAAGATGAACCTGTTCATCAACGCCGCACTGCTGGGCTTCATCCCCAAATCGGTCAAAAAGGGCCTGATGGCACTGGCCCCGGTACGCCGCGTGAAAGGGGCCATCATGAAGGACTTGGGTCTGCCCGAGGACATGTTCACCTTCATCAACTTCCCCACCCGCTACGACTGCCGCGACACCACCGCTGCGCTAAAAGGCTCGGACATTGACTGCCCCAAATTCGCCGACTACGCTTGGCGCTTGTGGGACTATTGGGAACGCCACCTCGACCCAGCCCTCAAGATCGACCATTCCCTGCGCGGCACTGTGGCCGGCAAAGTGGTGCTGATCACCGGTGGCTCGTCCGGCATTGGCTTGGCTGCAGCCGCCAAATTCGCAGAAGCTGGTGCCATCACCATCATCTGCGCCCGCGACGAGGCCAAGCTGGCCGAAGCCAAAGCAGAAATCCTGGGTACAGCAGGCAAAGACGCCATCGTCATCACCTACTCGGCCGATATCGCCAACGAAGAAAGCTGTAAAGCCCTGGTTGAAAAGCTGGAAGCCGAGCACGGCGGCGTGGACTTCCTCATCAACAACGCAGGCCGCTCGATCCGGCGCGCCATCGAGGCCAGCTACGACCGCTTCCACGACTACGAGCGCACCATGCAGCTCAACTATTTCGGCTCACTGCGCGTCACCATGGGCTTGCTGCCCGGCATGGTCGCCAAAAAGAAGGGCCATGTGGTCAACATCAGTTCGATCAGCGTGCTGGTGAATGCGCCGCGCTTCTCGGCCTATGTGGCCTCTAAAGCTGCCTTGGATGCGTGGACAGCCTGCGCCGCCAGCGAGTTCGCCGACCAGGGCGTGACCTTCACCACCGTCAACATGCCCCTGGTGCGCACGCCGATGACCGCACCGACCAAGATTTACGACAGCATGCCGCTCTTGTCCACCGACGAAGCCTCTGACCTGATCGTGCAAGCCGTGGTGGACAAACCCGTGCGCGTGGCCACCCGTCTGGGCATCTCGGTAGAGCTGCTGCACGCCGCCGTGCCGCGCATCACGCAAATCCTGATGAACACCACCTTCCGCATGTTCCCGGACAGCGCGGCGGCGAAAGGTGCCAGGGGCGAAAAGCTGGGCAAGCCTACGCTGTCACCCGAAGCGATTGCGATGGCGCAGATGATGCGGGGGATTCATTTCTAAGCTGAGCGACGGTTTGGATGAGTGAAAGATGAAAGGCCCGTTTTGACGGGCCTTTTCATGCGGAAGGGAGTTTCTGACGCAAACCATCAACAAGTCTACAATTTGGTCTACTCATTGTCCAAAGCCCACCATGCCCTCACTCCAAGCCATTGGCACATACGAAACCAAGACCCATTTGGCGGAAATTTTGCGCCGTGTCGGGGCGGGGCAAGGCTTCACGATCACCCAACGCGGTGAACCGGTGGCTGAGTTACTCCCCACAGGCTCAAGCGCCCATCGTGTTAGTGCTGAAGCCGCAAGCCGCATGCGGCGCTTTATGCGGGAAGCGCCGCAAGGTGCGCCGGTAGACATCAAGGCGCTGATGAACGAAGGCCGCGACTGATGCGCTTCGTGCTGGACAACTCGGTGGTCATGCGCTGGCTGCTAGAGGATGGCAGTGCTGAGCGCTTGGCCTATGCCGACAAGGTGCTTGTGCTGTTAGAGCAAGCCGAAGCCCTCGTACCCGGCATTTGGAGCCTGGAGGCCGCCAACGTCATCCTCAAATCCCAAGCCAAAGGCCGGGTATCGGTTGCCCGCGTTGCCGAGTTTCTGGGCTTGCTTCACCTCATGCCCATCACCACCGACACCAGCACCGCAAGCCGGGCACTGGGGGATACGCTGCATCTGGCCCGCCGATTCAACTTGTCGTCTTACGATGCATCGTATTTGGAGCTGGCCTTGCGAGAAGGCCTGCCCTTGGCGACGCTGGACGGTGATTTGCGCGATGCCTTGGCGCAAACAGGTGGGGTGCTGGTTTAAGCGGCATCTTGCAGGTGCGCCAAGCGCTGGCCCGCAGCACGTCACCACGTATCCACAAACCGCCCCCCCGTAGCCCTGCCTTCACCCACCTTACCCACCGAAGCCAGCCCATTCATCAGCCAATCCCGCGTCGCTGCTGGGTCGATCACGGCGTCGATCTCCAGCGTAGCGGCCATGTTCATGGCTTCGCCGTTGCTGTACTGCTCGTCCACGAGCTGTTTGAACAGCGCGTCGCGCACTGGGCCTTCTTCGGCAGCTTCCAACTCTTTGCGAAAGCCCAGGCGCACAGCGCCTTCCAGACCCATCGCGCCAAATTCGCCAGTGGGCCACGCGACGTTGAATACGGGCGCATCAAAGCCGCCTGCGGCCATCGCTTGGGCACCCAGGCCGTAGCCTTTACGCAAGACGACGCTGAAGAAGGGCACTTGCAGGTGGGCGGCGACCACGAACAGGCGGCAGACGTGGCGGACTTGGGCTTGGGCTTCGATGTCAGGGCCGACCATGAAGCCGGGCGTGTCCATCAACGAGACCATGGGCAGGCCATGGGCGTTGCAGAGCTGCATGAAGCGGGCGGCTTTGTCGGCGGCGTCCACATCGATGGCTCCTCCCAAATGCTTGGGGTTATTCGCTATTATTCCAATAGCACGTCCTGCAATACGGGCAAGCGCTGTGAGGATACCGGGGCCAAAACCAGCGCGCAATTCAAGCAGGGAATCGGTGTCCACCAGACCCTGCATGACGTGGCGAATGTCGTAGACGCGCAGGCGGTTTTCGGGGATAGCCTGGCGCAGCAGGCGCTGATCGGGGCATGTCCAGGTGGGCAAATCCCCCTGGAAGTACGCGATGTAGCGTTTGGCGACGGCGACGGCCTCGGCTTCATCGGCGACCAGCACGTCGATCACGCCGTTGCGCGATTGCACGTCGCTGGGGCCAATTTGCTCGGGTTTGAACTGGCCCAAGCCGCCGCCTTCGATCATCGCGGGGCCGCTCATGCCGATATTGCTCATTTTCGTAGCGATGATGACATCGGCGCAGCCCAAGAGCGCAGCGTTACCTGCGAAGCAACGGCCATGCACGATGCCGACCACAGGGACTTTGCCGGAGAGCGCGGCGAACTGGCTGAAGGTGTGGTTGTTCAGACCCGCAACGATGGGCATGTCGGTGTCGCCCGGTCGGCCCCCGCCACCTTCAGCAAACAGCACCACCGGCAGCTTGAGCTGGTGGGCCAAGGCCAGCATGCGGTCTTTTTTGTGGTGGTTGCGCATCCCCTGCGTACCGGCCAGCACGGTGTAATCGTAGGCCATGACGATGCAGCGGGACTTCTCGGGACCGAAATGCGCAGCGTTGACCGTACCTATGCCCGTCACCATGCCGTCGGCGGGCGTGTTGGCGATGAGGTCAGCGAGGCCGCGACGGCGGGTTTGGGCGGCGATGGCAAGGGCGCCATATTCAATAAAGCTACCCATGAAGTTGCCGATGGCGTTGCCCTCAACGGCCTCTGTGGTGGCGTCCAGATCGCACAGGTCAGCGACGTTTTCGCGGGCGGTGCGGCCACCCTGGGCATGGCGTTTGGCGACGGCTGCAGGGCGGTTGGCATCGAGCGTGAAAGCGTGGCGGTCGCGCACGCGTTGCAAATCGGGGCGGATGTGGTCGGGATCTAGGGCGTGGGCGGTGGTGGTGGCGATAACGGCGGCATCTACCGGCTCAAGCACGACCAGGGACTGGCCTTCGCTCAGGTAATCGCCCACGGCGGCGCGGATGTCCAGCACACGGCCTGGGGCATCAGCCAGTAGCAGGTGCTCCATCTTCATGGCCTCCAGCACCGCCACCTGATGGCCTGCGGGCACCACATCGCCCACGGCCACGTTGAGCTGCACGAGGCGGGCGGGCATGGGGGCCAAAACGGCGGTTTGAGAGGGGTCAAGTGCGTATTTTGAGGTGCCAAATACGCCTTCATCGCTTACGGGACATGCTAGAGTCGCTTCTTTTTCAGGAGCAACGCTGAACCCAGAGGCTGAGGCGAGCAACTCGCCCAAATGCGCTTCCACGAAGCGGGTATGCACCTGCTGCGTGTCGAACTCGGGTCTGGCCGCCAGGGCTTGCAGCAGAGGCAGATTGGTGCCCAGGCCTTCAATGCGGCATTCGGCCAGGGCACGGCGGGCGCGGCGGGCGGCCCCAACGAAGGTGCCAGGGCTGTGGACGATCAGCTTGGCCAGCAGTGTGTCGTAATGCGGTGAAGGCGTGCAGCCGCCAAAACCATGGGTATCGACACGGATACCGGGGCCTTGGGCCAAGTCAAAACGCGTCAGCGTGCCGCTGGTGGGGCGGGCGTTGCCTTGGACGTCCAGCGTCTCGGCATTGATACGCCACTGGAGAGCGAAGCCTTGGGGCTGCGGGGGTTGAGCCGGATTGAGGCCCAGCGTTTGCAGGCTTTGACCGGCTGCCACGCTGATTTGCAGCTGCACCAAGTCCAGTCCGGTGACGGCTTCGGTGATGGTGTGCTCGACTTGCAGGCGCGGGTTGGCTTCGATGAAGACGAAGGGCAGATCGGTGGAAGCTTCGTCCACCAGAAACTCGAAAGTGCCCAGGCTTTGGTAATGGACGGCACGGGCGAGCTTCAGTGCGGCGGCGGTAACTTGTTCGCGCAAGGCGGGCGACAGCGAGGGGCTGGGGGCGATTTCGACGAGTTTTTGAAAGCGGCGTTGTAAGCTGCATTCACGCTCACCCAGGGACATGACGGATTCGCCATCGCCCAAGATTTGGATCTCAATGTGGCGGGCGTTGGCCATCAGGCGCTCGACGTACACACCGTCCACCCCGAAAGCGGCGCGGGCTTCGGAGACGCAGCGGGCATAGGCTTCAGGCAGGGCGTCAGCGCTCAACACGGCACGCATCCCACGTCCGCCACCGCCGCCAATGGCTTTGACCATGATGCCGACAGGCAACATTTGCACGGAAGACGCTGGCTGTTGCGCGGCAAAAAAGGCCTGCGCTTGGGCCAGTGTGACGGCGCTTTGGCTGCCGGGCATCAGCGGGACATGGTGCGTCAGGGCCAAGGCACGGGCGCTGGCTTTGTCGCCGAACAAAGCCAGTTGCGCGGGGGTAGGGCCGATGAAGCACAGACCGGCCTCAGCACAGGCAATGGCGAAATCAGCGCGTTCGCTCAGGAAGCCGTAGCCGGGGTGGATGGCATCGCAGCCGGTTTGCAGGGCGATGGCAATCAGGCGGGGGATGTTGAGGTAGGCGGCTGCACCCAAGGCATGGGCCTCACCGGGTTGACCCAGTGCGACGGCTTCGTCTGCGGCTTGCACATGCAGGGCTTGGGCGTCGTCCTGGGCGTAGACAGCCACGCTTTGAATGCCCATGTCGGCCACGGCACGTACCAGGCGCACGGCGATTTCGCCCCGGTTGGCGATCAGAATTTTCTGGAACATCAAACAGCTTTCGGAAGGATTCAGAGGTGATGAGCGGCGTTCAAAGGTCTTTGAGCAGGCGGCGCAGGACTTTGCCCGCCCCGGTGGCGGGCAGCGCGTCGATGAAACGCACGTCACGCGGGGCTTTGTAGCTGGCCATGTTGTCGCGTGCCCAGGCGATGAGGGCAGGAGCGTCGATGTCCACACCGACACGTTGACCGGCTTTGAGCACGATGAAAGCACGGATGCTTTCGCCCTTTTGCGCGTCAGGCACACCGATGACGGCGGCTTGGGCTACGGCGGGGTGTTTGATGAGGTAGGTTTCTACCTCTTCGGGGAACACGCTGTAGCCAGAGACTTTGATCATCTCTTTGAACCGGCCCATGAAGGTGAGGTAGCCGTCAACGTCCATGCGGCCCATGTCGCCGGTGTAGACGATGCCGTCTTTCAGGGTTTTGGCGGTAGCGACAGGGTTGTTCCAGTAGCCCTTGAAGTTGCCAGGGCCTTCGATGGTGATTTCACCCACCTCGCCGCAAGGAACTTCGATGCCCGTGTCAGGGTTGAGGATGCGCAGTGTGTTGCCAGGGACGGCTTTGCCGTGTGCGCCCCAGCGAACAGCGTCATGCGGCATGTAGGTGTCTACGGTGTGGGTTTCACTCAGGCCGTAGGCGGCCTCGAAAGAAGCGCAGTTCACGGCAAACCCGCGCCACTGCTGGGCCAGGGCTTCGGTGAAGGTGATGCCGAAGCTGGTGACAGGGTTCATGCGCAAGCTGCTGAGGTCATAGCGGGCCGGGTCTTTCGCACCAGGTGCGGCCATCACGGCCACGTTCATCGGGGCGATGCTGTACCACCAGGTGACGCGGTGGCGCGAGACGGCTTGTAGCACGGCGCTGGGGTCAAACCGGTACAGCAGCACGCTGGTGGCCCCGGTGTAGACCGGCACGTTGATGCCCATCACCATCCCGGCGATGTGGTACAGCGGGGCGATGGACAGCAGCACATCGGCAGAGCCCACGCCATTGCACTGAGCGGCAGCGGCGGTTTTGAAAAGGGCATTGCCGTAGCTCAGCATCGCGCCTTTGGGCAGGCCGGTGGTGCCAGAGGTGTAGGTCATCAGGGCCACGTCGTCCATCACCAGATCAACCGGTGGACAAGCGGCACCGGAACGAGTGACAGCAAGGAAGTCTTCGGTGTCGGCGGGGGTAGGTTCAAGTGAGGAGGCAGCTTGCATCGCCAACAGTTCAGCGGGAATATCCACCGTGGGCAGGCCAGGCAACTGGGGTAGCAAGTCCCCGTAGCGGACAACGAAAACATGTTCCAGCGCGGTTTTGGCACGCACCTTGTCCACGATGGGCAGCAGCACATCGGCGGCCACGATGACGCGGGCTTGCAGGTCGTTCAGCTGGTATTCGAGTTCGTGTTCTTTGTACAGCGGACCACAGGGGCAGACGATAGCGCCTAGTTTTTGGATGCCGTAGTGCGCCATCACGTACTGCGGGCAGTTGTTCATGAACAAGGCGATGGGGTCACCTTTTTGCACACCCAACGCCGCCAAACGGGCGGCGAAGGCATCACTGGCGCAGTCTAGCTCAGCCCAGGTGACGGTGTGACCGTACCAGAGGATGGCGGCAGCGTGAGGGCGCTCTTGGGCGTGCCGACGCAGGTGGGCATGCAGAGGTTGAGAGGCTGCGTGGGGGATGGCGGGCGGGGTGGTTTGGGGGATCGGCATGCTTGTCTCCAGGGCGTCACTCTCAGGGTTATCGCTAGGCGTTGGGGCTCTTGGGTGGCTTGCCAATGTAGCGCTCGCGGTAGACGATGGCTATGCCCTTCGCGACACACCGGCCCTCATCTCTCTTTTCCGTCTTTTTGACGCTGTCCCTTCTTTTCTTTGTTTGCTTTGACCAGGATGCCTTGATGAAATACTTGTTGACTGCGGTCGCTGCCGCTACCGCTTTGCTGACTACACCCGCTTTTGCGCAGGAAACCTTCAAAATTGCCTATATCGACCCCTTGAGCGGGCCATTTGCGAACGTGGGTGAACTGATGCTGAGCCACATCCAGTACGCGGTGGAGGACATCAATGCCAAGGGCGGCGTGCTGGTCAATGGCAAGGCTGGTACCAAGCTCCAACTGCTGCAATTCGACAGCAAGCTCTCGGCGCAAGAAAGCCAAATTGCGCTGCAAGCGGCCATTGACCAGGGTGCGCGGGCGATTTTGACGGGTGGCTCAGGCTCGTCGGTGGTGGCCGCACTGGTGCAGACAGCCGCCAAACACAACGAACGCAACCCCGACAAAGCGGTGCTGATCCTCAACCATTCGTCCATTGACCCGGATCTGACGGGCAAGGCCTGTAGCTTTTGGCATTTTCAGTTTGAGGCCAACACGGCGATGAAAATGAAGGCACTGGCGAACTACATCAAGAAGCAGCCAGAGATCAAAAACGTCTATCTGCTGAACCAGGATTACGCGCATGGCAGACAGTGGGCGCGCTACGGGCAAGAGATGGTGGGTTTGGCGCGGCCTGATGTGAAATTTGTCGGTCAGGATTTGCATGCGATTGGCCGGGTGAAAGACTTTTCGCCCTACATCTCCAAAGTCAAAGCCACCGGGGCCGACAGCCTGATTACCGGCAACTGGGGGCAGGACATGACGCTGCTGCTGCGTGCTGCGGGAGACGCAGGCTATAACCTGCGCTACTTTAACCATAGCGCAGGATCTATCCCTGGCACGGTGCTGGCGATGTCTCAATCCAAAATCGGGCAGCTGACCTGGGTGGCAGAGTGGCATCCCGGTGAGGAAGGTGTGCCCAAGGCGGAAGCACTGTCCAAGGCCTACAAACTGAAGACGGGCAAGGACTTTTTAGCGCCACGCATTGAGTTCACCACGCACATGCTGGCAACAGCCATCAACAAGGCGAAATCGCTGGAGCCGGTGCGCATCGCCAGAGCAATGGAAGATTTGAGCTATGACTCGGTGGTGGGCACGGTGCGGATGCGGGGAGAAGACCACCAGCTGCTGCTGCCCCAGGTGGTGAACACCATTGCGCCGGTGGACGGCAAGACCGTGAAAACGGGCTGGGAGGGAACGAACTACGGGTTCCGCACCGATGCGGTGTACACCGGCAATGAGCTGGCGCAGGGCACGGAGTGCAAGATGACGCGGCCTTGAGCCAGCGTCAAGCTGAGGTGGTGCTCAGTCGATCACTTCGTCGAGCACCAACTTGCCGTCTCTGACTTCACGCACCTTGTAGAGGCCCGACTCTGCCCTCGCCCCTTTGGCCAGTTTGGCTTTCCAAACGCGGCCACGGAATACGACAGTGGTCTCAGTGTCATCCCATTTGTCGACCTTGACTTCATCGGACTCATCACTAAAGGCGCTGAAATTGCTCAGTGCGCCCATACCGCTCAAACGTGAGGGGCCAGCTTCGTTGTGGTGTTCCTGCGGAATTTTGACTTGGCGGGCCCACAGAAAAATACCCACCATCAGCAGCAGCACGGCCACACCAGCTTGGTACGCAAACCCGTAGTCGAGCCAAACCAAGGCAGCGGCACAGCCAAAGCCAAAGGCTGAAATAATCAAAGGGGTGATTCTGGTGATGACCGCGACCGCCAAAGCAGCGACTGCGAGCACAGACCAGAACATCATCAATGCCGTCATACAAACTCCAAGCCTGGGGACTGCAAGCGTCCGAATCCGTAGGCTGCTGTTGGTAAATCCACTTGGCGCGCTGGCGGGAGCCACAAAACGACTTGAACCCTCCATGGCGATGGGGTTCAATGATTTATGTTTGGCTAAGTACCACCATAAGCACCACCATGTATCAAAGTGTCATTTGTCACTGGCATTTGACACTCGTTCTTCGCTCTGATTGTATGCGGCGTACTCCGTGCAAGGTAATGCCCCCATTTTCCAACGGGGTCAGAAGCAGAAGGTTTATGCAGCCCTGGCCAGGTGCTACTTCGGTGTCAATCCATGCCCAGGGGCATGGAGTCCACGCCGTACTGCTCTTTCATCAGCTTGTTGATAAAGCGCCAGCCGATGGTGGTCAACGGTGGTTTTCAGGCTTGGATGGGCAAACCCACCAGACGCTCCAGCTCGGCGTGCGCCAGCCCCTCTACCTTGTCGATCAGCTTGAGGCCTTGCGGCGTGCATTCCAGTGTGGCCAAGTCGGCGTAGATGCGCTTAACGCAGGCGATACCGGTCAAGGGGTAGCTGCAGGCCTGGACCACTTTGCTTTCGCCCTTTTTGGTCAGCAAATCCATCATCACCCAGGTCTGTTTGGCACCGATGGCCAAGTCCATGGCGCCGCCGACGGCAGGGATGGAGCCTGGCTCGCCGGTGCTCCAGTTGGCCAGGTCACCCGTGGCCGAAACCTGGAACGCGCCCAGCACGCAGATGTCCAGGTGGCCGCCGCGCATCATGGCAAAGCTGTCAGCGTGGTGGAAGTACGCGCCGCCATCCAGCAAGGTCACCGGTTGCTTGCCCGCGTTGATCAGGTCGTAGTCTTCCTCGCCCGCAGCGGGGGCCGGGCCCATGCCGAGGATGCCGTTTTCGCTGTGCAGCACCACTTCCCGGTGGGCCGGAATGTGGTTGGCTACCAGGGTGGGCTGGCCGATGCCGAGGTTGACGTAGGCCCCGTCGTGGATGTCTTGCGCCACGCGCTGGGCGAGTTGGTCTTTGCTGCGTTTTTGGTAGCTGCTCATGCTGTATTTCCGGCCTATTCGGCGTGTTTGAAGCCACCGGCTTGGGTGGCCACGTGGTCGATTTGGACGATCTTGAATACGTGGATACCGGGCGTGACGATGGCCTCGGGGTCCAGCGTGCCTAGATCCACGATGGAATGCACGGTGGCCACGGTGTGCTTGGCAGCAGTGGCCATCACCGGGCCAAAGTTACGCGCCGCCTTGCGGTAGACCAGATTGCCCCAGCGGTCGCCGCTCTCGGCCTTGATCAGCGCCACATCGCCGTAAATCGGGTACTCCAGTACGTACGGCTTGCCGTTGATGACGCGGGTTTCCTTGAGGCTACCGTCGGAATTTTTGGCCAGTTCCGTACCAAAGCCGGTGGGGGTAAAGAATGCACCCACGCCCGCCCCGGCGGCGCGCAGGCGCTCGGCCAGGTTGCCCTGGGGCACCAGTTCCAGTTCCAGCTGGCCACTGCGGTACAGGCCGTCAAACACCTGGCTGTCGGCCTGGCGCGGAAAGCTGCAGATGATCTTGCGTACCCGCCCGGCCTTGAGCAGCGCGGCCAGCCCGGACTCGCCGTTGCCCGCGTTGTTGTTGACCACGGTCAGGTCGCGGGCACCTTGGTCTATCAAACCGTCAATGAGTTCGTTGGGGATACCGGCGGTGCCAAAGCCACCGATCAGCACGGTGGCTCCGTCCTGGATACCTGACAATGCCTCGGCGACCGAGGCGGCGATTTTGTTGATCACACGCACACTCCTGCAATAGTTTCCGCAAAGGGTGCGGTGTCTCGTTGTTCATAATAAGAACAAATGTTCGTATAATGAATTTTAAAAGATTTCACTGACTATGGCAAATTCCGCAGTCCGGTCGAAGAGCACGCCCGAGCCCGGCGACAGCTACGTGCAGTCGTTCGCCCGTGGGCTGGAGGTGATCCGTTCCTTCCATGCGCAGGCCCAACAGCAAACCCTGAGCGAGGTGGCGGCCAGCTCCGGCCTGACTCGCGCCGGAGCACGCCGCATCCTGCTGACCTTGCAAACCCTGGGCTATGTGGACGGCGACGGCAAGTATTTCCACCTCACGCCGCGCATCCTGGAGCTGGGCTTTGCCTATCTGTCGTCCTTGCCGATCTGGAACCTGGCCGAGCCGGTGATGGAGCGCCTGGCCGACCAGGTCAAAGAGTCGTGCTCTGCCGCCGTGCTGGACCGCAGCGACATCGTCTACGTGCTGCGTGTGCATACGCACAAAATCATGTCGCTGAATCTGGGCGTGGGTTCGCGTTTGCCGGCCTACTGCACCTCCCTGGGCCGGGTGCTGCTGGCGGGTTTGCACGATACCGAAGTGGAAGATCATTTGCGCACCAGTGATCTGCAGGCGCGCACCAGCCATACGTTGACCGACCCAGCAGCGTTGCTGAGACAGGTGCAGCAGGTGCGCACCCAGGGCTGGTGCCTGGTAGACCAGGAGTTGGAAGAGGGCCTGATCTCCATGGCCGCTCCGGTGTTCAATCAGGCCGGTGTGACGGTGGCGGCGCTGAACATTTCAGGTCAGGCCAACCGCAGCAGCGCCGAGACCATGCAGCAGACCATGCTGCCCGCTTTGCGTGAGGCAGCCAACACCATTTCCATGTTGTTGCGCTCCAGCCGCGTACGCTAGAGAATTTGCACTCTTGGCGCTCAGCCAGAGAAACGACAAGGTGGATGCTCAACAGCAACGTCATTTGCCTCCAGGCACCCACCAACCAACGTTTGCTGGAATGTCGCCGCTTCATATAACCCAGATAGGACAACAAAAAACCCGCAATGCCAGTAAGCATGCGGGTTTCGAGACTCTGTAGGACGCTAAAAAAAATCCAATTGGTGCCGCTGGCGGGGATCGAACCCACTTTGGGGTAAATCGCCCGCAAACCCGCACCAACGCTCACTTTCACACATTCCAGTAATTAAAAAAGTGGGGTGAAGTGGATGACCTAAGTGAATGATATTGTGCCCCCATTTTCTTGGAAAGCTAGCGATTCAATTTTGGCATACGCGCTTGACTTCAACTGAATTTGGTCCTAAATTCAGACTTAATGACATTCAAGGATCGGTATGCTGAACGCCGCCAACATTAAATCCATCTCCTACCTGAAAAGCCATGCAGCCCAGATTTCCGAAGACCTGGAGATGAACGGCACGCCTTTTTTCATCACCCAGAATGGCGAAGCCAGCATGGTGATTGAAAGCGTCAAGCAATACCAAGAAAAGGAATCACTGATTGCCGCACTGAAGGTCATGGCCTTGGGTGAAAAAGATCGCTTGCAAGGCAGAGGCATTTCCGTTGCCGAGTCACGGGCGCAACTGGCAGCAGCTCGCCAGCGCCGCAAGTAATGGCCATCATCATTCTTCCCGAAGCACAGGAAGACTTGCTCTCGCTTCAGGAGTACATGCTCAACAAGTGGAGCGAGACTGACTGGCTCAATGCCGAAAACGAAATATTCGAAAAACTTGCACTGGTTGACACAGGACTTTTGACTGGGGCGCCCGTTCAGGAGCTTGCCTCCGTTGGCATCTTTGAGTACAAAACCGTTTTTACGTCACACCACAAGCTGGTTTATCGGCGAATTGACAGTGACGTTTATGTGTACGTCATTGCTTCGCATCGACAGGATTTCCCAACGCTGCTAACAAGACGACTTCTGAAAATTTGACACACCATTTACGTGGCCTCGCCTTCTCAAAATACGATACAAGAGCAGCGAAGAACCGTAGCCGTGTGTTTCGGAAAATGCTGGGATCAGGCCACCCACCCGATGACTGGTCATAGCTTTTGGCCGAAGCGCGAGGCGGTACCCTTGCGGCTCATGCTTTGCGTGACACCGTAACGCGCAAGCATCATCCGATAGGGCTGCATCTTGTAGTGCCAGCCCTGGTCCGAATGCACGGTCAGCTCGCCAGTATGCCCAGCCCGTGAAAGCGCCGCGCCAAGTG